>DATITY010000653.1:0-27411 GCA_035467235.1 Draconibacterium sp. | reverse complement strand
CAATGAGCGAATTAATCGTTCATTTTCATATATTAATTCCGGATCAACAGCATCCCCCACTTTAAAGAGCAAAAGCTTTTGAATGGATTTAAGATTTGATTTTGTATGTATTTTATTTGCAGCTTTTTCAAACTTACTTGATGCTGTCCTGGATGTATCCTGAAACGTTGGCCCAAAAACATCAAGTGATTTAATGTTAATTTGGGAGATGATTTTGCCTTCCAACTGACTGTAATAATTTAAGGCCAATGCTTTTTTATCAACATATGGTCTGGGAGGAGAAATAAGAAAGTCATAAATAAGCTGCGTTAATTTTCGCTGACTCGCCTTGTATTTTAAACTGTCGTAAAATTGTTCCTGTTTTTGTAAATGAGAATCTTCAATAGCAATAGTATCTGGTTCAATTGATTGAGCCAGAATAACATTGGGTTTAATGTATATTAAAACCAGCATAGTGATAAAAAAGAATAAAGTACTTCTCATTTAAACATTCAAAAAACAGGAAAGCTGCAAGTCAATATTAACACTTTAGAATAACTATTTTGAAAATTAATGATTTTAAAATACGTCGTTTCAAAAACAGGTTGTTAAATAACGTTAAAGGCTGATTTTACAAACAATTAAGGCATTTTTACATAGTCGCATGATTAAGGCAGATTTCAAATCGTGGTTAATTTGTTATTTTTGCTGAGTGAAATATCTTGTAAAAATATATCGGAGTAATATTTATGGTGTAATGGGAACACTGGTATTTCATATTCTTTTAGTTGCCGCGTTTTTACTTGCTGAAGTGAATATGAAGGGTAATATAAGAGAAGAAGCATTGTTGATTGAATTTCCTGATTTACAACCAGAGGAAGAACAAATACAGGAGGAAGAAAAGAAACCGGAAGAAGAAAAAGCAGAAGATATAACAGCTGCCGAAAATAAATCCGCGAATAATCTTACAAATGTAGCTTCTAACCGCCTTTCCAAAAAAAATAATACAACCTCAACCGATAAATTTTTCGATGATGAGTATTTAAAGGAAGTTAATGAAGCAAAAAATCTAAGGTCGAATGTAAACAACCAGCTTTCAAAGGAAAAAATCAATATTGAGGATATTAAAATGCCTGTTGAAACCACCGCAGGCATGAATCCCGATTCTATAAAAAATACAAACTACACTGGCGAAAGCAATATTGTTTATTACCTGGAAAACAGGTATCATACCAGTTTGCCAATTCCGGTGTATTTAACACAGGGTGGCGGAAAAATAATTGTGGATATTGTTGTTAACCGTGAGGGGAAAGTAACACAGGCGACACCAAGAATAGACCGAACCATTCGCGATGAACAGATAGTCATTTATGCTCAGGCAGCGGCATTGAGAACATTATTTAATGCCGATCCAAAAGCACCATCAGCTCAAAAAGGAACAATTCATTACACTTTTATTGCACAGTAAACAAGTGTTATTTTTGACCTGTCTTTAACATGATTTAACAACAAAATTTTGTGCATTTTTAAAACTGCCACTATATTTGTGGTACGTTTATTTTCATAAGTTTAGGTTTAGTTAGGTTAGTTAGTTTAATGAGAAAAGGATGGGTTGTTGAACCCGTCCTTTTTGTTTCTATAAAAATTATTTTTCTTCCCCGCCAATTCTAATAACTTTTTTTCTTTAATAGAATTTACTTTTTTATATTTACGCCTAATTGATTGTTTACAAGCGAAATTTCTAAATTTTAAAACCAGTTTGAAATAACAAGATTTAAGAATAATTCTAAATTGAGGGTTACCTTTTTAGTAATAATCGAATAATACATTAGAAGATGATAGGTTATAGTGACGAGCAAATTCTGAAAGGAATACTGAGACATGATAATTTAATTTTGCAGTATATCTACAAACAGTATTACTACAACATAAATTATTTTATCAGGAAAAACCAAGGCAGTGAAGATGATGCCAGTGACATCTTTCAGGAGGCAATCATCATTATTTACAGGAAAATTAAAGAGAACGATTTAATTTTCGAAAAGAGTTCTTTTAAAGGTTATTTGTTTTCGGTTTGTCGGTTTTTGTGGTTAAAGCAACTGGAAAAAAGACGAATTGAAAAAGAAAAGTTGAATGATTCATTACCATACCAGGAAGATTTATATGACGATAATTTAAATGATCTGGTAGAAAAAAATGAAAGGTATGGATTATATCAGAAGCACTTTGGTACACTTAGCACCGATTGCCAGAAACTGATGCAATTGTTTTTCGAAAAGGTATCGCTCAAGGAAATTGCAAAAGTAATGGGGTATAAAAGTGAGAAGTATGCCAAGAAACGCAAATTTAAGTGTAAGGAATTACTTATTTCAAGAATAAAACAGGACGCAGAATTTAAAAAAATTATTGAAGATGACACATAACACAAATTACTTCGATCAAATCGAAGACTATTGCTTCGAGCAATTGGAAGATGAGTTTAAGATTGAATTTGAAGCCGAGTTAAAGCGAAACCCCAAACTCAAAAATGAATTGGAGCTTTGGATTGAAATTCAAAGTGCACTCGAAGAAAAAGAGATTTTAACCCTCAGAAATAAATTAGAAAACGTTGCAAAACTGAACAAATCAAAAATTTCGAGCAACGAATCATTTGACTTGTTGAATGACTTTTCTGATTTTCAGGAAATCAACGAAATCCTTTCTTCTGAAGAATTAATTAATTTTTACGACTCTTTACCCAGAGCACATGCTTATCATCATGAATCAACCTCAAACGAAAATATAAATCAATTCTATAAAAAACAAATTGATTCTGAAGTTAATGATTTTGAAGATGAATTGAATGATTTTGACATGGAAGAATTTGAAGGATTGGAAGAAGCAATCCTTGAAAAGGATATATTACAATTCCGCCAGACACTTAAGCAAGTAGCAAAATCGGTTGAACCTCAGTTTGCGGTCGAAGAAATCGATAATTATATTAACGACGAATTATCAGAAAATGATCTGTTTGATTTTGAAAACGACATGTTTCAAAATCGCTCTTTAAGAGGTGAAGTTAGGCTGCATAAAGATATAGATTTGGCAGTTCAGGAAAATGATGTAATGAATCTGCGAAGTCAGATTTCGAACATTCTTCGAACTGAAACATCATGGAACGTCAGCGAAAAAAGCATAGAAGATTTTATCGATGGATTACTGGAAGGTGAATTACTTGATGAATTTTTGCTGGAAATGCGTGACAATGCCGACCTAATGGCGGAGGTTGAATTACGTAAACAGGTAAATGAATCAATAAGCGAAACTGATATTTTCAATTTACGCAATGAACTCAAGAGTATAAAAGAATCTTCTGAAGTGCAAAAGGTGAAGATGCTTATTCCAGTGGACAAAACTGAGCATATTAAATTCTGGAGAAGTAGTGTAGCAATCCTAATTGTTCTTATTGGTATGGCAGGTGTTTTAGGCAAAAGTTTAGTGTCTGTCAATAATACCTATGATAGCTATTTTGAATCACCGGCATGGTCTCCCGAAAGGTCTGTCAGCAGTGAAATGACTATATTGCAGCAAGCCAATATTCCATATTTGAATGGGGACTACGCCCAGGTAGTAAGAATTTTGAATCAGTTGCCTGAAAAAAACAATGAGAATCCTGTAATTGATTTCTATAAAGGAGCCAGTTTGCAGAATTTAGGTCAATATGTTGGTGCAATCTCAGCTTACACAAAAGTTGTTAATCATGGCGATAATCTGTTTATTGAGGAAGCAGAATGGTATCGAAGTCTATGTTACTTGAAGCTTGGGAATAAAGAAGTGACAAAAAATGAATTGCTCGCAGTTATAGAACGAAAAGGTCATTTTGAAGATGATGCCAAGGCAGTATTACGACGATTAAAATATTCGATAAAGTAAGGTAAAACATACACACATTCTATAAAGCCCGTTTTTTACGGGCTTTTTTTATGCGTAAACCCTGATCAATCCCAATTCCGGATAATGCCAGAATTAACAAAATGAAAAAGTAGAAATCATAACTAATATAAAGGGGAGAGTTATCTCCGATGCTTACAAAACCCAGCCAGTAATGAGGGTGTGCTCTTCGCGAATTTACGGATTCAAGATATTCCAGTTTTGCCAATCTTAATGATTCATCTTTTGTTTTTCCCTTTTTTAGGTTTTTATAAAACGACGTCATGATTTGCGTTCCACTTTCATCCTCAACTTCCCAAAGTGACATAATTATTGATGGACAACCAGCATATAAAAAACCCCTTGCAAGACTCATTATTCCTTCTCCTTTTTTTAATTGGCCGGTACCAGTGTTACAGGCGCTTAACACCGTTAACTGTGCATTCAGTTTAAAATTATAAATATCTGTAGTATTTAATAATCCATTTTTTGTCGGATCTTCAGTTTCAATCTGAGTGAAAGCCAAACTGGAAAACGCGGGCAGAGAATCGTTAATAAATGCGTGCATTGCCAGATGTAATATGTCGTAATTTTCAATATTTGCCCTGAAATTATTTTCAGTGGCATCCACGCCTTTGAAAATTTGTGTTTTAATTATTTTTGCAATCTGAGCGACCTCTCTTTGCACTCCAGGTAATGGTATTAACGTAAGTTTCTGATTTGCACTTTCAATAAAATCACCTTCTTTATATTCAGGTGCAAAGGCTATTGCATTGATTCTTGTTTTCTTGTTTGCCGGTATTTGGTTGAAAAGCAAATTTGCTGAGTTGGAATAATTAATGGTATAATTGCGTATCAAATAACTGAGCTGATTGAATTCAATGGTTTTTGAAGTGTCAGGTATATTTTCGAGGAAAGCATCAAAGGGGATGTAACTCAGTTTCCCGTCAGGAATAATGGTTATTTTTTTGTTTTGAATTTGATTTTTAAATGGCAAAATCAGATTTTTATAAAGTTGGTTCGATGCCACACAAAATTGTTTTGAATCTTCTTTTTTTGTGAACAAGTATTCTGAATTCGACATAAAATAAAACATGGTTTCAAGTGATTTTAAAAAATCATGATTCACTTTTTGTTTGCTAAATTCAATATTGTCTGAGCTGATGACAAAGGAATAAAGTTCTGTCATGGTGTCATTCTCATTTAAAACATATTCAATAATTATTTGATCCCTTTTCAGTTTTTGCTGAATATCTTTTACGGAAAACATTGATTTTGAATATTTAAGATTGTAGAAATCCTTATATTCAGTTTCCAAATATCTGTTTAATTCCTCACGATCACGTTGAGCTTCAAAAATCTCGTTATTATATTCTTTAATCAGGCTGCTGTCGGGTTCCGATTTACTACTTTCCTCATATAGTTTTTCTGAGAAAATTGTAATTGTATTATTAAGTTTTTGTTCCATATTTAAAAGACTGTCAGGAACAAGGCTGTTTTCAAGAGCGAGTTGATTTGAAATTTTGTCGAATACCGAACTGCTTTTGATGCGTTCTGCATTCTCAAAAGCCAATTCAAGATATTTGGGATCTTTTGTGATGGAATATGCTGTGTGAGAAATCTGAATAATCCGATAGAATGTAGCATATTCGAGTGCTGTTAACTGAATTTTGCTTTCGTCATCGGAAATTTCTTTTCGTGCCTGCTGAATTAATGAACTAACAATCTGATAATTATAAATGGTCTGAGCCATCGATTCGCTAAAAACAATATTGTCTTTTGTCTGTTCCAAATTGGCAAGATCATTATAACCGTCTGCAACCAGCTTTAATAATGTAATGCAATCCACTAACGATAGTATTCTTTCCGAATCAATAGAATTTCCTAGTGTATAATTTTCAGGAAAGTTTAAAACTTCCAATCCTTTTTTATACAATCTAATGGCTTCGTTCAAATTTTGTTTCTTTTGTTTTTTGAAGGAATCCAGATTTTGAGTTGAAACTGGTTGATTATTGACTAGTAAACCTTTAAATAAGTAATATTTCCATAATACCTGTCCATTTATTGGATTAGTTAGTTGCATAATATCAAATGATTTTTTCAAAGTTTCTTCCGCTTCTGTAAACTGATTAATTAAAATAAGAAGATTAGTATAGTTTAAATAGGAAATAGCAACATTTATATGGTTTTTTTCATTTATAGAAATTGTTAATTCTATAGCATTTTGATAATTTTTTTTTGATTTTGATATATCTCCCTTAATTTGATAAATAAATGCAAGTAACTCATAGAATAAAATTTGATCTTCGGTATTAGCATCATGAATGTTATTGTTAATCAATTTGATCGCTTCATCATCATTCTTTAACCGATAATAAATTTCTGCAATATTATAGTTAATACCTGCAATTTCTTCAGGTGATGCCTTTATTTCATTTTGTGATATTGCAAGTGCTTGTTCAAAATATTGTAATGCTCTATTGTAATCCAGCTTGCTTCTATAAACAGTACCGATATTGACATATAAATTGACCATTTGTTTATATGGGTAACTTTTAGCAAGAGAATAATTGATTTCTGCCAAATCATAATTCTGAATAGCAAGGTCCAATTGTCCAAGACTTTTATAGATTACACCAATCCCAAGATATGCCGCTGCAAGATTATAATTTTCACTTCCATAAATTTTCTTCCTTAATTGGAGAGATTCAAAGAATGTGTCTAGAGCCTGAGTATGTAACCCTTTTTGATAAAGCTGAATTGCTTTTTTGTTCAAATCTATTGCTCTTATGCTATCTGAAATGAAGTTTTGATTTTGACCCTGACTGAACAAGGGATATAAAATTATGATTATGAGATATCTATACTTGCAAAGTATGGTCATTTAATAATGTTTTTCGAAAGGCAATTTAAAAAGAATTTCATTTTTTTTCTAATAAGGGGTTACCTTTTTTACGATTTGGGAATATATGTACAGAATGTGTGTTTATTATGTTTTACAAATTATTTTATTTATCATGAAAAATATATTGGGAAGTTTCAAAACAAGAGAATTCAGAGTAAGTGATGTTGAGTTTTTAAACGAAGAAGAAATGCTTCAGATTCGCGGTGGTGCAGATGTTCCAAGACCATCTTCAAGACCGCGTGATGTTTTTGACACTGAAGAACAATAGTGTTTTTTCTATCAGAATTTTCTGGTCCATTGACAAGTGTTAGATTGTTGTCAAAAGTTATTAGTAAGACTATTATTATGTCAGGTTACGATATGTTAAGTGAAGTTGTGATTCTTAACATTCGAAGGTTAGCTAGCTAATAACGTTACCTGGGAACAATTCAATGGCAATGTTGGACTACATAAACAAAATTCTGCAAAAGCAGTTGATTTATTTATCATAAAGATTGGTTTATAAAAGGTAAAATTCATTAAACACAAAATTTCAGGCTTTATAGTCTGAAAATATACAGACCCAATTAAGAATAAGATAAAGAAGTTTTCAGGGGATTAGAGCACCTAAAATGTTTTAATTCCCTTTTATTATGCTCTTTCGTTTCGTTTTCCGCTAAACAATCTGTAGTTATTGAATTTGCATTTTAAAGAGCCATTATATAAATCTAATCTTACTTCAGGTTTTAATCCAACAAACTTGAAACTTTCCATCGAAGAAGACAAAATCCACGCATTGTTACCAGCAAACTGGTGTTTCAATCTTTCGCCAATCATAGCATACAATTCATTTAAATCTTTCTCTTTCAATCTTTCGCCATAAGGAGGATTAATAATTATCATCCCGTTGTTTAAGTCTATTTTTAAATCTTTAAAATCAGAAATTTGAAATTTTATTTTATTAAAAACCAGCGCTCGCCGGGCATTGGTTTGCGCATTTAACAAATTGCTTCCCGATATATCGGATGCATAAATATTGTGCTTAAAATCTTTTTTTACAATGGTTTGCTTTACGCTGTCCAACAGTACCTGGTCAAAATCACGCCAGTTTTCAAATGCATAGTTTTTTCGGAATTTACCGGCAGGAATATTATAAGCAATCATTGCAGCTTCAATTGGCAAAGTTCCCGATCCACACATAGGGTCCAGAAAATCGCTGTTTCCTGACCAACCTGCCAATTGAATCATTCCTGCTGCCAAAACCTCATTTAACGGAGCTTCTCCCTGATTAATCCGATATCCACGCTTGTGAAGTGATTCTCCGGAACTATCCAATGAAATGGTGCATGTATCCCCGTGAACATGCAAATCAATTACTATTCAGGATTTTCCGTATCAACATTGGGACGCTTTCCTAATTTATTCCGGAAGTAGTCGGCAATAGCATCTTTGGCTTTGAGAGAGGCAAACATTGAGTTTGTAAATTCTTTTGAATTTCCAACGGTACTGTGAATTACAAAACTTTGATCAACACTGAAATATTGAAGCCAGTCAATGTCTTTGCATTTCAAATAGAACTGATCGACATTTTTAAAATGAAAAAATTCAATTTCTTTTAAAATCCTCAGTGCGGTTCTTAGTAAATAATTCGATTTGTATATAATACCAAGATCACCCTCGTAAAAAACGGCGCGATTACCCAATGCGATGTTTTGACCGCCAATGGCCTTTATTTCGTTCGCTAATACTTGTTCAAGACCTGATGAAGTTTTAGCTACCAAATGAAAATTTTTCAATATTTCTAATTTAAATAGATTTTATATGCCAGCTCCGTGTGCAAAGGTAGTTTCTTTCGCTTTTGATTGAATAATCCGGGAGTAAGGAGGTAAATCAGTAGTAACCCAAACATTTCCACCAATTACAGATCCTTTTCCAATCGTAATTCGACCCAGAATTGTTGCCCCGGCGTAAATCACAACATCGTCTTCAACAATTGGATGACGCGGAATTCCTTTAATCGGATTCCCGTTTTCGTCGAGAGGAAAACTCTTGGCACCCAAAGTTACACCTTGATAAATTTTAACATTTTTACCTAAAATTGATGTTGATCCGATTACAACTCCTGTTCCGTGATCTATTGTAAATTGTTCGCCAATCTGAGCCCTGGGATGAATATCAATTCCTGTTTCGCTGTGGGCCATTTCGGAAATAAATCTGGGAATTAACGGAACATCAAGCTGTAAAAGTTTGTGTGCCATTCTGTAATTGGATATTGCCCGGATTGCCGGATAGCAAAAAATAACTTCGCCAAGATTTCGGGCAGCCGGGTCGTTTAAAAATGTGGCTTCAACATCGGTTACCAATTGTCTCCGGATTTCTGGAAGGTACTCAATAAATTCCAATGCAATTTCTTTTGCCTTTCCCTGGTGTTTTTCAACCTTATTAGCCGTTTCGTCCTTGCACTCAAAACACATGCCGGCAAGGATTTCGTCACTTAAAAGTTCATAAAGTTCATCTACATAAACTCCCATGTAATGTTGGGTTGTGTTTGTTCTTAACGAGGTATTTCCAAAATATCCGGGAAAAAGAATTTCGCGAACTAAATTAATAACCTTTCCAAGTTTTATAATCGATGGCAATGGTTCACCCATTTTATGCTGATGACAAACAATTTGATATGATTCAGGATCGCTTAATTTCTTTATTGTTCGTGCTATTTTATTTTCAAAATCGGTAGTTGTCATTTTTTATCTGCTATTTAAGTTTAAAGCTAAATACAATTTTGTAATTATGTATTCAAAAACATCAAAATGCATTTCTTGTTGACGATTTAGTCCAATTCTTTTAAAAAATTTAACGCATGTTGAAACCGTTCATCATCAATTCCGCTGATAATTTTATAATCGAAATTGAAATACGTAATGTTTTCAATGTATTTGTTTTGAAGTATTTTTCTGTTTTCTCCGCCATTTTCGCGGACGGGATCATAAATCCAGGGCAGATCGATATCGCAAACCAGAAAAAGATCTATTTTGGTTTTCTCGATCTCTTTTATTAACCAATCAGGAGTTTTGTTGTAAACAAATTCGAACCATATTTTGGTTACAATGAGCCATGTATCAAGAAAAATATACCGGGTATTGGAATTTACAGTTTTATGGAACTGTGCTATTTGAATTTTAGCAATATTCTCAACATCAGCATAATTGTATTTGTGGTCAAGGTTTTCAATATATTCCCGTGCTATTTCAGGTACAAATGGAACACCGAAATGATTTGCCAGTCTTTCAGTTAAAGTACTTTTACCCGTTGATTCAGCACCTGTAATTACAATTATTTTAGGATTGCTTTTCAATTTTCAGTTTTTAAATCTTTCTTCCATTCAATATAACCTAAAAATGCCATTACTGTATATACCATAAAAAGAACAACAGTGGGCCAGAGATTTTTATAAATGTATAAACCGCTCGAAACAGCATCAACGAAAATCCAAATGATCCAGTGTTCGATGTATTTTTTAGCCAACATCCAGGTTGCCACAATACTTAATGAGGTTGTAAGCGAATCCAGAAAAGGAACATCGGAATCTGAGAATTTCAATAAAATAATCAGAATTAAAGAATATATCAGAATTGAAACAGTTCCAATTTTTATCCATAATTTCTTTTTTGTGAATCGCACCGCAAGGACGGATTTGCTATCTGAATTTTTTCCTCTTAACCAAAAAAACCAACCATAAATACTAATAACTACATAATAACCCTGTAAACTCATTGCGGCATAAAGACCTGATTTGAAGAATACAATAATATACAACAGTGATGTTAACAGTCCTGTTGGCCAGGTAAGTATGTTTTGCCTGATTGAAAAAACAATGTACAATATACCAAGAATGGCTCCCAGCAACTCAATTTTGTTGCTAAGGAGCCATTCTGTTAACGAATGAATCATATCTTAATGTTGAGTAGAAACCAGAAGTTTGTTATAATCTTTCTGATTTTCTATAACTTTTAATGCTTCAAGAATAGCCTCATCATCTTTATAATAAATTTTAAAGAAATCATCTCTCGAATACAAGTCGCGGGCTAAAATTGCTTTGATTTCCTTTTTTATATCACTTTTGGTAAATGCCAAACTATCTTCATTTTTTTCAATTCCATCCTTTGCACCGTTATCCGCAATTTCCGCAATCATTTCTTCTGACACCTCAAATTTGGTTTCGAAATTATTGAAATCAGGATATTTTGATTTTAACAGTTCACGGTTTTTATCCATATATTCAAGTGCAAAATTATTTATGATATTATTTCTTCGAAGCCTGTTCGCATACTGATAATGAAATGAAGTATCCATTGGCACAAAAATATCGGGCATAACGCCGCCTCCACCGAACACGTCGCGCCCGTTTACCAGTGTTTTATATTTTAACGAATCGGAAAAGACAATACTGTCGGCATTAAACATTTCGCCTGACAATAACCTGTTTTGATTATCCTTGCGATATTCGCTTACTCCTTCATTGTAAGGTTTTTGAATACACCGCCCGCTTGGTGTATAATAATGCGCTGTGGTTAACCTAACCATGGAACCATCAGTCAGGTAATATGGCTTTTGAACCAATCCTTTTCCAAACGAGCGTCGTCCGATAATAATTCCCCTGTCCCAATCTTGAATAGCGCCCGCAACAATTTCGCTCGCAGAGGCTGAGTTTTCATCAACCAAAACAACCAGGTTTCCCTTTTTGAATTCGCCGCTTTCACTTGCCCTGTATTCTCTTTTTGGTTCGTTTAAACCACTGGTGTACACAACCAAATCATTGTTCTTTAAAAACTGCTCCGAAATTTCAATTGCTGTTTTAAGATACCCGCCGCCATTTCCTCTCAAATCCAAAATCAGATTTTCCAGATGGTGCTTTTTTAAATCTTTTATTGCAGTAACAAATTCGTCGGTGGTAGTTGCCGAAAATTTATTCAACTTGATAAAGCCGGTACTTTCGTTAATCATATAAGAGGCATCGAGGCTGTTAATTGGAATTTTATCCCGAACAATCGTGAAATCAAGTAATTCAGGATAACTTTTTCTTAAAACCTTTAATATTACAGTAGTACCTTTATCTCCTCTTAACATGTCGAAAACATCGCTGTTTTTCAGGCCAATACCTGCAATATTTTTACCGTCAACTTCAACAATTCGGTCGCCTGCCCTGAGACCTACTTTTTCTGATGGACCACCTGAAATTGTGGTAGTTACCAATAATGTATCTTTGAAAATATTAAATGAAATTCCAATCCCTTCAAAATTCCCAACCAATGGTTCATTCATTTTATCCACTTCATCTTTCGACATGTATACCGAATGTGGATCAAGTTCGCTTAACAAATGAACAATTGCTTTTTCTGTTAACTCATCAACATTGGCAGAGTCAACATAATAACTGTCAACCAGTCGCAATAATCTGCCAAATTTCAGTTGATTTTGCTGAACCGCTTCCTGAGCAGAAACATATGAAGACGGAATTATAAAAAGCAGGGATAAAATCAGTATAATTCCAACGTTCCTATGTTTTTTAAATAAATAGTTTTTCATGACCTCAAAAATTATATTTTCCAATTACTATATCACAATTTCCAGGCCATATTAAAGTATAAAGATAACCTGTTAATTCCAATACATTTAACAACTATTCCCACTCGATTGTTGCAGGTGGTTTCGAACTGATATCATAAACAACCCGGTTTATTCCTTTTACCTTATTTATGATTTCATTCGACATTTTTGACAGGAAATCGTAAGGTAAATGCACCCAGTCAGCTGTCATTCCATCGGTTGAGGCCACTGCGCGCAATGCAACAGCATTTTCGTAAGTGCGTTCGTCGCCCATCACACCAACCGACTGCACCGGTAACAGCATAACTCCTGCCTGCCAAACTTTGTTGTACAAATCCCAGTTTTTTAATCCATTTATAAAAATTGCGTCGGCTTCCTGCAATATCCGAACTTTTTCAGGAGTAACATCACTCAGAATCCTGATTCCCAAGCCCGGTCCTGGGAAAGGATGCCGGCCTAATAGTTCCTGTTTAATTCCAAGTGCTTTACCAACCAGTCGTACTTCGTCTTTAAATAACAGTCGCAGTGGTTCAACAATTTTCAGTTTCATTTTTTCAGGAAGACCGCCAACATTATGATGCGATTTTATGGTTGCTGAAGGTCCGTTCACCGAAACCGATTCTATTACATCAGGGTAAATTGTTCCCTGAGCCAGCCATTTTACATCCTGAATTTTATGTGCTTCATCATCGAATACCTGAATAAAATTTTTCCCGATTGCTTTTCTTTTTTGTTCCGGATCGGTTATTCCCTTCAAATCGTTCCAGAATTTTTCTTTTGCATCAACTCCAATCACATTCAACCCCATGTCTTTGTATGAATGCAAAACATCCTCAAACTCATTTTTGCGCAGCAAACCGTTATCAACAAAAATGCAGGTTAGATTTTTTCCAATAGCTCTGTGCAATAAAACACCGGCTACGGAGGAGTCGACTCCTCCGGATAAACCAAGAACAACTCTGTCGTTTCCCAGTTTTTGCTTCAAATCAGCAACAGTTGTTTCCACAAACGAATCAGGAGTCCAGTTTTGCTGGCATCCGCAAATATCAGATACAAAGTTTTCCAGAAGTTGAATTCCTTCGGTTGTATGATACACTTCAGGATGAAACTGTATTCCCCAGGTCGGTTCATCATCAATCTTATATGCTGCAAAATTTACATCTTCAGTTGATGCAATTACCTTGTAGTTTTTTGGCATGCGCACAATTGTATCGCCGTGTGACATCCAAACCTGCGAATGCAGATTGATGTTATTGAAAAGAACACACTCTTTTTCTATAAAACCGAGGTTGGCCCTGCCATATTCACGACTGTTTGAAGGAGCTACTTCCCCACCAAAAAAATGTGCCATATACTGCGCCCCATAACAAACCCCAAGAACCGGAATTTTTCCTTTTATTTCTGTTAAATCAAGTTTTGGCGCATCATTATCGCGAACTGAATACGGACTTCCTGAGAGTATTACTCCTTTTACAGTTTCATCGATTTTTGGAAAATGATTGAAAGGATAAATTTCGCAATACACGTTTAACTCGCGAACTTTGCGGCCAATTAGCTGGGTATATTGAGAGCCAAAATCAAGAATCAGAATTTTTTCCTGCATGAAAATATTTTTATGGTAGTGAATTGAAATTTCAACGCAAAAGTAAAAATTACGCATGAATAGCAAGTCAATTATTATTATTTTTGGCGAATTATAAAAATTGACCGTTCAATGAAGATTTTTCAGTTTACAATATTTGTTTTGTTCTTTTTAGCCATCTCCGGATTTTCAAACGGCCAGAATTTGAAAGAAAATGAACTGGTTGTCATCCAGGGAGAAAAATTTATTCTTCATCAGGTGCGCTCGGGAGAAACTATTTATTCTCTTTCCCGTGATTTTAAAATAGAATCTTCACAGCTGCTTAAACACAATCCGAAAATATCTGAAGGATTAAGTATCGGAGATATTTTAAAAATTCCTTTTAATGAAAATCTGAATTTATCTGAAATTCCGAATTACAAGAAAGGTGATCCAACAGGTTTTATTAATCATACCATCGAATCGAATGGCGAAACAGCTTATTCAATATCAAAAAAATATGGAATTACCGTTGAAGAAGTTTATGCCTATAATCCAACTGTTCAGCGGTTTAAAAAAGGGATGATTCTGAAAATTCCGCAATGGGAATTTAAGCCCAAAACTGAAGTTATTAATGTGGAAAAAGCTCTGCCTCAGATAACAAATCAAAATCAGAAGCAGAATGAAATGCTGGAGCACACAGTTGTATCGGGCGAAACGCTGTATTCTATTGGTAAAAAATACCAGGTTACTGAAAGCGAAATTTTACAATATAATCCTGACGCCAAAATCCTGAAAGCAGGATCAAAAATCTATTTGCCCAAAAAATCTGCAGAAAATAAAACGGTTGAATGGGTTTCGGAAAGCAATACTCAGGGTAAATATTTCAATCATACCATTATTTCCGGCGAAACCATGTTTGGCATTACTCAAAAGTATCATATAACTGAGGAAGAATTAAAAGCAATTAATCCGGAGTTGAAAAATGGATTTCGGGCAGGAGCAGTAATTCGCATTCCGGTACACGGAAATACAGTGGAACAGGTTCAGGAATTACAGGATACGGATGCAGACGCCCGTCAATTCACAGATACACTTTCTGATAACAGATTAGCAGGAGTAGTTCCGGCAAGTTGTCTACCGGGGGCTAAAGTAGCAAATGGAGGCACTACAGTTGTTGCACTTTTTCTCCCTCTTTTTTTAGATGCCAATGATGATTTAAACAAAGAAATTTTGATTGAGGCTCCCGACTCTTTGGAACTTTTGGAAGCAAACACCAATACTGCAGCGGACACAATTATTGAAGAGGAAAAACCTGTTCAGTTGCTGAAGAAGTTTTATGGTAACAGCGAAAACTTTTTACAATTTTATGAAGGAGTACTCATTGCGGTAGATTCGATGCAGAAAGCCGGAATGAATATTACATTGAATGTTTTTGATACAAAAGATAATCCTGAATCGGTGCGAAAAGTAATTAATAGCGAAGCATTTTTAGAAACCGATTTGATTATCGGTCCTGTTTATGAAAATGTGCAGAAGGAAGTTGCTCAAATTGCGACACAAAATCAAATTCCACTGGTTTCACCTTTTACTCCAAAATCGGCTCTTATCAATGGTAATCCGCAATTTTACCAGATAAATCCAACCCGCGAATATATTGCTGAAGCAACTGCGGAAATGATTGCGGCCAATTATTCAAATACCAATTTTATTGTAGTCCGGACTTCGCCATACGAAGGAACTCCGGAAGGTCAGCTTGTGGAATTGATTCGGAGAAAGCTTGTCAAATCGGGGAACACGGATGGAGGAAAATTTACTGAATACGATTTTAAAAGAGGTCGTTCACAGGGCTTAAGAGAAATATTACTGGCTGATAAAGAAAATGTAGTATTTATTCCATCGTCAGATGAAGGTGAACTCAGTGTTGCAATTTCAAATATCAATAACCTGGCTGTAGATTTTCCTATCACTTTAATCGGGGCCAGCAATTATCAGCAAAGGTATCCGAGCATTGAAGTGGCTCATTATCACAACCTGCAATTGAAATACATTAATCCGTATTGGATTGATTATAAAAACAGTTCGACAGTTAAATACGTCGGGAAATTTATTTTCAACTTCGGAACAGAACCCAACAGTTACGGGATTCAGGGTTTTGATGCAGCCTGGTATTTTTTAAATGCCCTGCATTCTTACGGAAAAGATTTTAAAGCTTGTCTTCCGTATATGAATATAAACCTTTTGCAGGGAAACTATTATTTTAAAAGGGTATCTCCATCGGGAGGTTTTATGAATCAAGGTGTTTCTGTAATTTCATATAACAAGAATTTTGAGGTTGAAAGACAACGCGTGATTGGGCAACCTAAATCTGAGTGAGCAAACAAATCTGATTCATTATAAAAAAAGAGAACCGTTCTGAATTTTCATAACGGTTCTCTTTTTTGCTAATCCTCGAATTCTTTGAAAGTTCGTTTTATAATTTCAAGTGCTTCCATCAATTCAGGTTCGGTAATAATCAGTGGCGGTGTAAACCTGATGATGTGCTCGTGGGTTGGTTTTGCAATCAAACCGTTTTCTTTAAGCCTCAAACAAACGTCCCACGCGGTTTTTCCTTTGTTTGGTTTTACTGCAACCGCATTTAGCAATCCTTTTCCGCGAACAATTGCAATCATTTTTGAGTCGACAGCTTTCATCTCTTTTCTGAAGATTTCTCCCATTCGATTTGAGTTTTCCACCAGGTTTTCGTCTTGAATAACATCAAGCGCAGCCATTGCAACTTTTGCTGCAATTGGATTTCCGCCATAAGTACTTCCATGTTCGCCAGGTTTTATGGTCAACATAATTTCGTTGTTGGCAAGAACGCACGAAACGGGATACACACCACCGGAAAGTGCTTTCCCTAAAATCAAAATATCTGGACGCACATTTTCATGGTCGCAGGCCAGCAGTTTGCCTGTTCTTCCCAAACCTGTCTGCACTTCATCGGCAGCAAAAAGTACATTGTATTTATTGCAGAGGTCGGCAGCTTTTCGCAAATAGCCTTCATCCGGAACATAAACACCGGCTTCAGCCTGAATAGGTTCCACCAGAAATCCGGCAACATTTGGATTTTTCAATTCCCGCTCAAGTCTTTCCAAATCATTAAACGGAACATGCACAAAACCTGGAGTATAAGGACCGTAATGATTATATGCATCCGGATCAGACGACATAGAAATGATTGTAATTGTGCGTCCGTGAAAGTTGCCGTCGCAAACGATGATTTTAGCCTCATTTGCAGGAATTCCCTTCACTTTATAAGCCCATTTGCGAATCAGTTTTAGTGCAGTTTCATCGGCTTCGGCACCAGAGTTCATGGGCAGCATTTTATCGTAACCAAACAATTTGGTCATATATTCTTCCCAGTCGCCCAAAACGTTGTTGTAGAAAGCGCGCGAGGTTAATGCCAGCGTGTTGGCCTGATCGGTTAGCGCTTTTGTAATTTTCGGGTGACAGTGACCCTGATTAACCGCTGAATATGCCGATAAAAAATCGAAATATTTTTTTCCTTCAACATCCCAAACGTAAATTCCCTTGCCTTTTGCAAGTACAACGGGTAGCGGATGGTAGTTGTGTGCGCCAAATTTATCCTCTTTGGCCATGTAATCGTTCGAAGTTAATAATGCCATTTTTTTATTTTTAAAATTGATGCAGAATTACAATTTTAGTGATGAATAAAAAAATAAAGCAGGGTGTTACAAAGCACTGAAAAACGTCATGTTTTTGTGTGTTATTTCCAAAACCTGATAATTGCAGCTTCGGTTAAAATGAAAAGAAGAGCCAGTAAAACAAACCATTTCCAGAGTTGTTTCCCGTTTTGAATTTCATCGAAAATCTCAGAGAAATTCTTATCAACATCCTGAACAACCTCGGCGTTTTTCAGTTGAGCCGCTTCAATTTTACTTTGCAGTTCACCTGGTTCAAAATACCTTAAATCCGACTCTTTGCGGTCGTAATTAAATGCAAGTGCAGTGAGGGTTGTGTCGTCGTTTTGAATCAGATAATGACCGTCGTTAAAAATCTGTTCCGAAAATTCGATTTGTGTTCCGCGGTTTGAGATGCTTTTGGAAGGAATAAATTTGTCGCCTGTTTTTTTGTTTTCAATTTCAATGGTCGAATTCAGGTTGATATTCTGACTACCCTGAATCTCGTAAAATGTGTTTTTACCAACAACGTACGACATTTGCTGGCCGGGCAGACTATTTAAAACAATATTGTATATCGTCGGAACATAAAGTATGTCGCGGGCAAAAGCTTCGTTTTTCCTGGCCAGCGGAAACCCGAATACCCAAACTTTACCATTTTCATAATTTACTGTTGATAATGCTTTGTCGTTATTCTGAAACCAAAGTAAACGAGTTTCGGTTGAGAGGGTGCTGTTTTCGAATTGCAAATGTCCGTCAATTTCAGGGAAAATCGGATTCTCTTCTTTCTTGCGAAAAACATCGGCAAAGAATTTATTTTCAAAATCGATTCCCGAAATTTTCTGTTTGGTGGTATCTCTCCCTATAATCGGATTTGCATTAAACATGGCTAATAATTCATTCATAAAAGCCGGATTATTTTTATCTCCCGGGAAAATAACCAACGACGATCCTCTTGCCACACTGTTTTTCAATTCGCTTAAAAAGCCGCTTGAAAAACTTTCAAGATTGAGTAAGAAAATGGTATTGTAATCGCCTAGCTTACTGATTTGCAGGCTTTGAACATTCATTTCGTCAAGTACCACAAAATCATCGTTTTTAAACAGTGCTGAAATATAACTTAATCCTTCCTTCGAATCGGGATTATTGCCAAATACTGCAAGCGCTTTTAGTTGTGGCTCAACAAAATAGCTGATATACCAATTGTTGTCGTGTGTAAATGGGTAGTCGGAAATTTCGATATTTCCCAGTTGTAAACCGCTGGAGTTGTTGGTGTATTTCAGGCTGGCAATTATTTCGTTTTGCGCGTTTACCGAAAAATTGGTAATCGATTTAATAGAATCGTTCAAAATCATTTTTAATGGCAGATTCTGGTAATTCTGGGTTGAACTGTTTTTAATCCGCACAAAAATTTCTTCTTCCTGTTTCA
This sequence comes from Draconibacterium sp., assembly GCA_035467235.1. Taxonomy (GTDB): domain Bacteria; phylum Bacteroidota; class Bacteroidia; order Bacteroidales; family Prolixibacteraceae; genus Draconibacterium. The sequence continues at coordinate 8,359 of DATITY010000653.1, read as the reverse complement.
GTCGGTGAGCAGGAACTTCTACCCAGCAGGAATCGATATATAAATTGGCAACTTCATTAGCTTTCAGATCCAGAAAATAACTTAAAATTGATTCATCCTTAAAATTTTCGATATCGGTAATTGTACGTTGAAAATCGGAAATAAAGTAAAGATGTTTGTCTGTTGGCGACTCATTAACTGCCTGATCGTGAATAGCAAACCGGTTGTAAATCATTGAAAGTGGAATAACAATTGGCGATGACTGGATTTCGGCTACCTGCTGAATAAACTGTTCCTTGTTAAAAGTGTGCTGGTGTTTTGGTTTTAAATCGTTTGTAAAAAGCTTGAATTTGGTACCGGGAGGGTAGGCGAGGCAGATTTCCAGCGCCTTGTTTCTGGCCACTTCAAGTAACTGTCCGTTTTCCGACAGGGCATTCATACTGAATGAATTGTCGATATAAATGCCAATAACCTGGTTGGGTTGTTTTTTTGTATCGGCGGCTGTTGGAATGTATGGTTGGGCAAATGCAAAAACAAGAAAAATCAACGTAAGAATCCGGGCAATCAGAATCAGCAATTGTTTTAACCGCGATTTGTTTTTCGATTCCTTTTTAATGTCTTTCAGAAAACTGACATTGCTGAAATACACCGTTTTGTATTGCCTGAAACTAAACAGGTGAATAATAATTGGAATGGCAATTGTAAAAAGTGCGAATAAAAAAGCTGGGAAAAGGAATTTCATGTTTTTCTGCCCGGTTTATTTAAAAATTGCGATCTCTTTTTCTCCTGTCGATTTGATGTATCCGCGAAACATACCGCTGGTATTGAATTCCATGGCGATATTTCCGTTTGCATCCAAAGCAATAACACCGCCGGTTCCATTCAGTTCAGTCAGCTTTCTGATTTCCTCACGACAAGCTTCCTGTACACTCAGGTTTTTATATTCCATCAGTGCCGAAATATCGCGTGCAAATCCAAGCCTGATATAGTATTCACCGTGCCCGGTGCACGAAACGGCGCAGGTTTTATTGTTGGCATAAGTTCCGGCGCCAATGACAGGTGCATCGCCAATCCGGCCATATTTTTTGTTTGTCATTCCACCTGTTGAAGTTCCTGCACAAATATTACCTTGCGAGTCAAGTACAGCGCAACCTACAGTTCCCATGTTATCTTTCGGGGTTCGTTCACGTTCCTGCTTTTTTAACTGTTTTAACGAATCGTGTCTTGATTTGGTATAGAAATATTTGTTTGGTACCATTTCCAATCCCTGCTTTTTTGCAAATTCAGAAGCGCCTTTTCCACTCAAAAAAACATGTTCAGAATGTTGCATCACTTCGCGGGCAGCATTTATCGGATTTTTAATGTCCCGAACTCCGGCAATTGCTCCAGCGTTCAGTTTTTTTCCTTCCATAATTGAAGCGTCCAGTTCAACTTTTTCGTCGTGCGTAAATACTGCTCCTTTTCCGGCGTTGAAAAGCGGCGAATCTTCAAGAATATTAATCACACGAACCACAACATCGGTTGCCACCGCGCCTTCCTTTAGCATTTTTTCGCCCAGTTCGAGTGCTTCATTCAATTTTGATTTGTAGTCGGTTTGTAGTTCCATGCCTATTTTTTCCTCCGACATTACACCGGCACCACCATGAATTACAATCGCGTATTTTTGCTGTCCCGCAACCAAAAAGGCAGAAACAACAATCAATGTTGTAAAAAATATTCTCATAAAGCTCATTCCCGAATCTTTTTTATTGTTGCAAAAATGCCATAATTAAGTGAGCATAAAAATAATTTTCTGCACTTTTTCTTCAAATCCATTATTCATAATCATAAAGTAGTTTGGTATAAATTATTTGTTTATAAATTGTTTGTTTAACTTTAAACAAAACAATTAATTTTGTGTTTATATCGCAACGATTAAAATACATTTATATAGTTGGAATAATATGAAAACGGAAGGTTACTCAATTAAGGATTTGGAGGTTTTGTCGGGAGTAAAGGCACACACCATCAGAATATGGGAGAAACGATATGGTTTGTTGGCTCCGGGCCGCACCGATACTAATATCAGATTTTACAATGATGCTGATTTGAGACGGATTTTAAACGTGTCTCTTTTGGTAAACAATGGTTTCAAAATATCGAAAGTTGCAAAATTTAATGACCTGAAAATTAGAGAATCAGTAATTGAAGTTTCAAAAAAAAATAAATCAGAATCAGATTATGTAGAACGACTGATACTTCACATGTTAAACTTCGATAATATTGGCTTTTATAATTTTGCGAATGAAATTATTGCCAAAAAAGGATTGGAAGAGGCTGTGTTAAAAGTGTTTTTTGTTTTATTCGAAAGAATAGGTACATACTGGCAGGTTGGTTCAATTTTTCCGGCACAGGAGCATTATGTTACAAGTATTCTCCGTCAGAAATTAATCGCGGAAACCGATAAATTAGGAGTTGATAACAGAAATGAATTTACCATGCTTTTCTTTTTACCCGATGGTGAACTTCATGAAATGAGTTTGCTTTTTTACTCTTATCTGGCCCAGAAATATGGTTATAATGTAATTTACCTTGGTCAGTATGTGCCATTTAACGATTTGGCAAAGGTACAGCTGCACGTTAAAATCGATTATGTATTTACTGCATTTATTAATCCTATACCAAAAGATGATTTGGAGAATTATTTGATAAAACTGAAAAATACATTTCAGCATCAAAAAGTGTTTATAACAGGCTGGCAAATTCAACACAATAATCCGGCGCTGCCCCGATCGGTAAAAGTTATTAAAGATTATAAGGATTTTAAAAAGTACCTGTGTTAATCATTTTGATTCGCTGGTAAAAGTTATTCCCGGTTTAAACTTAATTTGTTTAGTTTCCCGGGTATTTATTTTTAACATTTCATCATCATCACTTTCAGGTGTCTTACTAAAATAAACGTTGTATTCAGCATTAAACGGAACCAGGATTCTGCAATTCCTGTCCGGTGGTATCCGTATATCCATAAAATCGCAATAATTATCTATATCCCAAAAAACATCGGTTAACATATTTACATACAATGTGTCGGATGTTGGGTTTATTAAATTCAGTTTTTTGAAATTTTGCGGCGTGGGTTCCCATTCTTCGTCGCCCAAATATTCCGGCGTGATAATAACCAAAGCGCTAATTATTATATCCGCAAAGACATTGGTTGAACTTGTATTTCTTAAATCTTTCTGGCGATTAAAACTTGAGCTGTCGTGAATATAATTCGGTGTGCTGCAAGAGCAAACCATAATGGCAATTCCCATTAAAAGGCCATATTTTAGTAATTGCTTCATTCGACCTTTTTTTTTGTCATGTTCAATAATTGTGCCTTTTGCACTTTTTACGCACATAAATTGATTGCGTTTTCATTTTAAAAATACAAAAATCAAATCTTCACGTACTCAAATTGTAAGTTCAACGTTTTAAAGGAAACATAATACGAAACATCATGAAAAAGCTATTAATATCAATGTTCCTCCTGTTGTTAACGGTTTCGTTATTTGCACAGGTAAATTTTGATTTGGGAATAAAAGGAGGTGTTAACTTCTCGAAAATCAGTTTCGATTCGGAAGACTATTCTGCCGAATCGGTTACCAAAACTCATTTCGGCGCTTTTGGAAGGATAGGGTGGAGCAGGGTTTTTATTCAGCCTGAAGTTTATTTCAGCGGCAAAGGCGGCGATATCAGTTCAGGTATTTTATCCACCGTAACCTCGTTTGATTATGGTTCGGTTGACATCCCGGTATTGCTTGGATTTAGGTTAATAAAAGGTAAGGTATTTGATTTGCATATTATAGCAGGTCCTGTATTCAGTATCATTACCTCTGAGGATATTACTTCTGATGAGGTTTTCGACAAGTCGTTTTATGAAGATAATTACGCAGGTATTCAATATGGCTTGGGTGTCGATGTTCTATTCCTGACTTTCCAGGCAAGAATGGAAAATGGATTGGGTGAGTTTTATTCGCAACCTGAGATCGCCGGGAAAAACCAGACTTTCATGCTTTCGGTAGGTTTTAAGTTCCTGTAATTCACAGCTGAACCGCATCTTCCTCTTCCGTATTTGGTTTTTTAAACCAGTTTCTGGGATTCATCTGGCTTTTATACTTTGTAAAAAGTTCTTTGCCAACCAGTAAACCGCCGCTCCAGAATACAACTTCCATTAAAACCAGGCTGGTAGTTGAGGCAATTACCTTTGTTTTGGTCGGGAGGTCGAAAAGCGGAATAATAAAAGTGGCTGCAAAAAATACACCCGAGAAAATCATTAAAAATATTCCCAGTTTTATTTGCCAGTTCTTCGAATTCTTCATGGTGTAAAATTGTTTAGTTCATATAACCGATAAAACCGATGTTTTGTTTTTTTTCCACGAAAAAAGGGATAAATCAACTATCCCTTTTCCGCAAGTGTATTTTAATTTTTTTTTAACAAAACACCACTCATTTATAATTTTTAATTTCCAATTTCTAATTTATTCTTCTCACAGCCCAGTTAATGGCGTTGGTAATATGTTCGATAATCAGTTTATCCTGAAATGCTTCGTGTGTGTGGCCAAATCCGGTGTAAAACGAACGGATTCCCTCTTTTTCGCTACACCAGATAATTGGGTGGTCACCCATTCTGAAGTTGTCGTTATCAAATTTTTTAATGCTGGTTTCGTCCAGAGTGGCGAGTACATTTACATTTGGTCGCGGATTTTCCTTAAACGTGTACCATTCGTCGTAAGTGGTGTACGATTTCATTCCTTTAAATGGTTTCATTGCCGGATGATCCGATTTTTCGAAAACCACTGTGGCTTCCTGTGATGCAGGGTGTGTTTTGAAATAACCACCAACCAGTTTTCCGTAAAATGGCCATTCGTATTCGCAATCGGCAGCGGCATGAATTCCAACAAAACCTTTCCCGCTTTTCATGAATTTTTCAAATGCGGCTTGTCCGCCGGCGTCAATGGCATCGCCGGTAGGATTCATGAAAACCACCACATCAAAACCGGCGAGGAATCCGTCGGTTAGTAATCCGGCGTTTTCAGTAGCTGTTATCACCCAGTTTTGTTTTTTACTCTGGTCAAACAGCATTTTTATTCCCGACGAAATCGACTCATGTCTAAAACCAACTGTTTTGCTGAATACCAGTACATTAACAGGCTTTTCGAACTCGGGTTTGTCTTGCGCGGTGCATGCAAAAGCAAAAACCACCAGCGAAATAAATGTAAACACTAAATTTTTCATGATTAATTTCTCATTTTTAATTTCTAATTGATAATTTCTAATTGATAATTTTTAATTGACTTAGGTTTAAATACTGTTACAAGGTTAATAAAAAGATGGGAGAATTGATAATGAATAATTGAAAGATTTTGAAGTTTCAGAATTGTTGTTGAACCCATTATTTTTCTACTTTTAAATCACTAGTAAATTCTAACTTGAAAGCCGGACTGCATATCAAATAAAAAATGAATGAAGAACTTTTATATAATCATCCATTTTATTTTGACAGACAATTTTGCCTGAAATAATATATTACAAGGATACCCAGCAAAAAAACGTTTGAAAATCAAAAACCCGAAAACCTGAGAACCCTGCCAGGGGATAAATTGTAATCAAGGTACAGTACCAGATATAAAAAAAACCCCGAACAATATATCCGAGGTTCAAAATTTTTGGGAAAAACATGGGTTTGTAAAACAACTTTGCGTCCAACAATCTAAATTATGAAAAGTAACTTCTGTATCACGTATTCCAACTAATTATGGTGTAAAGATATGTTCTACTTACAAAGAAACTATTATGATTCTATCTGAAAAGACAGATACTTTATGCTTAATATCTGATTCCTTTTATCCGGTAACTTTTATTTATTTAAACCTTTATTTTAATTTAAAATCGAAGCATATAAAATTTCACAAAACGTTGTAAATCATGTTTTTAAAAATACTTTTGCTCCATTCATCCGGTAAGTTTATTAATTCAATTTATGGTATTTTAAAATTCAGTTGTTTAAAGCACCTTATACAGCGCGGGTTATAAGACAGAATCATCAGGAATGCAAAAAGCTGAGATATTCTCAGCTTTTTGGAAGGGCAAAACAGGCAAATCTAATGTTTCGAATCAACTTCTGACATGAGAGGGAATGAAATTTTCTGAGGATATTCTGTGTTTTTTATTCAAGGTTAATCAATCCGTTTTTCAAACCATATTTTACAATGTCAGCATTCGATTTTAATCCGAGTTTTTCAAGTATATTTTGCTTGTGGGTGTTTACTGTTTTCACACTGATAAATAAAAGATCACCAATTTCACGTGTCGATTTTCCTTCGGTAAAAAGAAGAAAAATCTCTTTTTCACGGCTTGACAGTTTTTCGAAGTCACTTGTTTCGGAACTTGATGGTGCAAGGTATCCGTTGATTACCATCTCTGTAATATCCTCGCTGAGATATTTTTTCCCGTCATAAACCGATCGAATGGCATCAGTTAGCTGCCGATAGGTGCAATTTTTCAGTAAATAGCCATCAGCTCCTGCTTCCAGAACACCTTTTACATATTGCTTTTCGGAATGCATTGAAAGGCTCACAATTTTAATCCCCGGTATTTGCGTTTTTAGTTTCCTGGTGGCTTCAATCCCGTTCATTCGCGGCATGGTTATATCCAGAAGTACTACATCGGGTTTGTAATGTTTTGCCTTTTCAATGGCATCCAGACCATCTTCGGCTTGTGCAACCACTTCAATATTTTCCGCCGAAAACAGTAAGGTAACAATACCTTCTCTGAATAACTGGTGGTCATCCACAACTAGCACCTTAATTTTCATTTTAATTAGTTTTTAACTGTTTTTTACTGGTATTTCAATCATTGCTTTAGTTCCTACACCCGGTTTCGATTTTATATAAAAATGTCCTTTAAAACTTTCCAGTCGTTCTTTTATACTAAGTAGTCCGAAGCCATCAGGATTTTTCCCGCTTCTTTGTTTTTCCGTATCGAACCCGACTCCATTATCATGAACAGAAATGATGTACTTATTGTTCTTCTGAGCTATTTCGAGAATAATTTCTGTGGCCCGGGCATGTTTCAGTATGTTTTGCAAAAGTTCGTTCACAATGCGGTAAATAAATATAGCAATTTCATTTTTGAGATTCAGATTTACATTTCCATCTATTAATTGCGTTTGTATGTTATGCAAATGCTCAAACTGTTCCAGTCTCCATTTAAATGTTGACAACAGTCCAAGTTCATATAAAATTGGCGGACTTAAATCGTATGTTAATTCCCTCGATTCGTTGATTGCCTTATTTAGAAGGTTGAAAATTTCTTCGATTTTTTTACGTGTATCCGGTTGGAAATTCTGATTATCAATTGCCGACAATTTTAAATAAGCCAACGAAAGGGTTTGTCCCAGACTGTCGTGCAAATTTTCAGCAATTCTGTGTCTTTCACGTTCTTCTACCTGGGTAATTTCGACATTTAATTTTTTAAGTTTTTTCTGGTATTGCCTGATTTGTTTCATGTGTTTTAAAATGGCAATTTCAGCTTTTTTCCTTTTTGTAATATCAAAACATATACCCCGTGTTCTTGCATATTTCTGCTTTTTATCGAAAAGTGGAAAACTGCTGAATGCAAACCACAACTTTGATTTTCCAACTTTCAATTCGATTTCAGCTTCTTTTATTTCCGACTTCTCCGATAGTTGAAGATGCGGGTTGTTTTTATCGGTTTGAAAAAGTTCTGAAAAGTTTATTTTCCCCAATATGTCGAGGGGTTTAATATTTAAGATTGATTCAATTACCGGACTTACATAAATAATTTCGCCTGTTTTATCTGCCTCCCAGTAAAATTGCCTTGCATGTTCCGAAATCTGAAGAATTCTTTCCTCTTCGTGCAAGTATTTATTGGTTTCGGCTTTTATCGAAAGTTCCAGGCTTTCATTTCTTTTACGAAGCAAATCTTCGACACCTTTAATACGAAGTGCTACATTTATCTGAGCCTGTAATTCACTAACCGTGTATGGTTTCGAAATAAACGCATCGGCACCGGCGTTTAATCCCTTTGTGCGTTCATCAGGATTTCCTCCAAGCGCCGAAATCATAATTACCGGAATATGGCTGGTGGTGTTATCTTTTTTTAAAATTTCACAAACTTCATATCCGTTTAATCCCGGCATTAATATATCGAGTAAAATAATTTCAGGTTTCTCCTTCTTTGCCAATTCAATGCCTGTTGTTCCATTAAAAGCTTTTAGAAATATAAAATCGGGATAATGCTGATTTATTATATGGAAAAGAAGTTCCATATTTATTTCGTTGTCCTCGATTGCTAAAATCTTTTTCATGGTATTATAATTCCAGGCACCGATTTAAAA
>DATITY010000652.1:0-5237 GCA_035467235.1 Draconibacterium sp. | reverse complement strand
TCGGTTGGCAGAAAATCACCTGTAATTCTAACGGTATCGGCGTTGGGCGCCATTACACGGAAAATCACGGAATTGTCGGATTTGATTTCGGGCGATTTGATGTCTTGTCCGCCAAACAGGGCCTGCTGCGCAAAGGATGTAATACTTGCCATAATTAAAAACAGTGCGATTGATTTCTTCATGATGAATTTTTCAGTTTAAGTTTTTAAGAACAATTTTTTAATTTCCGTAAAAGTAAAATTGATTTTGGATTTAAGAAAATTTATTTGTGTTAAAATGACACAATGAAAAAATTTGTTGAACAAATAAAGTGTTTGAAAGGGAGGGAAGCATGGTTTGATATTTACATTTTTTATACAGTCGTTCCCAGATTTACCCTACTCATTAATTAAAGTTTTTATACGATTTTTTGAATGTTGAAAAAATCAAAAAAAATCATGGTTGCATTTTGCTTAACTAGCGCTATATTTGAACTGAATGAAAAAAGAACAAATCGAGCAGACCAGTATGAATAAGATTTTCACATTAATAATGGCAGGCGGCTCCGGAACAAGATTTTGGCCCGCCAGCAGGAATTCGAAACCCAAACAGTATTTGCAGATTTTCGGAGACGAATCGCTTATTCAGTCAACAATCAGCCGGTTTTCTGCTTTTACCGATCCGGAGAATATTTATGTGGTTTCGAACCGTGAACAGGCGGCTGTACTTGAACAGCAAGCCAGTGGATTGCCCCGTGAAAACCTGATATACGAGCCGGTAGGAAAAAACACACTTCCCTGTATCGGGCTGGCAGCCATGTTTGCCGATAAAATCGATCCGAAAGGGGTAATGATTGTATCGCCTGCCGATCATCTTATTACAAATACCGAGCTGTTCAGAAAAACAGTTGAAGCTGCAACTGATACCGCCATCAAAAAAAACGGCATTGTAACCATTGGCATTACTCCCACTTATCCTGCCACCGGATACGGTTATGTTCAGGTTGAATCCGAAATTCATTCTTTCGACAACATAAAACGTTTTAAAGTGCAGCGATTTGTTGAAAAACCCTGCCAGAAAATAGCCAACGAATACCTTAGCCAGGGAGGTTTTTACTGGAACAGCGGACTTTTTATTTTCAAAATAAGCGTTTTTCTTGAAGCAGTCAGACAATTTGCGCCAGCGTTATACAACAACCTCCGGAAAATACAGGACGATATCGGAAACCCAACCTTTGAGCACACACTCGATTCAGTTTACCATACAGTTCAAAACATTTCAATAGACTACGGAATTATGGAATTTGCAGATAACATTTATTTAACCGAGGGAAATTTCGATTGGAACGACCTTGGCAGTTGGGAATCGGTTTACCAGGCCAGTGAACAAAACAGTGAAGGAAATGTAAGCAGGGGGGAAACCATTCTGATTGACTCCAAAAACTCTTACATCTCAACTGACTCAGGAGTGGTTGCACTTATTGGGGTTGAGGATTTAATCGTTGTCAGAAACGGGAATGCCACACTGGTTTGCAAACGCGACAAGGCCGAAGAGATAAAAAAAGTTGTGGACCGGTTGAAAGCAGAAAGTAAAAGTCAATTTCTGTAACTTTAATCTGATTTAAACCAGTTAATGAAAATGACAAACCTAAAAAAAGTAGTGGTAGAAAAGAAAGTTCTTGTACCATTTATTTTAATTACCAGCCTGTTTTCACTTTGGGGTTTTGCCAATGATATTACAAATCCGTTGGTTGCCGCATTTCGCACGGTAATGGAAATTTCGAATGCCAAAGCGGCGCTTGTTCAGTTTGCATTTTACGGCGGCTACGGAACCATGGCAATTCCCGCAGCACTTTTTGTACAGCGGTACAGTTACAAAGCAGGCATTCTTTTGGGGCTTGCATTGTATGCTATTGGAGCGCTGCTCTTTTTCCCTGCTGCCCAGTACGAAATGTTTGCGTTCTTTTTATTGTCGCTCTATATTTTAACTTTTGGACTTGCATTTCTTGAAACAACAGCAAATCCGTATATTCTTGCCATGGGTTCACAGGAAACTGCCACCCGCCGTTTAAATCTGGCACAATCGTTTAATCCAATGGGTTCTCTTTTAGGGATGTTTGTGGCTTCGCAGTTTATTTTAACCAATCTTCAGAGCGATAAACGCGACAGTGCCGGCAACCTCATTTTTAACACGTTGAGCACTGCCGAAAAGGCCACGATCCGTACACACGATCTTGCAGTAATTCGCGACCCGTATGTTATTCTTGGTTTCGTGGTGATTGCCATGTTTATATTGATTGCACTTTACAAAATGCCAAAAAGAGAAGGGACCGATCATGAAATTCACCCGATGATTTCAGCGCGGCGGCTTTTTAAAAATGTAAGGTACCGCGAGGGAGTTATTGCACAGTTGTTTTATGTAGGGGCGCAAATCATGTGCTGGACTTTCATTATTCATTATGCTGAAAACCTGGGAATCCCAAAATCGACAGCGCAGAATTACAACATTGTTGCCATGATTATCTTCCTTTCCAGCCGGTTTGTAAGCACCGCACTAATGAAATATATGAACCCAAAACTAATGCTGACCATGTTTGCAATTGGAGGAATGATAACAACAATGGGTGTTATTTTAATTGGCGGGATGACCGGTTTGTATTTACTGATTGCTACTTCTGCATTTATGTCGCTCATGTTTCCAACCATATACGGGATTGCGCTAAACGGACTTGGAGGAGATTCAACATTGGGCGCTGCCGGCCTGGTAATGGCAATTGTTGGCGGCGCATTAATGCCACCGCTTCAGGGTTTTATAATCGATTTTGGAACGGTTGGCCCGCTTCCTGCAGTTAACTTCTCATTTATCCTGCCATTTATCTGCTTTCTGGTAATTGCCGTTTATGGTTACCGGACGATGAAAGTGCATTTGGATTAGATACCAGCAATAACCAAATTTTTTAAATGGTTTATCATTGTCGTAATGTTAATCGTAATTTCAAATTGGTATAATTACAAACACCCTTTGAATGCGCGACTAGTTTGTGCAGCCCATTTATTTTATTCGTTAACCTAACATTCTGACATACATTGAACATTGAACTTTAAACTTTGAATTTCTTTCCCTGCCAGGTATTGCGTTCTTTCAAGCGTTTTTCAACTTTGGCTACAAACTCAAAATTTTTCAATCCCCATTTTGGGGCAATTACCATTTCTGATGGCGCTTCGCTAACAAAGCGTTCGACAATAATTTCAGGATTAAGCAATTCAAGGTAATCAACAACCAACTCTGTATATTCTTCAACAGAAAAAATATGAAACCGTTGCGGTTTTTCTTTAAACTGCTTTTCCATCAATGTTTTCCGGTGAATTTGCATTTGATGCAGTTTCAGGTTTTTAACGGGTAATTTTGAAATTACGTTTGCCTGTTCCAGCCAGTCGGTATGGGTTTCGCCGGGCAATCCCAAAATCAGGTGGGCACAGTTATTTATTCCCCGTTTTGCAGTTTCTTCCAACGCCCAAACCGAATCGGCAAAAGTGTGGCCCCGGTTAATTTGTTCAAGGGTTTTATCGAGATGCGATTCCAAACCGAATTCCAACATCACATAAACTTTTTTGCCGAGTTCAGCGAGGTAATCAAGTATTTCATCATTCACCGAATCTGGGCGGGTTGAAATAACCAAACCAACAATTTTGGGATGTTGCAACGCTTCTTCGTACAATCTTTTAAGTTCATCAAATGGCGCGTAAGTATTGGTGTAAGCCTGGAAATAGGCCAAAAATTTCATGGATGAGTACTTTTTTGCAAAAAACCCAATCCCTTCCTGCAGCTGGATAGTAACGCTGTTATCGAGATTACAGTATGTTGGTTTGAAAGTTATGTTATTACAATAGGTACAACCGCCTTTCCCTTTCGTTCCGTCGCGGTTGGGACAGGTAAAACCAGCATCGACCGACACTTTCTGAATCCTTTCTGAAAAATGATTTCTGAAGTAAGTTGAAAAATCGTTGTATCGCTTATTGTGCCCCCAAACAAAATCCTGATGCCCCATTTCATTTTTTTAAAACTTCAAAATTAGGTAAAAATCAATGGTTCAGAAAACCCTTTCCCGATGTTGAAAAAATATTGAAAACTTTAATCAATATATACAAATTATGTGTTTAGGTTTGCGATAAGATTTATAATTTTAGTTAAAACAAAAAAATTACAATTCATGTTTTCTACAACAGACAAAAAACAGATTGAAAGCCGTGGTAGTGAACTCCATACCGTACTCAGTCAAATCGAAAATTTCAAAACCGGATTCCCTTATTTACAAATAATTGATGCGGCCACGGTTGGCAATGGCATAATTCGTTTAAACGAAAATGAGCTGGAGAAAACAGTACATCTGTACGAAGAACGAATCTCGCACGGAATAAGACCGTTAAAGTTCATTCCGGCATCGGGTGCAGCAAGCCGTATGTTTAAAGACCTTTATGAAGCGCTTGAATTATTTAACAAATCGGTGTCGGCAGACGAAGTCTTAAAAGCAAACAAAGGCGCAAAACAGTATATTGATGGATTTGAAAAGTTCGCTTTCACTACAGAATTAAAATCTCTAATAGAAAATGAGGGAAGCGAATTAAACGTTAAAAATAAGATTGAATTCCTTTTAAGCGAAAAAGGGCTGAACTACGGGTCGCTGCCAAAAGGTCTTTTAAAGTTTCACAAATATACAGATGGCGAACGTACACCATTTGAAGAACACCTGGTTGAAGGTGCGGCTTACGCAAAAGACCACAACGGAATTGTAAGGTTGATTTTTACCGTTTCGCCGGAGCATCAGCCGGGTTTTGAAAAATTACTGAATGCGGTTAAAGACCTTTATGAAGAATTGCTTGATGTTACTTTCGAAATTGGTTTTAGCCAGCAAAAACCTTCGACCGACACCATCGCTGTTGATTTGAAAAACGAACCTTTCAGGGAAAACGACGGCAGCTTGTTGTTCCGGCCGGCAGGTCATGGCGCTTTAATTGAGAACCTGAATGATTTACACGCTGATATTATTTTCATCAAAAACATCGACAATGTAGTTCCCGACCGGTTAAAAAAACCAACAATCGATTATAAAAAAGCACTGGCTGGTGTGCTGTTAAAAAATCAGGAAAAACTTTTCTTTTACCAGAAAGAGTTAAACGAAAAACATCCGGTTGCACTCGACAGCGCTTTTTTGGCTGCCGCTTCTGCCTTTCTTGAAAACACATTAAATACAAAACCTG
>DATITY010000651.1:0-6599 GCA_035467235.1 Draconibacterium sp. | reverse complement strand
AATTCTGGATGGCACAATCAACCTGTTTTATGAATTTGGGATCAAGAATTTAAACATGGATGATATCAGCCGGCAACTTAAGATTTCAAAGAAAACCCTTTATCAGTATGCCAAAAGCAAAGAAGATTTGATTGAGAAGCTTCTCTGGTACGACGACATGAAATGGGAAGAAAAGATGACGGAAATCAAACTTAAAAACCTGAATGCCATCGATGTATTGATACAGGTGAGTATAGTTGTTTCGGAGCAAATTGGAAGATTCGATCCAAAATTAAAATTCGAAATGAAAAAATACTATGAAGCTATATTTCACAAGTTTATGCTTAAAAAACAGGCACAAATATTCGAACAAATCAGCCATAACATTTCAAAAGGAATAAAGGAAGGATTGTATCGTGACAATATAAATATTGAACTTGTGGCCAGTTTATATGTGAGAAACCTGGTTGATATGCACAATAAAGATTATTGCATCATTGAAAACATCACTTTCGATCAGGTTTTTGAAGCAATGTTCGAAAATCATATCCGTGCCATTTCGACCCCCGAAGGGATTGAATACTTCGAGAAACGAAAATCAGAGATAACTCAACTGAAAAAAAATAACATTTAAAAATTCAATTAAAATATGTTTCGAAAAATTAAACTATTGTTGCCCGTGCTATTGATATTCCCTGTCGGAATATTCAATTTGAGTGCTCAGGAGCCCCTGATGCTTTCGCTGGAAGATGCGGTTAAAATGGCTTTGGAAAGAAACACCAGCATCATGAATTCGCAACTCGATTTAGAAATCGCGCAAAAGAAAATCAAGGAAACCATTGCTATGGGTTTACCTCATGTCGATCTTAAATCGGCTTATACCTTTTTGCCGAAAGTACCTACTTTAACATTTGGCATGCCGGGCAGCGATCCTGATGCCGAACCGGCCGAACCAATCGAATTGGGTGTTAAACACAATGTTACCACCGACATAACAGCATCTCAGCTGATTTTTAGCGGCGCATATATTGTTGGACTTCAGGCAACAAAGGTGTACTATAATTTATCGGTTCAAAACGATGAAAAAACGAGACTTGATGTTAACGAATCTGTTATTAACACCTATCAAATGATTCAGCTTGCAGATGAAAGTCTTAAAATACTTCAGCAAAACCTTGACAACGTGTTGAAAACAAAATATGAAATTTCGGAAATGTACACGCAGGGATTCATGGAAAAAACTGATGTTGACCAGCTTGAAGTTACAGCCAACGTTCTTCGCAACACTATCAACCAGGTGGAAAGCAATCTCGATATGGCGTACCGTCTTTTAAAAATTCAATTGGGAATTGATGAAACTACTCCAGTAGTAGTAGCCGACAGCACCGCTTCATACGAATCGCTTATGCTGGCAAGTGACCTGTTAATTACTGAAGAATTTGTACTCGAACAAAATGTTGATTATAAACTGGTGCAAACTTCAAAACAGTTAGCGGAACTCAATGTAAAAGTCGAGAAAAGCAACTACCTCCCGGTAATCAACGGATTTTACAACCGCACGCAAAAGCTGAATTCACCGGCTTTCGATTTTACCCCAAAAGATATGTTTGGGATAAACCTTAATTTACCAATTTTTGCCAGTGGTCAGCGAAAAGCTCTTATTAACCAGCGGGAACTGGAAGTTGAAAAGAGGGAAAATACAAGGCTATTTGTATCGAGCAGCCTGATTATGCAAGCCAATCAGTTGAAAAGTGATGTTGAAATCAAGGCCGAAAAGTATAAAAATCAGAAAATGAGCAAAGAACTTACCGACGATATCTATCAGCGCACACTCGAAAAATACAGACAGGGACTGGTAACGAGCCTTGATTTGGCAAACACACAAAACCAATATCTGAACAACCTCACCAACTATTACCAGTACATGTTCGATTTACAGGGCGCAATGACCAAACTTGAGAAACTTTACAATATCAATCAGATTACCGAATAAACATCGTTACCTGATATTTTACAACAATCGAAAAATTAAAACAAATAATATAAAAAATGAAAAAATTTATTTACTACGCTGCTGCAATTGCAATGCTGGTTTCGTGCAGCCAGAATACCGACAAAAATGCTGAGCTTCAGAAACTGAAAACACAACGCGACCAGTTAAACGAACAAATTGCAATTTTGGAAGCCGAAATCAATCCAAATGGTAAAAAGGAAGAACAAAAGGCAGTTTCGGTTAAAATTGAGGAAATCAGCCCTTGTGTCTTCAATCATTTCATCCAGGTTCAGGGTACTGTTGACGGAGACCAGAATATTGCCGTAAGTCCTCAAATGGCAGGTATCGTAACTGCAGTTTACGTAAATGAAGGTTCTCCTGTAAAGAAAGGACAAATTATGGCCGAACTTGACGACCAGATTACTCGGCAGTCCCTCGAGGAAGTAAACACACAACTTGCTTTCGCCAACAATCTTTATGAAAAACAGGCTGCGCTGTGGGAAAAGAAAATCGGGAGCGAAGTACAGTATTTACAGGCAAAAACCAATAAGGAATCGCTTGAACAACGTGTTAGCACCATTAAGGAACAGTTAAAACTGGCAAAAATGGTTTCTCCTATCAATGGTACCGTTGAAAGTGTTCCGCTCAGGGTCGGACAAATGGCATCGCCCGGAATGCCTACGTCAACCATCCGGGTTATTAATATGAGTGTGGCCAAAATTTCAGCCGACGTATCTGAAACTTATGCCAGCCGCATAAAAAACGGAAATGTCGCAATTGTCACTTTTCCCGATATGGGCAAGGAAATTGAAACAAAACTTTCTTTTACAAGCCGGTTTATCGATCCCACAAACCGAACATTTAAAATTGAATGTAAAATTTCCTCGAAAGATATTGAGTTAAGGGCTAATATGATGGCCAGTATCAGGATTAACGATTATACCAACGAAAATGCATTCTGTGTTCCGGTAAATCTTGTTCAAAGTAACCAGGACGGTAAATTCCTTCTGGTTGCGGTTCAGGATGGCACAAGCTGGAAAGCTGAACGCCGGTTTGTTAAAACCGGAATGGATTACAACGGTGCAATGGAAATTACAGATGGGTTGAATGATGGCGATAAAATTATCGTCTCCGGTTTTCAGGGCCTGAATGCCGGACAAATATTAGTATTCTAATCAATAAAATCTGACAATCATGTCGAAACAATATAAAATAAAGGAATTTTTCGCAACAAGCTGGGCCATCAATAACCGGACGAGTATTTATGTACTTGCCCTTTTTATATCGGTTCTCGGGTTGATGAATTATTATTCCATTCCAAAGGAAACATTTCCGCAGGTAATTATTCCATATATCGTTGTTGCCACTCCTTACCCTGGAACATCGCCCGCTGACATGGAAAACCTGGTAACCCGCCCCATCGAAAAACAATTGAAATCGATCTCGAATGTGAAGAATATTACCAGCAATTCGGTGCCCGATTTCAGCTCCATTGTTGTTGAATTTGACACTGACATTTCGATTGAAACAGCCAAGCAGCGGGTACGCGATGCAGTTGACAAGGCAAAAAGTGATTTGCCAACCGATTTACCTGCCGACCCGGATATCAGCGACGTTGATATTTCGGCAATGCCGGTTATGTTTATCAATATTTCGGGGAATTACGACCTGGTTAAACTAAAAAATTACGCCGAAATTGCGCAGGACCGTATTGAAGGATTAAAGGAAATAACAAGGGTTGACATTGTTGGCGCCCTCGATCGCGAAATACAGATCGACGCGGACATTTTCAAAATGCAGGCTGCCAAAGTCACCTTCGGCAATATTGAACAGGCAGTTGCTTCCGAAAATCTGACAATCTCGGGCGGAAACTTTACCAACAACGGAACCCGCAATACGGTGCGTATTAAAGGTCAGTTTGCCGACGTGAATACCATTCGTAACATTGTTGTGCAATCATCGAGCGGGGCCCTGGTAAAACTCAGAGATATTGCAACCGTAAACGATGGTTTTGAAGAACAGGCCAGTTTTGCCCGTTTGAACGGTGATAATGTGATTACACTCAACATTATCAAAAAAACAGGGGCAAACCTGCTCGATGCTTCCGACCAGATTAAAGAGATTATTGATGAACTGAAGGTTCGCGAGTATCCCGAAGATGTTCAGGTAACCATTACAGGCGACCAAAGCCGGTTTACACGTAATACACTCGAAGAACTGAACAACACCATCATCATTGGTTTTATACTTGTTACCATTGTACTGATGTTCTTTATGGGATTAACCAACGCCTTTTTTGTTGGTTTATCGGTACCTCTTTCCATGTTTTTGGCTTATTTAATAATTCCGGGATTGGGCTTCACCATGAACATGATTGTGATGTTCGCCTTTATTTTTGCGCTCGGTATTGTGGTTGACGATGCCATTGTGGTTATTGAAAATACCCACCGTTTGCATCGGTTTATCCCCGATATCAACATGGCTGCAAAAGGTGCCGCAGGCGAGGTTTTTCTACCCATTTTATCCGGAACGTTAACTACACTGGCGCCATTCTTCCCGTTGGCTTTCTGGCCCGGAATTGTCGGACAGTTTATGCATTATCTCCCTGTAACGCTTATTATTACACTGTTCGCATCATTGTTTGTGGCCTACGTTTTCAACCCGGTTTTCGCCGTGTCGTTTATGAAACACGAGTATGACCCTGAATATCAGGAAGGAAATACCTGGAGAAAACTTAAAATATCGACAATCGTTATGGCCGTTCTGGCAGCGATTTTATATGCATCCTATTTCTTCGGAAAGTCGCATGTTGCCTTTACAATGGCTAATCTGCTCACTTTTGCAGTTATTCTTATCCTTCTTTTCCATTTCGTACTGAAAAGAATGATTCACTCTTTCCAGAACAAAATATGGCCGGCATTAATGGCAATTTATGAAAAGCAATTAAGGTGGGTATTAAAAGGTTATCGTCCCATTTTGGTTTTAGCAGGTATGATTGCATTGTTCTTCGTAACAATTTTTATTACAGGTGCAGTAAAACCTACGGTACTGTTTTTCCCGAACAGCGATCCGAATTCGGTTTTCGTGTACATTAAAATGCCCGGCGGTACGCATCAAAATGTGACTGACAGTGTTACAAAAGTTGTTGAATCGCGCGTGTATAAAGTGATTGGTCAGAATAACCCCGATGTGGAATCAGTAATTTCGAATGTTACAATTGGTGCCGAAGAAGAAGGTTTTGTATCGTCGGGAAATCCGTTCAACAGGGGTAAAGTAACCGTAAATTTCATCGAGCATAAATACCGCTCAACCCAGTACAACACCACCGAGTACATGGAAATGATCAGAAAGGAAATAGTGAATATTGCCGGTGCAGAAATTACGGTTGACAAGGAACAAAATGGCCCGCCGACCGGAAAGCCTATCAACATTGAAATTACAAACGAAAACCTTGAAACGCTGATTGCTGATGCTTATGCATTCCGTAATTACCTCGATTCACTGAATATTCCGGGAGTTGAAGAATTGAAAACAGATTTTGAAATGAACTCCCCGGAAATTATCATTCAGGTTGACCGCGACCGCGCAAACAGGCTTGGTGTTTCAACTGGACAGATTGGTATGGAAGTTCGCACTGCGCTATACGGCAAAGAAATCTCGAAACTGAAACAGGATGAGGATGAATATCCGATAATGCTTCGTTACGATAAAGCAATCCGCGATAATATCAACGACCTTGTTAATCTTGAGATTACATATCGCGACATGAATACAGGAATGCTACGGAGCATACCGCTTTCAACCGTGGCACGCATCGACTACACTACGTCGTATGCCGGTATTAAACGCCTGGACCAGAAACGTATAATTACTGTTTATTCGAATGTACTTTCGGGATATGCAGCTAACGATATCGTTCCAGTCATCGAACGCGAAGCAAAATTATTCCCGCTAAATGAAGGAACAACCATTAAACTTACCGGAGAACAGGACGACCAGGCTGAAACAGTTGCTTTCCTTATGAAAGCAATGATTATTGCAATTGGCGCCATTTTCTTCATACTTATTACGCAATTCAGATCAGTTGTTAAATCATTGATTATTCTCAGTGAGGTGATTTTCAGCATTATTGGGGTTTTGCTTGGGATTATTCTCTTCCAAATGGACATTGTGATAATGATGACCTGTTTGTGTGTTGTGGCCCTGGGTGGTATTGTGGTGAGAAACGGAATTCTGATAGTTGAATTTATTGATGCCAAAATAGAAGAAGGCATGCCAACCCGCCGTGCGATTATCGAAGGTGGTAAAACACGTATTACCCCGGTAATTCTTACCGCCACTGCAACCATGCTGGGGCTGGTTCCGCTGGCTGTTGGGCTGAATATCAATTTCGAAACCATTTTTACCGAATTGAACCCGCACATCTATTTTGGCGGCGACAACGTGGCTTTCTGGGGTCCGCTTGCATGGTCGATTATTTTCGGGTTGAGTTTTGCCACTTTCCTTACATTGATGTTTGTACCTGCATTGATTGAACTCAACCACACCGTAAGGTTAAAAATTGCACGGCGAAAACACCATAAAAAAATCAGAAAAATGAAAAATCAATAACGGTATTACTTTCATT
>DATITY010000650.1:0-1771 GCA_035467235.1 Draconibacterium sp. | reverse complement strand
CTCCAACCACCAAAGCTTAAATGATGTTACTGTTTTGGGTTGGTTTCTGCGAAAATACCACCCGAAATACGTGTCGAAAATAGAACTGGGAAAGGGAATTCCGAGTATTTCTTTTAACCTCAGACATGGAGGCTCAGTGCTGATCGACCGAAAAGACGCCAAACAATCCATAGGTGCTATCATAAAATTTGGGGAATATCTGGAATACACAAAAAGATCTGCTATCATTTTTCCTGAAGGTACAAGAAGCAAGGATGGCGTTCCAAAAAGATTTTCAGAAAACGGCTTGAAAATGCTGGTAAAAAAAACCCCCACAGGCTATGTGGTTCCGGTTACGATAAACAATTCCTGGAAAACGGTGCGATACGGACATTTTCCACTCGAAGTATTTGTCGATTTGAGCATTGAAGTTCATCAGCCGGTTAAAAACAGCGACCTGCCTTTTGAAGAACTCTTTTTAAAAGTAGAAAAGGAGATCAAAGATGCCGTTATTGTTTGATGAATACCTGACTCTTCTGCGAATAGCCTGCCTGTTTTGAGCGTTTTGTAATATAAAAATTACCAGGGTATATTTAGCTTTAGGACTAAAGCTTTTTTTACATGGGTTTGTTTGAAGCAGAAACCATCTCCCTTTAAGTCATCATGTTTTCCTGAGGCCGGTTGCAAATTGGGCTATAGATTTATAGTAAAATCATCTCTGTCATCCAGAAAGGAAAACTTATTTCGGACGGTATCGACCGCAGATTTTTCGAGCAGTACGGATTTTATTTTTTCCTCATGTTCTTCAAAAGACAGCAAACATTCACCATAAGGATCATAAACTGCTGAATGACCGGGATAGCTCAGTTTGTTGTTGTCATCACCTACCCTGTTCAGTCCGATAGTATAGCATAAATTTTCTATAGCGCGGGCTTTTAAGAGCGAATCCCAGGCTTTTATCCGAGGGGAGGGCCAGTTGGCCACATAGATCAGAATATCGTAATTTTCGTCATTTCTGGCCCAGACCGGAAAGCGGAGATCATAGCAGATCAGCGGACAAACTTTAAATCCCTTATAAGAGAATACAAGCCTTTTTGTTCCTTTTGCAAAGATTTTATCTTCGCCGGCATACGAGAACAAATGTCGTTTATCATAATGTAGGAGCCTGCCATCAGGAAAAGCGGCAATCAGGCGGTTAAAATACTTTTTATTCTCCTCTATCAGGACAGAACCCACCAGCAGGCAATTTTTTTCTGAAGCTTTTTCGAGCATCCAGTTTACGGTTTGTCCGTCCATTTTTTCTGCAATACCTTCCTTTCCAACGGAAAAACCTGTGGAGAACATTTCCGGTAAAAGGACAAGATCAGTATCTTTATCCAGCTGATCTAATTTTGAATTTAATGAAGCCAAATTGGCTTTGGCATTTTCCCAGAAGGTATTTGTCTGAACCAGACTAACTTTGAGAACCTCGTCCATCGGTATTTACTTTATGCGATTGATAATCTCTGCAGCACGTTCCAGGGTTTCTTCCTTTTTTGCAAAGCAGAACCTCAAAACTTTTTGATCGAGTTTTTTTTCATAAAAAACTGAGATGGGAATTGAAGCAATCCCAAATTCTTTTGTTAACCGATCCGCGAACACTTCATCATTTTCCCGGCTGATGTCCCCGTAATGCAGCAACTGAAAATAAGTGCCCGAGGCAGGCTTGAACTTAAACAAAGAAGGCCTGATCAACTTTAAAAAATAGTCGCGCTTTGACTGATAAAAATCCGGTAAGGCCAAATAGTGTGCG
>DATITY010000649.1:0-2002 GCA_035467235.1 Draconibacterium sp. | reverse complement strand
CCAATTTTGCCTTGCGGCGCTGTATGTAATTTTAGTAAATGACTTTACATTCTTAGACAATCGTCCTGAATCTGACTGTGCAAAAGCCCATGCCGGAAACATCAGACAAAAAATAGCTATCGTTTTGAAACCTGAAATAGTGAATTTAAGTAAACTGTTTGTCATTGTTTTAGCATAAATAGGAACATTAAAGGTATATTTTTTTATCATTCAAATCATTCAAGGTTTTGATTTAGTATTTTATATTATACACATTTATTTAAAATTCGAAAACTTAACCATCATATATACAATACAATATGACTGAAATAGATTAGAACGATGAGTTGATGATGAGGTAAATATTGAACTGCACTTTTATTGGAGAATCAGAAGTGTATGATTTAAATTTTAATTGGATTCAGAGTGGATTATCTTTAATATCATAATTAATTCAAATTTAAAAGCTATGAGAAAACTAATTCTTCTATTCTTTCTCTCGTTATTGATTACCGCTGTTAATGCCCAGGAAAAAATAAGCATTACCGGGAAAGTAATTGATAATACGGGATTTGGGTTACCGGGCGTTTCAATTCTTGAAAAAGGAACAATGAACGGTACAGTAACCGATGTCAATGGTAACTATACGTTGCAGGCATCGCCACAATCAACCCTGGTTTTTAGTTTTATGGGATTCGCAACACAGGAAATTCCCATTGCAGGCAAAACCACAATCAATGTTGAAATGTCCGAATCTGTAGTTGGGCTCAACGAGGTGGTTGTGGTTGGTTATGGTACACAAAAGATGAAGGATCTAACTTCATCAATTTCTACCGTGAAAGCCGAGGATATTGTTAAAACACCTTCCGGTCAGACCATGCAGGCCTTACAGGGAAAAGTGGCAGGTTTACAGGTTATCAGTGCAGGTGCCCCCGGTGCATCTCCAACAATCCGCGTGAGGGGTATCGGTTCGTACCCTGGTAACGGAACCAATAACGAAAACCCACTTTATGTGGTTGACGGGATGTTTTTTGACAACATTGATTTCTTAAGTCCGTCGGACATTGCTTCAGTGTCAGTGTTGAAAGATGCTTCCTCGTCAGCAATTTACGGGGTAAGAGCTGCAAACGGAGTGGTTTTGATAACAACAAAATCGGGATTAAAAGACCAGAAGGCGCAGATTACCTACAATGGATATTATGGAATGCAGGTTGCACAAAATGTGGTGAAAATGGCCAATTCGGAACAGTTTACCAACTGGGCAAACGAATCAGGTTCAACTGCCGAAGCAAGTTTTATTCTTAATGCCATGCAACGCTATGGAAGGAGCCGCGTTAATCCAAATGTTCCAGTGCCGAATACCAACTGGTATAATGAAATCCTGCGGCCTGCGCCTATTCAAAGCCACAACCTTACAGTCGCTGGCGGGCAAGCCAAAACTTCATATTCCATTGGCGGCGATTACTTTGGTCAGAGCGGTATTCTCGATATGGAAAACGATTACCAGCGCTTCAACCTTCGCTCAAAAATAGATTACGAAGCCACTGATTGGTTGACGATTGGTGCAAATGTAATATTAAGTGATGCCACAAAACATGCAGAAGACAATGGAGCCTGGGGCCTGGCATATTTTGCGGTTCCGACAATGCCGGTCATTGATGAGCTGAACACCACGGCAAACCCTACCAATTATTCCAATGCCAAGGATTTAGGCTACCGTGATGGGCAGAACCCTTTTGTGGCTATGGATTACACCAATAATTTGATGAAAATCAGGAGAACAATGGCCAATTTCTATATAAAACTTAATTTAATTCCTGAAAAACTTCATTTTCAGTCAACCTATAATAATGCCAATACATTCATAAATGACAGGCATGTATTACTACCTTACTACATTGCCGACGACTTTAACCGTCAGTTTGCTGAAATTACCAAAAGGACAGAAACCTATGTCAACAAAATATGGGATAACGTTCTTTCCTACAATAACAGTTTTGAAGACCACAACCTGGGAGTGGTG
>DATITY010000648.1:0-19587 GCA_035467235.1 Draconibacterium sp. | reverse complement strand
ATCCGCGCAATTTGGGGAGAAGTTAATTATTTGCCGGGTTCTCACGGATCTGCAATTTTTACCCGTGGCGAAACGCAGTCGTTAACTTCGGTAACATTGGGTACCAAAATGGATATCAAAAAAATTGATGGTGTAACATTTCAGGGAACTGAAAAATTCCTGCTTCATTATAATTTCCCACCATTTTCGGTAGGTGAAGCATCGGTACCAAGAGGAACAGGCCGTCGCGAAATCGGGCATGGAAATCTTGCGCTCCGGGCGCTTAAGAAAATGATTCCTGAAGGTTTCCCATACGTTTTACGTATCGTTTCCGATATTCTCGAATCAAATGGTTCATCATCAATGGCAACAGTTTGCGCCGGAACCATGGGGATGATGGATGCCGGGGTAAAAATGAAAAAACCGGTTTCGGGAATTGCAATGGGACTGATTACAGATAAAGGATCGAATAAATTCGCAGTACTTTCAGATATTTTGGGAGATGAAGACCACCTTGGTGATATGGACTTTAAAGTAACCGGAACGGTTGACGGAATTACTGCAACCCAAATGGACATTAAAGTTGACGGACTTTCGTATGAAGTTCTTGCCCAGGCACTTCAGCAGGCAAAAGAAGGCCGTTTGCATATTCTCGAAAAAATACTTGAGATTATTCCGGAACCACGTGCCGATTATAAACCAAATGTACCACGCATCGAAATCATTCAGATTCCGAAAGATATGATTGGAGCAATTATTGGTCCGGGTGGAAAAGTTATTCAGGCTATTCAGGAAGAGACAAAAACTGTTATTGTTATTGAAGAAAGAGATGATGCAGGTTTTGTAGAAATATCGGGTGCCGGACTTGAACCAATTGAAGCTGCAAAGGCAAGAATTAAAGCAATTGTTGCCATCCCTGAAGTTGGCGAGGTGTACACAGGAAAAGTAAAATCGGTGGTTTCATTTGGTGCGTTTATCGAAATTTTGCCCGGAAAAGAAGCTTTACTTCATGTTTCTGAAATGGATTGGGGACGCGTTGAAAATGCGGAAGATTTTACAAAAGAAGGTGATATGATGGAAGTTAAACTGATTGGCGTTGACCAAAAAACAGGTAAACTGAAACTATCGCGCAGGGCGCTGGTGCCAAAACCTGAAGGTTATGTAGAACGTCCGCCGAGAGATGACCGTGGACCCCGCCGCGATGACAGAGGTGGTGATAGAGGTGGAGACAGAGGTGGAGACAGAGGCGGCGACAGACGCGATGACCGTGGAGGAGACCGCCGGGATAATTTCAGACGCGATGACCGTGGACCTCGCCGTGACGACCGTCGTGACAGTAATTACAGCAGACCACCTCGCCGCGACAACGACTAATAAAGTAAAAACAGGACTTTGTTTTAGGTTCTGTTCTTTTAATAAAACAGACGAAAACCGTTCAGTTGCCGAACGGTTTTTTTTTATGTCATTCCATCTTTATTTCTACTTTTGAAAAATAAAAAACCGTCAAAAATTAAAAAAAAATGGGAATCTGGGCTGATGAAATCAAATCAAAAATCGATATCAATCTTGAAAAATCAAGAGAAAAAGATATCAGGTTTTTTCGGGTGGACGAGTTTAAACGAAACATCACCCGAATTGACGACTTTTCAGGTTCATGTTCTTTTTGTCAGAAAAATAAAATTGATATTTTAGAACAGGTAAAAACGATTTCTGAAGCCATTGAAGTGCCTGGAGAATCGAGGCGTGAATACGACAGGCTAATCAGCCGTTTAGCCAGGCATATGCAGAAAGAACATGGTTTTTATGCACCATTTCATTTCTCCTATTTGTATGCATTTATTGGAATTTTATCTGGTCTGATAACCGGGTTTATTTTGTACAAACTCTTTCCGGTATATGGAGAAACCATGTTTTTGGTTTGTCTGGCCACAGGAATTATTGCAGCGTATATTGCCGGAAGCAGAAAAGACAGTAAAATAAGAACGGCAGAAAAAATCATGTAATGACTATGCGATTTCTTGTAATTGAGGGAAATATAGGGGCAGGAAAAACAACTTTGGCAAAAATGATAGCTGAAGATGTTGATGCAAAACTTGTATTGGAACAGTTTGCCGATAATCCGTTTCTTCCTAAATTTTACAGCGATCAGGAACGATATTCTTTTCCGCTTGAATTGTCGTTTCTTGCCGACAGATATTACCAGATTAAAAAACAGGTGTTTAATCCCGATCTTTTTCATTCGCTAATTGTTGCTGATTACTTTTTTGCCAAGTCAGCCATTTTTGCACAAAACACACTAAAAGAAGATGAGTACAGGCTTTTTCGCCAGATTTTAGATATTGTTTTTGAGTCGATGCCCAAGCCCGATTTGTATGTTTATTTACATGCGGAGACAAGTCAGCTATTAAAAAATATAAAAACGCGTGGCCGCGAATATGAACAAAACATTTCCGGCGAGTACCTTGAGAAAATCAAAAATGGATACTTCAGTTTTTTTAAACAAATAAATACCTTCCCTATTTTGGTTATCGATATTACCAATTTCGATTTTGTGGAGAATCCGAATAATTACAACCAATTAAAGCAAGCCATTTTTAAGGGCGATTACAAATTAGGGATAAACAGGTTAATATTGGGATAAAAATTACTATTACTTCATGGCTTTAAAGAAAAGGTTTCTATTTTTGCCGTTGAAATTTAATAATTATAATAATCCATTTAAATAGTTTTTGTTATGAGTAATCCAAGCCTTAAGCCATTTTTATTTGTGCTGATGATTGTGGTTTTATCGAGTTGTTCAGGTCTTAAAAAGATGAAAAAGAATGCTGATCAAATCCAATACAAAGTAACCCCCGAAGTTCTTGAAAGCCATGCGGGTAAAGTAAATTTTAATATCGATACCCGTTATCCTGCAAAATATTTTAGTAAAAAAGCGACTGTTGTGGCTACCCCGGTCTTAAAATATGCCGATGGTAACACAACCTTTACTTCGGCCACTGTTCAGGGCGAAAGTGTAAAAGCCAATAATAAAGTAATTAATTATGGATCGGGCGGGAGTGTATCGTACAAAGATGGTGTCGCTTATAATAACGCAATGAGTAAATCGGAGCTTTACATGAATGTAATCGCTTCCAAAGGTTCAAAATCAGTAACTTTTGAACCTGTTAAAATTGCAACTGGTGTAATCGCAACAAGCGAATTGGTAGCCAACTATCCAAAAACCATTTTGGGTGTTCGTCGCGAAGAAAATACTACAGGAAAATATGATCCAAATATCGACCCGTTTCAGAGAATTGTTCCCGACGAAATGACTGCTGCTATTCTTTATGAAATAAACAAAGCCAATGTCCGCAAAGAAGAAAGCGAAAAGAAAGAAGTTGTAGGTCTTCAGGATTATACTAAAAAAGCAAATGCCGATGAGAAAATCGATCTGAAAAGAGTAGAAGTTTCAGCTTATGCATCGCCAGATGGTACCATTGATTTGAATACCGAACTGGCAGCAGAACGTAAAGAAACATCAACAGATTTTCT
This sequence comes from Draconibacterium sp., assembly GCA_035467235.1. Classification (GTDB taxonomy): domain Bacteria; phylum Bacteroidota; class Bacteroidia; order Bacteroidales; family Prolixibacteraceae; genus Draconibacterium. The sequence goes on along the minus strand of DATITY010000648.1, from coordinate 16,077 downwards.
GGCAAAAAAGCTAAAAGAGGCCGGTGTTGAGGTTGAGCTCAAAACCAAATATACACCTGAAGACTGGGATGGTTTTAAAGAGTTGATGGAAAAATCCAATATTCAGGATAAAGAACTTATTTTGCGCGTGCTATCTATGTACAACGATCCTGAGGTTCGCGAACGTGAAATTAAAAACCTGAGCGAAGCTTTTACTGAAGTGGCAAACGAAGTACTTCCACAACTTCGCAGGGCAAAAATGACTACAAGCGTTGATCTTATTGGTAAAACCGATGAGGAATTAAAGGCGCTTGCAAAATCAGATCCAGCTTCTTTAAATCCGGCTGAATTACTTTATGCCGCTACTTTGTTTGAAGATTTAAACGAACAACTAAGCATTTATAATTCCTTTATTAAAATTTATCCAAACGACTGGAGAGGTCCGAATAATGCCGGTTATATTTTGGCAAAACAGATGAAATATGAAGAGTCTAAACCTTTGTTTGAAAAAGCCGAAACATTGAAAAACAATGAGCCGGTGGTTAAAAATAATCTGGGCGCAGTTGCATTGAAAGAAGGCGATCTTAAAAATGCTGAAACACTGTTTGGTGCAGCATCAGGTGCTGGAAATGAGGTTAATTACAACCTGGGTATTGTTAGTATGAAGAATGGGGAATATGATAAAGCCGTTAAATATTTCGTAAAAGATGAAGATGTAAATACCGCTCTTGCAAAAATGATGGCAGGAAACAACAACGGCGCTTTACAGGATTTGGAAGCTTTTGATAAACCCGACTGCTTCATGAAAGAATACCTGAAAGCAGTTATTGGCGCCCGCACAGCCAAAGAAAACCTGCTTTTCGAAAGCCTGGAAAAAGCTTGCACAATCAATCCTGAAATGAAAGCAAAAGCCCGTACCGATATGGAATTTGCACGTTATTTTGAGAATCCGAAATTCAAGGAAATAGTAAAATAAGAAAAACCAATCGATTATATTGCAGGGCAGTCCGTCTTTTGACAGATTGCCCTTTTTTTTGTGCGCTACGCATGGCATATATCTGCAGGGCTGAAGTCCTGAACGAGCCAGTCAGCTGGAATCGTTAGCCCAATGGAAGCGAGATGATGTCGACCTGGAATCTGGAGTTGCTGCCACTGTTTCTCTGAAAAAGGCTGTTACAACCTCTTTCGGAACTGTCAGAGGCTTCATCATAATCCACCCTAAAGAAACGCCGCACACGCAAGTACATACGGTGGTTTGAGAGAACGGTAAAATAAATCTCATTTATTAACTTTACCTCCAACTTTAATTTTTTACTGAATAACATTTTCATTTGTGCAAACGAAATTAATAACGAAGTTGATATTAATACTGGCAGTCTATTTATTCTGCGCCGGCCATATTGTAGCACAGGAAGATAAATTGTGCCGTAAATCAACAGAAGGAAAAGATTTCTGGTTTGGTTTTATGGAAAGTAGAAATTACAATCCTGATCATTTCCTGGAAATAACAGTAACGGCAAGTGAAACCACTACATTTCAAATTACGATAGGAAAGGAAGAAACTCCATTTAACCGAAGATATACGGTATTTGCTGATAGTTCTGTGCAGGTTAAAATTCCGTGGCAAATAGTGGAAGCAACTGGTTCGGAGCAAATTCAGAATAAGGGAATTCATTTAACCGCTCAAAACCCAGTGAATGTCTATGCCTTAAACTGGGATCAAAACTCAGCTGATGTGGCTGTAATTTATCCGGTTGAATCACTTGGTTATGAGTATTTTGCAATGTGTTACCGTCCAAATATTGATTTGGCAAATCCAACTTCAGGAAATAGCAGAAACAGCGAATTTTTAATTGTAGCAACTTATGATTCAACAAAAATTGAAATTACTCCATCGAAAGTTACAGATCAATTAAAACCCAATGACTCCACTTTCGTTATTTATCTAAACAGGGGAGAAGTATATCAGGTTCAGTCTGAAAACGATGTGGGGTCAGCCAATTTTGGTCAGGGCGATTTAACCGGGAGCCATGTTTTTGCCAATAAACCAATTGCGTTTTATTCGGGTTCGTTAAGTACAACTATTCCGTTTGGTGTCTGTTGTCCTGATCATTTATACGAACAAATCCCGCCAGTACAATCCTGGGGGCGAGAATTTTTCTCTGTTCCACTTAAAACCAGGGAACAGGACCGTTACCGGATTTTAGCATCAGAAGATAATACAAATGTACAGATTACCGGTTTGCAACTTTTTACTTTAAACCGGGGGGAATTCAAAGAGCTGATATTTTTTTATGACGAGCCCAAAAGAATTTTTTCTGATAAACCTGTTTTGGTAGCACAGTTTAGCCAGTCGCGGGGGGCTGACCGAGACTTCACCAACGGAAATGGTGATCCTTTTATGATAATCTTAAGTTCAACAAGTCAGTCGAAAAACGAAGTAACCTTTGTTGCATATGAATCGCCAAAGATTATAACACAGGATACTACTTATGTTGGAATCAAAAAATACTATGTGAATATTGTATCGCTGACCACCGAAATTCCCAATATTCTTTTTGATGGGATCTCCATTCAAAATGAATTTGTACCGTTTGTGGAAAAAAACTACTCATATACACAAAAGGAAATTGTATCAGGTACACATCGCATTGAAAATAAGAAGGGAGGTTTTCTTGCTTATGTTTATGGTTTTGGAGGAATAGAATCTTACGGTTACGGAGTGGGTTTTAATCTTGATTTAGTTCTTGATTTGGGTGAGAATATTGAATTTTTTGAAGGTGACACGTTGTTACTTTGCGGAGGAGATACATTAGTTTTGGATGCTGGTTCCTATTTCGATCATTATAGTTGGAATACGGGCCAAACTTCGCAATCAATAGTTGTTACCGAGCCAGGAGAATACGCGGTAAAAACTTCTACCGATGAAGGTTGTGTACTTTATGATACTGTTTATGTTTTCGAAAGCTACGCGACAACTGAAATCGGCGAACGATTTGACGAGGGTTGTTATCCGTATGCGTTACAATTAAAAGGAAACGATGGATTTGAAACATACGTTTGGCAAAATGAGTTTAATGATACACTTTCAGTTAATCAAAGTATAATTGCCGATACAACCGGAGTTTACAGGCTAACTGTTTATAACAACTATCAATGTTCTGCCCGCGATACTGTCACTTTAACTGTTTTCCCTGTTCCTGAAATTGAATTACAGGGAGATCATTTGATTTGTGGTCGTGATTCCACACGGCTGCTGGTTTCGGTAACCGATGTTCCCGACAGCCTTTGGAATTTTGCAGGAAGTTATACATGGATGACCAATTCAGAAAAAGTATTTATCTCTGAAGAAAATAGAACTTCAGCAAATATTAAGGTAACCGATTGGGGAGATTTCGAAATATACTATCGGTTAAGAACGATCGATAATTGTGAAACCACAGATACTTTTAAAGTCAGATTTCATCCGCAACCTGTATCTGATTTTACATTTGATGATGATGCAATTTGCGAAGGTTACAGTAAGAAAATCACTTTTACCGGCACAGCAACCGACAGCGCCTATTTTGACTGGAATCTGGACGGTTGCCGGTTTGTTGATACAATCGATATTCAAGAAAGAATTTATAATATTTCTGTTGGTGCTTTTCTTCAAACGCTTCCTCAAATTTCATTGGCAATCAACGATAATGGATGTTTTAGCGATACAATAGTTAAACCCCTGAGCGCAAAACCAAATTTTACAATGAAAGCAGATAATTCACGCGGTTGCGACTCACTTTCGGTATATTTTACCAGCGAATTGTTAACTCCAGATGATGTTGATTTTGCCTGGACTTTTGATGATAGTGAAATTATCAGACAGCAAAATTTAACCAAAAATTATCCCAAAACAGGATTTTACAAGGTTAATCTTACCATTACCAATCCGGTTACACAATGCATCAATAGTTATACAATCGACAGTATGATAAAAGTGTTCCCAACACCAATTGCCGCAATAACTGCCGATCCGTTTTTTTGTTATAAGGACTCAGCCTTACTGATTTATACACATCACATCGATTCGTCATTTTGTATCTGGGAAAACAGCGGGAGAGTTTGGTCAGGATTCAAATATGATTCGATAATAATGAATATTTATCATCCGGTTGAGTCAGTAAAACTTACTGTTAACGAATATGGTTGTGAAAGCAAATCCATTGATATGAATCTGAAAAGGAAACCCAATTTTGATTTTACAGTGGATAAGGAGGAAGGCTGCCAACCTTATGTTGTTGAGGCTTTCGCACATACAGGTGACCCGGAGATTGAATTTGGATGGGTAACTGACAGTTTGATTTATTCTGGTTTATCGCACATTTATTTTTTTCCCGACACGGGACGGTTCGATATGGAGCTCGTCGCGACATCGGGTGAAACAGGTTGTGTTGATACTTTATTAAAACCGGATTGGATTTGGGTTCATCGAAATCCTTATTCAAAATTCGAAGTTGATTTTCAGGTGGCACTTATTGAAAATTCCACCATCACATTTACCAACTATTCTGAAAGAGCAGATAAATATTTCTGGGACTTTGGCGATAGTATTACTTCAGAGGAATTTGAGACTGTTCATACCTATAAACAATTGGGTGAATATACTGCCCGTTTGTACGCTGAGTCGGAGTTTGGTTGTGTCGATACTTTCGAACTGGATATAAAAATAATACCTTCAACGGTATATGCTCCAAATGCTTTCCGACCCGACAGCGATATTCCTGAAAACCGGACTTTTATGCCGGTTGAGGCTGGTGCTGACGAGACGCGGTTTAATCTGAAAATCTATAATCGCTGGGGTGACCTGGTTTTTGAGTCCAATTCATTATTTTATCCATGGGATGGAACTTTAAAAAACGGGGGAGATGCCCCCATGGGAAATTATGTCTGGATCTCAAATTATTTTGACATTCAGGGTTTTGAACACAATGAAAAGGGACAAATTCTGCTGATAAGATAAGAAATGATGAGAACATTTATCGCCATAAAAATCACCCCTGAAAAGAAATTAATCGACATTGTTAACACTTTAAAAAAAACGTTGGAAGGTGAAGCAATAAAGTGGGTTGACACCAATAATCTGCACTTAACACTTCGTTTTCTGGGAGAAACCAGCCATGAACAAACGCAGGAAATCGCACATATACTTAAAAATATTTCTCAAAATTATCATCCTTTTCAATTCAATTTAAAAGGTGTGGGATTTTTTAAAAGCAAAAATCAACCTCGAGTTTTGTTTTTATCAATTGAAAATGATTTGATGCTAAAACAATTGGCAGTTGAAATTGAAGAGGGTATGGTTTCTCTTGGATTTAGCAGGGAAGAGAAGGCATTTAATCCGCACTTAACTGTTGGACGCATCAAATTCATTCAAAACAAAATCGCTTTTAATATATTGGTTAATGAATTTAAAAATTCAGATATTCAGGATGTTAAGGTATCCGAAGTGATTTTTTATCAAAGTATTTTAAATTATGAAGGGCCAATTTATAAACCCATAAACATTCTAAATCTTATTTAATTCGAAATGATAGCAAAAACACCACAACCACCTTATTACGCAGTAATTTTTACTTCAATCCGAACCGAGGGAGACTATGGGTATTCTGAAACGGCAGCCGAAATGGAAAACCTGGTTGAAACACAACCCGGCTTTTTAGGTTACGAATCTGCCCGTTCCGATATCGGAATTACTGTTTCGTATTGGAAAGATTTGGAATCGATCAGAAACTGGAAAGAAAATACTGATCATGCAATTGCAAAGGGAAAAGGGAGAAAAATTTGGTATAAGAAATATAAGGTACGAATTGCTGTGGTTGAACACGATTATGGATTTGAAAAAAAGAATTGAATTTTTTAGTTGGAAATCAAAATCAGATAATCAGATTAGCGGACAATCACTTATTTTCCTCTTCCCTTAATACTTACCATAAGAGTGTAAATCATTATTTTAAAGTCGATGTATAACGAAATGTTTTTAAGATACATCATATCGTATGGAAGCCGTTCAAGCATCTCGTCAACGTCGGAAGCATAACCATACCTGACTTGTCCCCATGATGTAATTCCGGGGCGAAGTTTATGAAGATGCGTATAATGGGGTGCTTTTTTTACAATCTGGTCGATATAATACTGCCTTTCAGGGCGAGGACCTACTAAGGACATATCACCGATAATTACATTATAAAACTGTGGAATTTCATCGAGGTGCGTCTTTCGCATAAACTTTCCGATTTTTGTGATACGCTCATCATTTTCCGACGAAAGGGCAGGGGTTCCATTTTCTGCACCCGCGTACATACTTCGCAACTTATAAATACAAAATGGTTTTCCAAATCTTCCGATACGTTCCTGTTTATAAAAAATGGGTCCTTTTGAAGTTATTTTAATTATTACTGCAAGAGCGATGAAAACGGGAAATAATATAACCGATGCGATTAGCGAAAGAAACACATCTAAAAGTCGTTTTGTGTTTTCCTGCCAGCCGGACATCAATCCATTCGATATTTTAATCAGCGGGCTGCCGTAAATGGTATTTGTTTTCACCATTCCCGAAAGGAAATCATATAAATCAGGAATTCCCCAAATGGTAACCTGGCGATTTTCAATAATGGTAAGAATCTCGCTTAGCCGTTTATGTTCAACTGTTTCAATGGCAATTATTACTTCCTCAATTTCGTGTTTTTTAATAATATCAAGCAACTCCGAAAAATTTCCGAGTTCTGGAATGTAGTTTCTCAGCAATGCGTCGTTATTATTTCCAAGTCCAACAAAACCAACAAACAGATTTCCTGCCGGATACTTCTGGCTGTTCATATCATTGAATACATTCAACGCCTTTTCGTTGCTTCCAATAATCAGCGTGTTAAATCCTATTTTCCGCTGATGAATTTTATGAATGGTTTGAGTTGTGATTATCAATCTGAAAGCGTAGGTTAACACAAAATGCAGCAAAAACAGGGTGAAAAACAGTTGGTAATAATTTTTATAAGACTGAATAAAATCGTCGAGAATTAATGTGAAAAAAATAACAACAACTCCCGCCAGCGCTGTGGTAAAAGTTTGACCAAGTTCAATTAATCGTGAACGGCGAAAAATATTTTTATAAAAACCTGTAATGTAATAGATGGTAATCCAGAATATGGGAATAAAAATGAGTCCCAGATAAAAACGGCTGTTGAATTCAATCGGAATATCGATTCCAAATCGTTGGGGTTCAATAATTGCTTTCCGGTAAATGAAGAACACAACCCAGCTTATTGCGGCAGCTAAAATGTCGAAAGTTAAGTATTTTGCAACTTGCCAGGGTTTATTCATTCTTTCAAAATAAAGTTAGTTCAGTGTAATAGTAAAGTCGCTTACATGAACGTAAACTGAAAAAAAATATTGCGGCAAAAGTAATTTTTTATCGATACTACTGCGCAAAAAACTGGGTTATTTTTTTGTTGATTTTTTGTACCAGGTACATGGCTATCAAATAATCTTCAAGACAGCTTTTTTTCCTCGTTTTGTTTTGAATTGAATCAACAAAATAGTCGATTTCGCATGTAGTATCATATCCCGAAAGGTCGATTGGATTATTATTGCAAATAAATGTGTTTCGTGTGAAGTTAAGGTTGATAAACTGATTTCTGGAGTAGACCCTGATTTTAAATTCCTCGAGCGATTCGAGGCTGCCGTAACTGATATTAACTACCGATGCATCACCAAATTCGAGACGTACATTGGTAAAATCCGATTTGTTGGGGTTTGAATTAAAAGTTACTGCTCCCACTTTTTTAGGACTGATTCCGGTTAATTCGAGCAACATTAAAACAATCGGGTAAAGTAAATTTTCGTTGTTATTTGTGTTTGTAAAGTCCAAAACATCCAAATAAACAGGAGAAGAAATGTTGTTGTTCAGCCACTGAATTGCCGGAGTAAAGAAGAAAGGGTTACTTACCTGAATTACAGAACCTGATTCGTTGGCAAGCTTTACAATCTGAGTACATTCATCGATGGTGAGGTTTAGATATCCTGCTGTAAAAACATGTTTCGATTTTTTTACAATCTCACTGAGAATTTTAAACGGCATCAGCGATGAATTGTCCATGATGAGAACATCTGACCGCTCAATTAACTCAACCCGGTTAAATTCAGGAATCGAAAAATGAAAACTATCCAGATGGGAACTGATTCCGACAGAAGCTTTTCCGATAACATTTATATTTTTATTTTCCCTGAGACGTTTTACGAAAGGTTCAAGAATTTCGGTATTTACAATCAATCCAATATTTAGCATTTGTTGCTTTTTATGTGGTAAGTACGCAAATATAGAAATCGGTATCATTCCAATCATTTATTCCGCATGGAATTTATCAACGTTAATTGTTAATATTGAATCTGAATTTGGGCTTTAAAAATGTTTTTTAGGTTAATTTTGTGCAATATTTTTTCAGAATGGTTATAAATGAAACTCCTCGTCACCAGGGGATGCGTAAAAAACTGGTTGAAGGGTTAAAAATAAAGGGTATTCGAAACGAGAAGGTGCTGGAAGCCATTGGAAAGGTTCCCCGGCATTTGTTTATGGAAAGTACATTTATTCAATTTGCATACAAAGATCAGGCATTTCCGATTGGTGCCGGTCAGACAATCTCTCAACCATATACAGTGGCTGTGCAAACCCAGCTTTTAGAAGTTGAAAAAGGAGAAAAAGTATTGGAGGTTGGCACCGGCTCTGGCTATCAGGCTGCTGTTTTACTTGAAATGGGTGCAAAGGTTTTTACCATCGAACGGCAAAAAGAGCTTTATATGAGAGTTCACAAATTCCTGCCTGAAATTGGATACCATCCTGCCTGTTTTTTTGGCGATGGTTATAAAGGATTGCCCAATTTTGCGCCTTTCGATAAAATAATTGTAACTGCAGGAGCTACATCAATTCCTGAAGATTTGAAACAGCAACTGGCAATCAATGGCCGAATGGTGATACCGGTGGGAACCGATCAACGGCAGGAAATGAATGTAATTACGCGCATTTCTGAAGATGAATTCAAAAGCGAAAAACATGGTGATTTTGTATTTGTTCCGTTATTAAAAGGAACTGTAAATTTCTGATGATGATAAAAGTTGAAAAGTTTGTGGTAAATCCGCTGGGTGAAAATAGTTTTATTGCATCCGACGAAACCGGAGAATGTATTTTTATTGACCCCGGATTTTATTACGAAGAGGAACATCAGGAAATAATTGATTACATAAAAGATAATAACCTCATTCCTAAAAAAATAACAAATACACATTGCCATTTCGATCATATCATGGGTGTTGAATTTGTTCGTAACGAATTTAAAATACCGTTTCAGGCACATGCTGATGATGTTTTTTGGGTTGAAAAGGCAATTGCGCAAGGCGAAATGTTTGGATTCGAAATGAGTCCGGTGGCGCCTGTAGATGCATTTTTAATTGAAAATGAATATGTTGAATTTGGGAATTCAAGACTGAAAATTATTCATGTTCCCGGCCATTCCCCGGGTCATGTGGTTTTTTACAGTGAACCAGATAAAATACTCATTGCCGGCGATGTGATTTTCTACGGCAGCATTGGACGTACCGATTTGCCCGGTGGAAATTATGAAACGCTGATTTCGAACATTAAAAATAAACTGTTTGCCTTGCCCGATGATACAAAAGTTTATTGTGGGCACGGCCCCGAAACAAAATTGGGTTTCGAAAAAAGAACAAATCCGTTTTTAACTTAACAGAAATCATATTAAAAATTACTTTTCAGAGTGGTTTAAAATCATTTTTTCAGTTCGGTGGGTTTTTTAACATTGCAAATAATTTCAAAATAAAAATAGTAATATGTCTCACGATAGATTTGTTAATCGTCATTTAGGCCCAAGAGCCAATGAAATCAAAGAAATGCTCGAATTTGTGGGCGCATCTTCAATGGAAGAATTAATTCAACAAACTGTTCCTTCCAACATCAGGTTAAAAGAACCTTTAAAATTAAAAGAGGGACTTACTGAACGTCAATATTTCAGGGAGATACTAAAGCTGGCATCGAAAAACAAGGTGTTCAATACTTACATTGGAATGGGTTATTACGACACCATTACACCGGCAGTGATTCTTCGGAATGTACTGGAAAATCCCGCATGGTACACTTCTTACACACCATATCAGGCCGAAATTTCTCAGGGTAGGCTTGAAGCGCTGTTAAATTATCAAACCATGGTTTGCGAACTTACCGGAATGGAAATTGCAAACGCATCGTTACTCGACGAAGCCACAGCCGCAGGAGAAGCAATGGTTATGATGATGAATCTGCGTTCGCGCCAGATGGTGAAAGACAATGTAAATGCAGTGTTGGTTGACGAAAAAATGTGGCCGCAAACCCACGATGTTTTAATAACACGGGCACAACCGCTGGGAATTGAATTACGCATTCAACCGAAAGATGCATTTGAATTTTCTGATGATGTTTTTGGAGTGTTGGTGCAGTATCCAAATTCTGATGGAGAAATAATTGATTACTCAGAACTTGTAAATAAGGCACATGCAAAAGAGATAAAAGTGGCAGTTGCCGCCGATTTGATGTCACTGGCCATTTTAACTCCTCCCGGAGAATGGGGTGCTGATATAGTTTTTGGAAGCAGTCAGCGATTTGGTGTACCAATGGGTTACGGCGGTCCGCACGCTGCATTTTTTACCGCCCGCGATGATTACAAACGGTCCATGCCAGGCAGAATAATTGGTATTACAAAAGACATTCATGGAAACCGGGCGTTGCGGATGGCACTTCAAACCCGTGAGCAACATATTAAACGCGAAAAAGCAACTTCAAATATTTGCACTGCACAGGCACTGTTGGCAAATATGGCTGGATTCTTTGCTGTTTACCATGGGCCTGAAGGAATTACAATGATAGCCAAAAGAATTCACAGCATTGCTGCATTCCTGACCGTTGAAATTGAAAAACTGGGTTACAAACAACTCAACAAAAACTATTTCGATACGATTCGGTTTGAATTGCCAAAACACGTTAAACGTGAAGACATTGAATGGCTTTCTCTTGAACTGGAAATGAATTTCCGTTATTTTGAAAACGGGGAAATTGGAATCAGCATCGACGAAACCACGAACCGCGAAGATATGGGCTGGATTCTTGAAGTTTTTGCAAAAGCAGCAAACAAACGCTGGCCGGTAATTCTTGAATATCCGGAAGATGTTGAGATTGACAAAAAGTTTGCCCGTACTTCTGAATTCATGCATCAGGAAGTTTTTAACAAATACCGCTCTGAAACGGAAATGGTTCGATACCTGAAAAAACTGGAGCAGAAAGATATTTCATTAACTCATTCCATGATTTCGCTTGGCTCGTGTACCATGAAGTTAAACGCTGCCACCGAAATGTTGCCGTTGAGCTGGATAGAATTTAACGGAATTCATCCGTTTGTTCCCAAAAATCAGGCACGTGGTTACCACGAAATGATGGAGGAGTTGCGCAGGGATTTGGCAGAAATTACCGGAATGGCCGATGTGAGTTTAATGCCAAACTCAGGTGCAGCAGGCGAATACGCCGGATTGATGGTAATTCGTAAATATCATTTAAGTCGTGGCGAAATACAGCGTGATGTGGTTTTAATACCTTCGTCGGCGCATGGAACAAATCCGGCAAGCGCAATCAGCGCCGGAATGAAAGTAGTGGTTGTTGCCTGTGATGAAAAGGGGAATATCAGTCTCGATGATGTTCGAAAAAAAGCTGAGGAACACAAGGATAACCTTTCGGCATTTATGGTTACGTATCCGTCAACACACGGTGTTTTTGAGTCGGCAATTATCGAAATGTGCGATCTGATTCATCAGTTTGGTGGTCAGGTTTACATGGATGGCGCCAATATGAATGCACAGGTTGGATTAACAAATCCTAAAATTATTGGTGCTGATGTGTGTCACCTGAATCTGCATAAAACCTTTGCCATTCCTCATGGCGGCGGTGGTCCGGGAGTTGGGCCGATTTGTGTCGCAAGTCATTTAATCGAATTTTTGCCTTCACATTCCATCATGAACAACGGACATATCGGTATTAATGCCGTTTCTGCAGCTCCTTGGGGAAGTGCATCGGTTTTGCCAATTACATTCGGTTATATTAAAATGATGGGCGCCAGTGGTTTGACAGATGCTACCAAAGTTGCCATTTTAAATGCCAATTATATTGCTAAAGCTTTGGAGAAAAACTACGGGATTTTATATAAAGGCGAACATGGACGTGTAGCACACGAATTGATTGTGGAATGCCGGCACCTGAAAGCATCCTCAGGAATTTCAGAGGAAGATATTGCAAAACGTTTGATGGATTACGGTTTTCATGCTCCCACATTATCTTTCCCTGTTCATGGTACTTTAATGATAGAGCCTACCGAAAGTGAGTCGAAACAGGAAATTGACCGTTTTATTGATGCACTAAATAACATCTACAAAGAAATTAAAGAGATTGAAAACGGTGAAGCTGACAAAACAAACAATGTACTTAAAAACGCGCCACACACCGCGGAGAAAGTAGTCGCCGATGTTTGGGAATATAACTATTCAAGGGAAAAAGCTGCTTATCCGCTTCAATGGATTCGGGAGAATAAATACTGGGTACCTGTTGGCAGGGTTGATAATGCGTGGGGCGACCGTAATTTAATTTGTACCTGCGGTTCACCCGAAGAATATGAATCGTTTTCGAAATAATTAAACAGAAACAATGATTGTTTTTCCGAATGCCAAGATAAATATTGGATTGAATGTGGTTTCCAAACGTGAAGACGGATACCATAACCTGGAAACCATATTCTTTCCTTTAAAATTGTCCGATGCATTGGAGTTTGTCGAAGCAGAGGAAACAAAACTAACAACCTCCGGCATTCAGATTGATGGTTTACCGGAGCAGAATTTAATTTTAAAGGCGTATCAACTTTTAAAGTCAGATTTCAACTTGCCAGCACTTCATTTTCATTTGCATAAGATAATTCCTTTTGGAGCAGGACTCGGCGGTGGATCTTCCGATGCTGCTTTTACTTTTTTAATGCTGAACGAATATTTTAATCTTGGGTTGTCATCAGAAAAATTGGAATCTTACGCAGCACAAATTGGCGCCGATTGCCCGTTTTTTATTCACAATAAACCCACTTTTGCAACCGGTATTGGGGATAAATTTAATGACATTGAACTCGATCTGTCTGATTATGAAATTGCGATATTAAAACCCAATATTTCAGTCAGTACACTGGAAGCATACAAAAATGTTATTCCCCGAAATCCAAAATTCAGATTGACAGAAATTATTAAAACTCCTGTAAGCGATTGGAAGAACCTGATTGTTAACGATTTTGAAAAAAGCGTATTCCCCAAATATCCCCAAATTGGAGAATTAAAACAGTTACTTTATGAATTAGGAGCCGGTTTTGCTTCCATGTCGGGCAGCGGCTCTGCTGTATTCGGAATTTTTCGTCATTTGCCGGCAAAACTCGAAAATAAAATACCTTCGGGTGTTTTACTTTACCGCTAATTTATCGCCATTTACCGGTGTTAAAGTTTCGTTAACAAGATTTTTCTGTTTTTTAAGAAAATACCGTGTAACCTTTGTGCAAGTTATTAGTCTATTAAGACGAAAACAAAACAAAGAAACAGAAACGTAATTAAAACAGAAAATATGAAAACTACAATGAAACATTTAGCAGCAGGAACATTTATCGCTTTATTATTATTGGCTGGAAATGTGAATGCAAAAGGAACAGAAGCAAAAGCCTCAGGCCATGAAATCTTTGAAAATGAATTACAATTGGAAAACTGGATGACAGATGAAAATCTTTGGAACATAAATTCAATCAGTTTTTCAGAATTCAGTCAGGAAACAGAAACAAGTCTCGAATTTGAAAACTGGATGACCAGCGAAAAAACATGGAATTTAAGCAACAATTTTGTTGAAGAAACAGAAACCGGGTTGGAATTGGAAAGATGGATGACCGGTTCAGAAAACTGGAATGTTAATAGCATTAACAGCGAAGCAAAATTAGTCATTGAAAACTGGATGATAGAAAACAGTATCTGGAATTAGAACGGAAATTAATAATACGCGATTAGTTTAGTTAGATTTTTGAGGGGTTGTAAGAAATTACAGCCTCTTTTTTTGCTGCCCAGGTCATCCGATGGCTAACATTTATTATTTCCATTATCCTTTGCCCGGTTTGAAAAGTAGAATATATTTGGTATTTTAAAGAACTCGGGGCTGTGTTGGTAAAAATCAGAAATATATTAGTGGTTTGGGGTTTATTCTTGTCGGGGGCTACTATTGCTCAGGATATTTCTTTCTCCCAGTTCTACGCCAATCCATTATATCTTAATCCTGCCTTTTCAGGATCTGTAGGAGTGCCGCGTATTACATTGCAATACCGTGATCAATGGTCGGGTTTCGATAATGCTTTTACAACCTATAGTGCGGCATTCGATGTGCCCGTAAAAAAATTACAGGGCGGAATTGGGGGTTATGTATTAAACGATTCCCAGGCTGACGGGATTTTAAATACCTTGCAGGTAAATTTTTGTTACTCGGTTTTTATTCAGTTAACCGGGAACTATCGGCTGCATGGGGCATTACAGGCAGGTTACAACCAAAATTCGTTAAACACAAACAAGCTGGTTTTTGCCGACAATCTGGATCCGAATTACGGAAATCATGGATCTTCTGCCGAATTGGCAACCCTTGCCGATCCCAATTACAGTTTTGTCGATTTTTCAGGCGGTGTTTTAATGTACAGCAAACGCCTGTATTATGGAGTTGCAATACATCATCTTACCGAGCCAAATCAATCGTTTTACACCGGAAATGAAGATGTTGTAAAGCTTGACAGAAAATATACTGCTCATTTTGGTGCACGGTTACCTGTTTATTTGTACGGACATAACCGCAAAAAATTCGATATATCACCACAGGTAATAGCACAGTTACAAGGTGATTTTCACCAGTTTAATTATGGCATTTTCGCCACAAAACGAGGTTTAACCGTTGGTACGTGGTTTCGGCAGAATTTTGGAATGCGGTATGATGCAGTAATTTTTATGGTTGGTTTTATGAAAAAAAGCTGGCAGTTTAATTACAGTTACGACATGACGGTTTCAGGCTTACGGGCTGATTCGGGCGGTACCAGCGAAGTTTCTCTTACTTTTCTGTTGAACTATACAGCCAAAAACCAAGTCTTACCATTTTTCAACCAGTACGAAGAAGAATTTGGGGTAAGGTAATTTTATTGATTTGGTAATTTTTCCCGAAAAATCCTGTTAATAAGGGATATAAAAAAAAGGAAAAGTCACGATAATTCCAAAATAACATCTTGCAGTTAACCTAGGAAACTATTAACAGCATAAAACCAGTTTAACCGATTTGGTAACTGCGGAAGATGCACTGATGCAAGGTTAAATACAGGATGAAAATCCGGAAGACCTTCGTGATATTCTGGCCTGGTTTGGAGTTGCTAACTTTGAGCGGACAGCAAGTTAAGATATTTCAGGCTTAAACAATGCAACAGAGTGATGGAATCTTTTGGTTTATATGGAAATTGGGCATCAAAAACACATAGGCATGAAGTACAGCATTGAGCGGCAAAAGCTTTTAGAGATTGTCCAACAGTACCGCCCTGAATACGGCTGAATGATAAGTGGTTCTCTGAACAAAGCTGTTATAGCCTCTTTGCAAACTGCCAGAGGCTTCTTTGTTATTCATTTAAAAAAAACCAACTTACAAGCAATTATACAAGGTGGAGTGAGAAGAAATTAAAGTAAATCTCATTATTAACTTTTAATTATTTATGACGTTTCTGTTTTTGTTATCCGCTTAAAAACTGTATTTTCCGGTGCGTTAAAAATTAAAAATTTATCAGTAAAAGCTATGGAATACATTAATAATTACATCGAGGAAAATAAAAACCGTTTTTTGGAAGACCTTTTTGGATTGATACAAATTCCTTCCATTAGTTCAATCAAAGACAACAAGCCCGAAATGTACAGGGCTGCCGAATACTGGAAAAAAACTTTGCTCGA
>DATITY010000647.1:0-2411 GCA_035467235.1 Draconibacterium sp. | reverse complement strand
GGCTCAAATCGCAGTTATTTTGAACGAAAAATATTCAAACGGAGAGCTTTTCATTTTTAGAAAAATGATTGATGGAGATATCCACTCCTTCAAATACTTTTTTGATAAATATTACACCGATCTGTGTAATTTCGTGCATATATATTTAAACGACAAAGTTTTATCGGAAGAAATTGTACAGGATATTTTTGTGTATTTCTGGGAGAACAAAGAAAAACTGGAGATCAATACTTCGGTAAAATCATACTTGTACGCAGCTTCTAAATTCAAAGGACTTAATCTGCTTCGGAACAC
Organism: Draconibacterium sp.; assembly: GCA_035467235.1. Classification (GTDB taxonomy): domain Bacteria; phylum Bacteroidota; class Bacteroidia; order Bacteroidales; family Prolixibacteraceae; genus Draconibacterium. Next base: position 2,117 of record DATITY010000647.1, on the reverse strand, counting down.
AAAAAATCATAAAAGAATTATTGAAAAAATTGACAAACACAATCGTGAAAATATTTATGAAGAGGATGAATTGTATTTAGATGTTGCTGAATTTAAAAAGTTGATTGAAACTGCGGTTGAACAGCTTGCGCCAAAATGCAGGGAGATTTTTCTGCTTAGCAAACTGCAGGAATTAAGCAACAGGGAAATTGCCGAAAAGCTAGGAATTTCGGTGAAAACGGTTGAAAACCAAATGACAATTGCTTTGAAAAAACTTCGCGAACATCTCTTGCCTTTCAGAGGGAAAATCTTTGAACTATTTCTTGTTTTCTTTATTTCGTTAAACTCTTTTCAAATGTAACAGAAGTCAGTTGCATTGTTTTTGTTCATCAGCATTTCAGTAATCGAGTTGTATTTTCCTAAATCCTTTTTATCGCAGCTTGTATTAATACAGAAATCAAATTCACAACTATTGAAAGAAATCGAAAAATGCATTAAAATCTGAAAATAAAATAACATTCGTTGGGGGTTTACTGTTAATAATGGTACATGTTTAGGTAAACCAATAAAACAGATGGAAAATTTACCGTGGGAACTCATTCAGCATAAACTTCGAAATCCCAATTCCGAAGATGAAACTTTTACAACATGGTTAAAAAAAGATGCCAACAACGAAAAATTTTGGAATGAATTAAAAGTAATTTATGCAATTACCGGCAACATTTCTGAATCATTTATTCCGGATAAAGATTTAGCCTGGAACGAAATTACCACCCGAATTACAATTAAAAAACACAAAACAAATTTTATTCAAAATCTGCTTCGGGTAGCCGGATTATTTTTATTGATTTCATTATGTGCAGGTGCGGGTTATTTTTTGCTAAAACAAAAACCTGTTAGTTCCTATTCTGAAGTATATTCCCCGTTCGGTCATAAAACAATGGTAATACTTCCCGACAGTTCGCAGGTTTGGCTGAACGGAAACTCCCGGATCAGATACCAGACTGACTTTGCCGATGGAAGAATTGTGCAATTAACCGGCGAGGCATTGTTTCAGGTTACTAAAAATCCAGACAAGATATTTAAGCTGAATTCCGGTAAATTACAACTTGAAGTGTATGGAACCACGTTCAATGTGAAATCGTATAATGGTGATATGATATCAGAAGTTGCTCTCATTGAAGGGAGTATTGGAGTATTCAGCAATGAACAACTCCTTAAAAAAATGAACCCGGGTGAAGTGCTTGTTTTTGATAATCAAAACAACAATTTTATTAGCATACAGGGGAATATCAATCAGATTATATCGTGGAAAGCCGATGAACTTGTTATTGAGAACGAAACATTTGAGAATGCTACCAAATACCTGGAACGTTGGTACGGAGTTGAAATTACTTTGGATGAAACACTTAAAAATACAGTAAAACTTAGCTTTAAAGTAAAAACAGAAAGTTTAACCGAACTGCTTTCCATTATCGACCATATCACACCAATAACTTATGAAATTAATGGAAAACAAGTGAAAATAATGAAAAGACTATGAAGACAAAACCAAAATCAAATGGAAAAACGCGGGAATATCCCGTCTGGCTAAAACAATTATTAATTCTGAAAATGATTGTAATTCTTATTGTTACAACCGGACTTACAGTGGCTTACGCAGAATCCGACGGACAAACGACAAAACTTGATCTTAAAATTTCCACCGGAACTGTAAAAGATTTTATCGATGAGATTGAAAGACAAACTGATCTTTCGTTTATGTACGACAACAATGTTTTTAATGTCGATCGTAAAATATCAGTTGACGGGGAAAATCAAACCGTAAAATCGGTAGTGGAAAAAATGATTTTGGGTGAAGACCTGAAATATGAACTGGTTAACCGGTTTATTGTAATTTCAGCTAAAGTTCCAGCTACCGAAACTCAGCAGCAAAAATCGATTACAGGTAAAGTAACTTCAGCGTCGGGAGAAACTTTGCCGGGGGTATCGGTAGTTGTACAAGGAACCGGGAAGGGTACAATGACCAATATTGACGGGATTTATACCATAAATGATATTCCGGAAAATGCTGTTTTGCAATTTTCGTTTGTTGGAATGAGAACGCAGGAAATAGCAGTTGGCAACCAAACAACAAT
>DATITY010000646.1:0-8045 GCA_035467235.1 Draconibacterium sp. | reverse complement strand
TCATCAGGTTCAGAATTGGGTTCGACAGGTGGTAGGCGCGACGGTCGGCGTCACCCGCATCGTGATATCCTCCGTAAACTTTAAAAGTCCTTTCATTTCCAACAACATCGATATTTGCCTCGCCAATAGGTCCATCAACATCGTAAATCAAGGTATGACAGGCATGTTTCCTGATGTCAGGTTCGTTTATCGGACAACCGCATCGTTGCAGGTACTGTGCCCTGAACAGTGTGTGTGCCAGCATTTTCGAAAACTCGCCGCCAACACCAAAAGGATAAGAACAACCAAAACCTTCGACTGCAATTTTGTATGGACCACCTTCGTGGATGTCTGATAAGTCAATTCTGTAAACAAATCCACCTGCCGAAACATCGTTGCCAATTTCTATTAGTTTTCCTTTAATAACAGTTTTACCCGAACCATTTTCAAAAACTTCGTAAACAGGTAACTCTCCCTCAATTTTGCGGCTTCCACCAGTTCCCAGCCAGATTGCAAAATTGGCGTACCGAACTTTCGAAAGGACGCTGTACCCAACCTGATTTGTTTTTATCGACTCGCAAAATATTTCTCTGTCATTAAATGTAAACTCCCTGTTTCCAAAAGGTGTTTCCACTTTGTACTTTTTACCTGCAACCAGTTTTTCAGTTTCCAGGTAAATGTGGTGGTTGCATGATTTTGCCTGCATCACATATTTATTTATACTTTTTGCAGATTTTCCGTTTATCTTCCATTGCGATAAATCGGCAATAACAATTTCTTCAATATTCACAGTGTCGCTTGTAAAAAACGCCACAATTACATTGTCAGCAGCGGTCCGGACTTCAGAAAAAGTAACCTTCGAAGTACTCTGCTGAACTGCAAAAAAGAGCATAAACAGTGATAATAAAAGATTCTTACTGGTCATAATTATGAATTTTCGATTTAGTTGTTTCGGGGTTAAAACTAATCAAAAAAGGTTATATCGGCTTTCTTAGTCTGCGAAATCAGACGATTCATTATCCCATGTCGGTTATTTAACGCTGTCAGGTCTAAAGACGGTGACAGGTTGCCGGCATTGCGGACTTGTCAGCGTGTGAAAAACCTGACAACGTCAAAAAACAAATGGTTTAACTAAACAAGGTTAATTCTTTATCTGCAATTTCATTGATTTAAACTGTATTGTTTTTAAATTGTGCCCGGTTTGTTTTAGCAAATGAACAGCCAATTAATCAGCTTAAACCATTTAATATGAAACGAATAACATCAATATTATTTTTTTTACTGATTGTAAATTCAGTAATAATAGATGCTCAAACAGTTTTAAAAGACTATCCTGTTCGCCCGGTACCTTTTACTTCAGTAAAACTAAACGATAAATTCTGGGCTCCCCGGGTAAAACTCAATCATGAAGTTACCATTCCCATCGCATTAAAACATTGTTATTCAACCGGAAGAGTAGATAACTTTTTATTTGCAGCCAATATTAAGGAAGGTCAGTTTTGCACTGAATACCCGTTTGATGACACTGATATTTACAAAATTATTGAAGGTGCAAGTTATTCGTTGCAAACCATACCCGATAAAAAACTGGATGGACAACTCGACACGTTGATTGAATTTATTGGTAAAGCGCAGGAACCCGATGGTTACCTTTATACCAACCGAACCATCGACCCGGAACATACTCACGCGTGGGCTGGAAAAGAGCGTTGGGAAATGGAATCTGATTTGAGCCACGAACTTTACAACAGCGGCCATTTGTTTGAAGCGGCAGTTGCACATTTTCTTGCAACCGGAAAACGTTCATTCCTTGATATTGCCATTAAAAATGCCGATTTACTTGTGCTAACTTTTGGTCCCGGAAAATTACTTCGTTCGCCCGGTCACCAGGTTGTAGAAATGGGACTGGTAAAAATGTACCGTGTAACCGGTAAAAAGGAATACCTCGATTTGGCGAAATTTTTTATCGATAGTCGCGGACAAAATTCGCCACATGCCCGGGGAGAATATTCGCAGGATCACTTGCCTGTAACCCAACAGACCAAAGCGGTAGGTCACGCTGTCAGGGCTACTTACCTGTATTCGGGAATGGCAGACGTGGCAGCAATAACAGGTGATTCCGCTTATCTGGGTGCATTGGACAAAATCTGGAACGACATTGTAACTTCGAAACTTTATATCACCGGAGGAATTGGAGCTGCCGGTGGTCACGAGGGTTTCGGACCCGATTACGACTTACCCAACATGTCGGCTTACAACGAAACCTGTGCATCCATCGGAAGTATTTACTGGAATTACCGGATGTTTTTACTTCACGGAAATTCAAAGTATTTTGATGTACTCGAACAAACACTTTACAACGGAATGGTTGATGGAGTTTCGTTAACCGGCGACCATTTTTTCTACCCAAACCCCCTTGAATCGATGGGACAACATTCACGCAGTGAATGGTTTGGCTGTGCCTGTTGCCCAAGCAATGTATGTAGGTTTATCCCGTCAGTTCCCGGTTATATTTATGGTCAAACCGACGACCGGCTTTTTGTGAATTTATACATTCAAAACTCGGTTTCGCTTGAGATGAAAGGGAAAAAACTGGACATTGAGCAAGTAACCAATTATCCGTGGGATGGGGATGTTTCAGTTAGAATAAATTTGGATGCCGGTGAATCTTTTGAAGTTGCACTGCGCATTCCGTGCTGGGCAAATAATGAAGTTCTACCCGGGAATTTGTACAGTTTTGCTGATGGTAAAATGCCGGTTTTCACCATTAAAATCAACGGTAAAAATGTGGCTTACAAAATTGAAAACGGGTACGCTGTAATATCGAAAAAATGGAAAAAAGGTGACGAGATTCAGTTGAATCTGCCAATGGAAACAAGAAGAGTGAAAGCTGACGAACGGATAAAAGATGATGCTGGCAAAGTTGCAATGATGCGCGGCCCGATGGTTTACTGTGTTGAATGGCCTGATTTTGAGACCAAACGTGTTTTAAACCTGGTTTTGCCCAACGAGTCTGAGCTGCAAACTACATTTAAACCCGATTTTCTCGGTGGGGTTTCAATTGTTGAGGCAAAAGGTAAAAATTTGAAAAAAGCAGAAGATGGAAAGATAATGGAAACACCTCAAAACATTACTGCTATCCCCTATTTTACATGGGCAAACCGTGGTTCAGGCGAAATGGCAGTGTGGCTGGCAACAGAAAATAAATATGCAAAACCACTTCCCCCACCAACGGTTGCATCAGAAAGTGTAATTTCTGCTTCAATCAAAAAGAGTTCAATTATCGCCATCAACGACGGATTACTTCCAGAAAATTCAAACGATCACTCAATCATTTATTACCACTGGTGGCCGGAAAAGAATTCAACACAATGGATTCAGTATAATTTCCCGAAACCGGCAGAAATATCTTCAACCAAAGTTTACTGGTTCGACGACGGACCGTTTGGTGGATGCCGCATTCCCGAAAGCTGGAAAGTTCTGTATCAAACCAATTCCGGTGATTGGAAGGAAGTGGAAACTGAAGGCAGTTACCCGATTGTAAAGGACGAAATCAATACCGTTCGGTTTAAAAAGGTTAATACTTTTGCAGTAAAAATCGAGATTCAGCTTCCGGAAGATAACTCTGCAGGTATTTATGAATGGATTGTGGAATAAGGGTGATTCGATTACCAAATCGCATTAAAAACTTCGGTGAATCGGAATTAGCTTCGCTAAACGTTGTTTCGCCGCAACCGGAAATCTTAATAAATAATTATGCGCTAAGCGGTTTTGAACCGCTTAGCGCATAACTAACTCACAAACTTGTTATTCTATTCATTTAAAACCAGATTTGAAAATACGACGGTAGTAAATTCTGCTGAATTGTGCGATGTAACAGCAAGTCCAACCAACAATTCGGATGGTAATTTTTGCTCAAATGTGGAGTATAATTCCCAGTTTTTATTATCGCTGCTGATGTACGATTCAAAAATGTCGCCATACCGTTTGAGCCGGATCCAGGTATTGGGGAAATTGACATCAAACTTATTTCCGACAGTTTCAGTATTTGGATAAATGGCTTTCATTTCTCCGCCCTTTTCCAACCGGTACTGAAATTCGCATCCGCCGTTATTTTTATTTCTTGGGCTGTTATCGGGAAATACCTGAAAATAAACGTGCTGACTGTTGTCGTTTAAATCCGCACGGGCCATAATTCCGGCTTTGGTGTATTGATGCGGTTTGCTTAAACTTTTTACTTGAACACTGATATCGAAGTCGCCCTCTATTTTTGTATAACCAAAATTGAACTCATCGTTTTTACCCCAGATATCGGCTCCGCCTGCAACTACTTTAACCTCATCTTTTTTGATGGTTATTTTCCCGGGTTTGGTGGCAGCTCCAACATCGGTAAACTTCAATACAGTAAAAGGAATGACTTTGATTTTCTCCTTTTTTGACTGTTCCTTGTTATCTATACCACTTGCGTTTCCTATTTGACCAAAAGCAGAACTCATTATAAAAATGAGCAAAAAAATTAAGTTTTGAAATAGTTTCATTTATTATAGTTTTAGTTGATAAAGATAAGTTTTGTTTGATTCGAAATAGAAAACCTTTCTTTAATTAGACAGAAAGAATGATTCTCTTCAATTGAAACTTCGAATACTATGAAATTGGTTTGCTTTTTGGCTTTTTGTTTACTAAAACACCGTCTTCCATAATTACTTCGTACCTGTATCCTGAACCGAAATCCTTATTTACAGATATTTTTCCTTTGAATGTAACTTCATCTCCCATTTCCGGCAAATCCTGCGTAGTAATGGTTAAATCGAATGCTCCGTTAAATTCAGTTCCATCCTGAATATGAATCCAGTTTTTTCCCATTACATGTTTGTTAATCTTCACGACCACTCCCCTGATTTCAAATTCTTTGGCAACAAAATCATCTTGTTTTTCAAAAATATTGGCTAAGGTAAATTCGTCTGCAGATTTTTCAAGGGTTATCGAACTCAGTTTGGGTGTTTCAATTTTGCCCGAATGTGCCGGCATTCCTCCGCCCATTGTTTTTTGGCCTAACGGAGTTTTGCTGATTTGACTCACAAAATAAATTTCATCGAAGGTACGGTCTAAATCCTTACTTTTAAAATTGTTCATTTGCAGCGCCTTGTCGTAATAAAACACATCGCCAACTTTAATTTCCTGTTTCGAAACCGCCACCCATCTTTCAGTCCTGTTTTCCTTCACTTTTAAATAGGTGTAATTATTTGCCTGGATAACTTCGGTAACCTCAAAAACCTTTTCATTTGAAGGAACTGTATTTTGCACGCCTACACCATTTCTATTTCTAACACACGATGAAAAAACCAACACCAAAATCAACATCACAAATACTCTCATTCTATTTTATTTTAAGATTAAAATCTCCATCTCAGGTTTAAATATAACCTGTTAAAATTTTCTTTATCCTGAAAAGTGGATTCAAAATTAACAGACATGTACAAACTTTTGTTGAACTGGTAAGTCAAATCGATTTCTCCGATATTCTGCCGCAGTTCGGAGTTAACATTCGCGTACTTAAAATCGACATACCGGTAATTCAACATGGTACTTATTTTACCCTGTATAATGTCTTTTGAAACTCTTAAACCATACACCTGACCATCGAGATAACCGGTTTGCATGATATTGGCCGACAACGATACCAATGCTTTTATTCCCGGCAAATTCGAATAGCTGGCAGTTCCGTTAAGGGTTTTGGTTGGGCGCACATCAGCTTTCATAAACCGGGTGCCTGCATTCACTGCCAGCATCAGGTTGTTTACAGGCCTGTAATTTACCCTGAACCTTAAACCTTGCCGGCTGGCCTGATTTAAAACTTCCTCCGAATAATTCCGGAAAGTTTCATAATAGATTACATTTTTCCGGTTATCATACGAACCAAACAACGAAACCTTTCTTGAAACGCGATAATTCAACGACAGATATAAACTGGTTAAACTTATTGTATTTGTTGGGATTCCGTTTTCAAGTTTGTACAAATCGAGTTCGAAAGAAGAGAAAATATTCAGATTTTTAAAATACGAATTGGAATGTTGAAAATAGACAAATCGGCGGTCGGTATTTGAATTATTCCGCTGTTCGAAAAAAGCAAGTGATGTTTGAACAAATCCATTGGTTGTCAACAAATTATGTCCGGCATAAGCGCCGTATTCAAAAAGGTTCATGTTATAACTGTAATCCTGAAAATCGGGCCGCGAACCTGCAGCAACGCCAAAAAACAGGTTTTTAACCCCGTATTGAAATTGTACCCCGTCAACCGCGCTGATATTGGCAATATTCGGATTTATTTTTCGGCCGACCCACAGTGTGGCAGATTCATTAAAATCATATTTCAGGGCGAGACTGTAAATTTTCAGTGCATTATTGATATCCTCTTTAACCACATCCCATTCATTTAATTTATGCGTAAACGAAATGTAAGTTTCGGCTGACAATTTTGAATTGGCTATGTTTGATGCGTTCATATTCAGCGTGTAACGAAACCGGGTTACATCAGTGGAAGGTGCATTTGAAAAATTGGAATACGATGAAAGCGACAATCTGCCATTAATGTCCTGTTGCGGTTTCGACTTAACAGATTCTGTTACAGAGGAAGTCAATACTTGTTCATTCACATCTTTTTCAGGAAGTGTTTCAGGTACAGTAACAAGAAGTTCGGGTGCCTGTTTCTTTGCTTTTTTACTAAATATTTTATCAGAAACCTTTAGAGAAATATTATTTATTGGCGCACACAGACACGAAATGGACGAACGGTGCTGAACAATTAAAACCGGTTCATGAATTTCGTCCTTCAGGATATATAAAGTATCGCCGTTTTCAATTCCCCGGGTACTTGCAAATTTCACATATATATTTTGTCCGGTGATATAAGAAACCACGCCTTCTGTAAAACTTATCTCCTGTGCATAAGCGTTACCTATTCCCAACAGGAAACAGGTGAAAAAAAACAGCAATAATATTTTTATTACTTTATTAATCATCGGCTGTTCCTCCTGGGTGGCAGGCCAGACAATTGGCGCTATTGTAAACATATCCCTTTTCTTCCTTGTGTTTGTCATCCATTGATGTTTTGTTGTGCTCATGACAAGTAACACATGAAAAAACTGAATAATTGGATGGAACTGTATGGCACTCAACGCATGAATTCCATTGCCCTCTGTGTTTTCCACTATATATCGGAAAGTATTGGGAATCGTGGTTAAAAGTAGAAGGTGCCCAAGCCGTTTCAGAATGACAAACAATACAATCTGTTGGAAATTGAGCAGTTGCATGTGCCGGATTCGTTGTCGAATTGTAATCGGCAGTATGGCAAGCATAACAGGTATTTTTAGTGGTATTATAATTCCCCTCATGGCACAGGAAACAATCGCTGCTTATTTTTGCATGAGCCCCGTTTAGGGCATAATATTCATTATGCGTTGGAAACGATGCCGGCTCCCATCCGGGATTTGTTGTATGACAATCTTCGCATTCGGTTGAAATACCAATTGAAGAATGATTTGGATTTGTTGTTGCCTTGTAATTATTGGTGTGGCAACTGTTGCACAACATCGAAGTACCTGCGTATCCGTTTGTGTGACAGGCGGAACATTCAGTGGCAGTGTGTGCTCCAGTCAACGGGAATTCAGTCAGGTTGTGATCGAAACTGGCATCATCCCAGCTTGTGGTTGTATGACATTGCAAACATTCTTTCGGGTAATTCTGCGAAAGATGATTTTCTGCTTCGTTGTAATTGGCCTGGTGACAACTGATACATTCTGAACTTGCAGAGGTCGTGTTTCCAATGTGACATTCGGAACACTGTTTACCCGAATGGCCACCTGTTAACTCAAATCCGGAGGTTACGGTGTGGTCAAATACAGATGGAATCCACGCAGTTGTTCCGTGACAGGTTTCACATTCGGTGGATATTCCCGCAGCAGAATGCGATGGATTTTGTGCAGCGGTATAATTATCGGTGTGACAACTGTTGCAAAGTGTCGAAGTTCATGTATAACCGTTTGTGTGACAGGCAGAACATTCGGTAG
>DATITY010000645.1:0-2306 GCA_035467235.1 Draconibacterium sp. | reverse complement strand
AAAAAAACTGCACAAATACAATACAATCTGAATGGCTGGGTGATTCACCCCATTACCAATGTATGGGGATACACTTCTCCCGGAGAGTCAGCCAGTTGGGGAATGCACACCGGGGCGGGAGCGTGGATTTGTTCGCACATTACCGAGCATTATGCTTTTACCGGCGACAAGGAATTTCTGGCAAAAATGTATCCGGTTTTAAAATCCTCGGTTGAATTTTATCTCCACTGGCTTGTTGAAGATTCTAAAACAGGAAAACTGATTTCGGGGCCGGCCGTTTCACCCGAAAATACTTTTATTGCGCCCGATGGCAGCCGGTCGCAGATTAGCATGGGCCCTGCCCACGATCAGCAGGTGATTTGGCAGCTTTTTACCGATTTTATTATGGCGTCGGAAGTTTTGGGAGTTAATGATGATTTTATGGCACAGGTTGTTAAGGCAAAAGCCAATCTGGCCGGGCCTGATATTGGTTCTGACGGACGGTTGATGGAATGGGCTGATGAATTTCCTGAAGCTGAACCAGGCCACCGGCACATTTCGCACATGTTTGCGGTGCATCCCGGTTCACAGATAAACATGGAACACACTCCCGAACTGGCCGCAGCGGCAAAAAAATCGCTCGATTTTCGCATTGCCAACGGGGGAGGACACACGGGCTGGAGCGCTGCTTGGTTGGTTAGTCAGTATGCCCGGCTTTATGATGGCGAAAAAGCAAAAGAAAACTTAAATACGGTTTTGAGGAAAAGTACTTCACCAAATTTGTTTGGTCAGCACCCTCCTTTTCAAATGGATGCAAATTTTGGAGTTACCGCCGGAATTGCAGAAATGCTGATTCAAAGTCACCAGGGATTTATTGAATTACTGCCCGCCCTTCCAAACGAATGGACTGAAGGCGAAGTGAAGGGACTTCGCGCACGGGGTGGTTTCGAAGTGGACATGAAATGGAAAGAGGGAATTTTAACTTCAGCCAACGTTAAATCACTGTCAGGAAATAAAGGTGTTTTGCGATACAATGGAAAGGATTTGGAACTGGCAATGAAAAAAGGAGAGTCACAAAAATTTGATTTTAAATAAATTAAACCTGAATAATGAATTTTAACATTTTGGTTGGAATATTGCTGATAGCCACCGGGGCGTTTTCATCGGGCAGTTTTGCTGTTCCTTTCGGGAAAATAAAAGGGTGGGGCTGGGAAACCTACTGGATGATTTTCAGTACAGGAGCCTACATCATTTTTCCACTTTTGGCATGTCTTGTTTTTGCACCCAATTTTATGGAAATTATCCGTTCAACCGATTCAAAAACCATTGTTGCGGTATTTTTGCTGGGTGCGGTTTATGGTGTCGGAAATCTCTCCTTCGGTCTGGCACTCCGGTATCTGGGTCTGTCGCTCGGGTATGCGCTTTCGCTGGGACTGATGCTGGCTATCGGAACGCTGATTCCACCCATGCTCGACGGACGGCTCGATATAATGCTGCAAAAAGAAGGTGGAATGTTGCTGATTTACGGCGTAATTACAGCCTGTTTTGGAATTGCACTTTCAGCCTGGTCGGGAATTCTGAAGGACAAACAGGTTTCTGAATCGGCTAAAAAAGAGAGTGTTGGCGAATTTAACCTTGTAAAAGGCGTTTTGGCTGCTGCGTTGGTTGGTGTAACCGGTTCAGCTATGTCGCTGGGTTTCGAGCGCGGGCTGCCCATTTCCGAAACGGCCTCCGGTGCCGGCGTTGATGCACTTTTTACCATGATGCCACTGCTGGTGGTTTTGTTCTCGGGAACTTTTGTCACCACCATTTTCTGGTGCGGATTTCTGGGATATAAAAACGGCACTTTGAAGAATTACGCAAAAGCTGCTTCGTCGAAAGTGCTGACAGCCAACTACCTGTTTGGATTGCTGGCCGGATTGCTTTGGTTCAGCCAGTTTATTGTTTACGGTATGGGAAAGAGCAAAATGGGGCCATTTACATTTACTTCGTGGGGAATTTTAATGGCGCTTACCATCGTTTTCGCCACCGTTTGGGGACTTATCCGCAATGAATGGAAGGGAACTTCAAAAAAAGTCTTTTTCCTGATGATTTTTTCGCTGGTTATCATCATCGTTTCATCGTTTATGATTGGAATCAGTGGAGCGGAGTAGGAAATGCGGGAATGCATGAATGGGGTGATTTTGAGATTTATAGAGATTAATTGAGATTGATAGAATATGAAATAAAAAACATGTAACATGTCAAAAATCAAGAATCCAATTATCCAGAATTTTGCGACCATACTTTGAACTTTAAACCCGGAACTTTAAACTCAAAAATATGAC
>DATITY010000644.1:0-22017 GCA_035467235.1 Draconibacterium sp. | reverse complement strand
TACCTTTTGTTGAAATTGGTTCGCAAAACTAATTATTTCGATGGAATTGACAAAATATTAATTTGATATTTGTTTTTCGTTTCGTTTTAAAGCTTTCATTTAAAAAAGATGATGAAAGCAGACAGAATTGCTGAAAAACAGAATTTATGTTCCTTTTCAAAAAGAAAATTGCTTTTTTTCTACCTTAGCCACTGATGACTGAATAAAATCAATATGAATCAACCTGAAGAAAAAGATTTATTTGAAAGGATGAAACAAAGTGATGAAAAAGCTTTTGAAATCCTTTTCCATAAATATTACGGAATACTGTGTTCGTTTGCCACCAAAATTATTAACGACGATATTGCAGCAGAGGAAATTGTTCAGGATTTTTTCGTAAAGCTCTGGGAAAAAAGGGAACAAATTTATATTGAATCTTCAGTTAAAAACTACGTTTTTCGTTCGGTTAAAAATTTATGCCTCAACTTTATTCAACACAATAAAACAAAAATCAAATATGCACAAATCGTACTTTCAGAAATTGAAAACAGCTTTTCTGATGAAAGCAATTATCCGGAGATTGATCTTTTCCTGAAAATCGAAGAAAGCATTAATTCCTTGCCGGAAAAACGACAGGAAATATTCAGGTTAAGTCGGCAGGAAGGATTGAAATACCACGAAATTGCGCATAAATTAAATATTTCAATAAAAACTGTTGAAACACAAATGAGCCTGGCAATTAAAACGTTACGCGATAAATTAAAAAATTATAACACCTTTTTCACATTTTTTTAGCGCTGAAACAAAAAATCGTATTAAGGGTAAAATTAAACAGCTTTGTCATTACAGTATCATGAAAGAAAAGAAGAACATCGAAATTTTTAACAGGGAGTTGCTGGCCAAATATCTCAGCAATGAGGTAAACTCCCGTGAAAAATTGGAAGTGGAAACCTGGTTAAACCAATCGGTTGAAAACAGGGAGGAACTGGAGCAAAGCCGGAAAATGCTCGATAATATAGATGCTTTTTATAAAGTAAAAAGTTTTGATTCGGTGGTTGCCTGGAACAATGTAAAGGCAAAAATAAACCCGCCGCAAATGAGAGTTATTCAACGCAAAAAAATTAGAAAGGAGGTTATTTCACGTTTTTATAAATATGCTGCAATAATCGTAATTGCCATTTTACTGGGTTCTGCCGGATTTTATATTGGTTTCAGAAACAAAATAACCGAAGTTTACAGCGAAATTATTTCGCCTCAAAACCAGGTTATCAACGAGTACATCCTTCCCGATGGTTCGGTTGTGGCATTAAACAGTAACTCGAAACTGGTTTTCCCGAAGAACTTTAAGGGTGATACCAGAGAAGTTACTATTTATGGTGAAGCGTTTTTTGATGTAAAACCAAATCCTGAAAAACCGTTTATTATCAACGCCGGAAATGCGCAGGTAAAAGTTGTTGGAACTTCGTTTAACGTTTGTGCATACCCCGAAACTGAAACGGTTGAAGTTGTAGTTCAAACGGGCAAAGTACAGGTAATAAGTAAATTAACAGAAACAATTACCAGCGCTAACGAAGTTTATCTGGTTCCCGGAGAAAAAGGCACTCTTTTCAACAAAAGCAGTGTTCTGGAAAAATCGCAAAATTCTAATCCTAATTTTCTTGCCTGGAAAACACGTGATTTTATTTTTAACGACATTCCTTTAAATGAGGTTTTTACGTGTCTTGAGAAAACTTATCATGTTAAAATTCAGGTAACCGATCCTGTATTGAACGATTTAAAACTTAACGCTCAATTCGACAAAAAACCAATTGATTTTATTTTAAATGTTGTTGGGCTCACATTTAATTTAGAACTATCGGTTGAGGATGAACAATATACATTTTCGAGCCGTATAAAAAATGAAAACAATTAAACAAGATGAAAACTACATTGAAATATATTAAAACTTCATTGCTACTAGTAGCAATCGCCCTGATTTTTGTTCCAAAAGCAAATTATGCACAGGATACAAAATCGGCAGCACTCGATCAAAATATAAGCATTTCGGTTGAAGACGAATCGTTGTCGAATGTAATGGAGAAAATATGTAAATACCTGAATATCGATTACAAGTACAACTCGGAGATGTTGGCCAACAAAAAAGTCAGTATAAATGTATCGAACAAACCCATAAAATTTGTACTCGACAAATTAATGAAGGATTATTATCTTCTTTTTGAAATTGAAGACAATATTCTGGTAGTGCGCGATTATGTGCCTTTGGATAAAAGCATGCAATATGGCGATAATCCGAGTCAGTATTATGCAAATAACCGGGGATTTTTGTTTGATAATCAGCGTAATAAATCGATTACCATCAACTTCAAATCGTCAAGTAACCTTATTATTATTCCGGTAACTATTAATGAGTCGGATACATTGAATTTTATTTTGGATACGGGTGTCAGGTACCCAATAATAACTGAGTTGCCATTTATAAATAAGTTAAATCTGAATTATCTGATGCCAATCCAGGTTAAAGGTCTTGGAGAAGGTGTTGAACTAACTGCTTACCGTTCGGGAAACAATACAATGCGTATTGATGGCTTAACAGCTCAAAATCAAGAGGTACAGATGATTATCGACGAAAACTTTCAGATTTCGCATATCCTGGGAGTACCGGTGCATGGATTAATCGGGTTTAACCTTTTTAAGGATTACATTGTTGAAATTGACTATTTAAGCGAAAAATTGACGCTGTACAAGCCTGAGTATTATAAATATCGCGACCGTAAAAAAGACATTATTCTTCCTTTGAATTTCGATGGCAACAAACCATATGTAAATACCAGCATTGTAACTGAAGATTCGACTAATGTTCCGGTTAAACTGCTGGTTGATACGGGTGCCAGCGATGCACTCTGGCTTTCTGAAAAATCGGATGAACGAATACATTATCCCAAAAACCACATTGAAGCATTTATCGGACGCGGTTTAAGCGGTGATTTGTATGGCATTAAAGGCCGTATTGAAGGAATTTGGGTTGGTCCGCTCATTTTGCCTCAACCAATTGTTGCATTTCCTAATTCTGATATTATCGACCAGTTAATGACTTCAAACGATAGAAACGGAACGATTGGTGCAGAAATCTTACGCCGGTTTCATGTTACCATCGACTATAGAAACAGTCGGTTAACTTTGCGTCCAAATCATAAATTTAACGACGAGTTTAATTACAATATGAGTGGAATGGAAGTCATCAATCCAATGCCCGGATTGCCTATTTTTACAATTACAAACATTCGCGAAAACTCACCGGCATATTTTGCTGGTTTAAAGGAAAACGACCAGATTTTATCGCTTAACAACAGTAGTCGCAGTGAACTGGAACTAAACGATATAAATTTGCTGCTTCAAAGCAAGGAAAACAAAAAAATTAAAGTGAAATTTTTAAGGGATGGCGCAGAGTATGAAACTTCATTCGAGCTGAAAAAGCTGTTTTAATGTTCAGACAATTATGTGTCATATTACTTGCCATTCTGTTGCTGTCAAATTCGTTAAAAGCACAGCAGCAGAATGGCTCTGTTTTTGAAAACCGGATTACTATAAATCAAAGAAATCAAACCATAAATTCAATCCTCGACCAAATCAGTTGGCAGGCCGGTGTTTTTTTTTCGTACGATGCATCAATTCTAAATTCAACTCAAAAATACAGTATCGAAGTCACCGATAAATCGTTATATACCGTTTTAAATCAATTGTTTAATCCAGTAGATTTTAAGTTCATTGAATTGGAAAACCAGATAATTATTTCGAAAATTGACGATAAAAAATTACCTGTTGAAATAAAGGTAGATTCAATTCCGGTTAAATACTTCTTTCTGACAGGAAAGATTGTTGACGATAAAAAAGAGAATCCTATAAAATACGCCTCAGTTTCATTACTAAACAAACCAATAGGAACAATTTCGAACGTCGATGGTAATTTTCTTTTAAAAATACATCCCGACTTTATTCGCGATACAGTCATTATTTCCTGCATGGGCTATGCTCAGATTTTGATGCCGGCTTTTAAGATTTTAGATGAGGATGTTATTGTAATGAAACCGGTTTCAATTCGTATTAAAGAGATAAAAGTAGTTGCCACGACACCTGAAAAACTGCTCAAAAATATTCGGGAAAATTTACCTGTTAATTACAGCGAAGATTCAAAATTAATGACTGCCTTTTACCGCGAAACCATTCAACAGGACAACGACTATATCAATGTTTCTGAGGCTGTTATTGAAATTTTAAAAGCGCCCTATTCTAATTCATTGCGAAATGATTTGGTTAGAATTATAAAGGGTCGCAGAAGTCCGGATGTAAAACCTTTTCAGTGGCTTAATTTTAAACTTCAGGGTGGTCCATTTACAATTACCAAACTCGATGTAGTTAAAACCGTTGAGAGTTTCATCGACGAAGAATTTCAAAATTTATATAATTATAACATTAGCAAGGTAATCTGGTACAACGAAAATCCGGTTTATGTACTTGAATTCAAACCTGTTGCCGAATTTAATGATCTTGGCCTTGTTGGAGAAATGTATGTTCACCGTGAAACATTTGCAATCGTTTATGCCAATTTTCATTATAATAAGTCCGGGTTAAAAAATGCCGAAAGTGTAATGATTAAGAGGAAACCAAAAGGAGTGAAAGCCAAACCTACTTATACCAATTACGAAATAAACTATCAGCAATACCTCGGGAAATGGCATTTGTCAAATGTAAAAGCATCGGTAAAATTCAAAGTTCGCAGCAGAAATGACAAAATTAATTCTGAATATCATAGTGTTTCAGATTTGTTGATTACCAATATTCAAAATACAGAACTTAAGAAATTTGAAAGGGATGAGTCGTTTACCCAACGCGATATTTTTGTTGAGATGATAAACAATTATGACCCTGATTTCTGGGAAAACTACAACATTATAAAACCCGATGAGGATTTACAAAATGCTTTTAAAAGCACCGTCGAAAAATAATTTCATTTAGAATACTTTTAGTTCAAAATTTTAAATCTTGTGCTCTTCTGCTGAAATCGTGTCTGTTTCGTGCTTTTTCTGTAATTTTGAACTGTTTATCACATTTAACAATTAATCAATGGAAGAACTCAGTACGCGGCAAAATAAAATATCCCGACTCATTCATCGCGAAATAGCCGATATTTTATTAAGAGTGAATAAAACCAAATTCACAGGAAAATTAATTAGTGTAACTGTTGTTAGGGTTACCAAAGATTTAGGTATTGCCCGGATTTATTTAAGTATTTTCCCTTCGGAATTTGCTGTTGAAATATTAAAGGAAATAGAATTGATAACCAAACAATTACGAGGTGATTTGGGAAGAAAACTTGGAAAATCATTACGCGTAATTCCCGAACTGGAATTCTATATTGATGATAGCCTTGATTATATTGACAACATCAATAAACTTATAAAATCATAAACCAATTTCAATTTTGAATTGAATTATTCGTTTTTATTTCAAAAACAGAGCACTTTGAATTTACCATTGTTTATTGCAAAAAGATATTTGGTTTCGAAAAAGAAACAGAATATTATCAACATCATTTCCGCGATTTCGGTTGGTGGAATTATTGTTGGAACTATGGCGCTGGTGATTGTACTTTCGGTTTTTAATGGATTCAATATTTTAATCGACACCTTTTTCAGCAGTTTCGACCCCGATTTAAAAATCACTCCTGTGGAAGGAAAAATGTTTGATCCCAAAGATTTTGAGTTCGAAAGAATAAAGAAACTGCCTGATGTTGTGCATTATGCCGAAATTATTGAAGAAGTGGCTTTGTTAAAATACGGCACACAAATTTATCCGGCAATTGTAAAAGGAGTACCAGAAAATTACACTCAATATACCAAAATCGACAGTTTAATTATTGATGGAAAATTTGTACTTGAAAATCAGGGTATAAACTATGCTGTTGTTGGACAAGGAGTTGCTTACAACCTTGGAGTCAGACCTGAATTTACCGATCATATTATGGTTTACGTACCGAAAAAAGGGAAACAGGTATCAATAAATCCGGCACGTGCAATTAATCACAATTACATTTTCCCTTCGGGAGTTTTCGCTGTTTTAGAAGAAATTGACTCAAAATACATTATTGTTTCGCAAAAATTTGCCGCCGATTTATTTGAAAGCGGACAGCAGATTTCGACTGTTGAACTTGGTTTAAATCCTTTGGCAAATCAAAAAAAATTACAAAAGGAGATTGAAAAAATCCTTGGCAGCCAGTTCCACGTGAAAAACAAATATCAGCAACACGACCTGATTTATAAAACCATGCAATCGGAAAAATGGGCTGCATATCTGATTTTGGTTTTCATTTTGGTAATTGCTTCTTTTAATATTCTAAGTAGCCTTTCAATGTTGATTATTGATAAAAAAGAGGATATCCATATTTTCAGAAGTATGGGTGCTTCATCGAAAACCATCGGACAAATATTTCTTTTCGAAGGTTGGCTGATTTCTATTATTGGAGCAATAACCGGTACTTTATTGGGCCTTGTTGTTTGCTGGCTTCAAATTGTTTTCGAAATTATTCCTCTTCCCAATAATGGTTCATTTCTAATTTCTGCTTATCCTGTTCAAATTGTATTTACTGATATCATTCTTATTTTATCAGTTGTTCTGATTATTGGCTTTTTTGCATCGTATTATCCTATAAAATTCATTTCCCGGAAATATTTTACTCAACAAAATTTGTAAACTTTCTTTTCCTGATTTAAGTTATTCTTTGAAATTTCATTTTGGCTTAACTTGCAGCCATAAAACTGACATAAAGTGAAAGCAATAGTAAAAAGTAAACCCGAAAAAGGTATTTGGATGGAAGAAGTTCCAATTCCCGCAATTGGTCCAAACGACGTTTTAATTAAAATCAAAAAATCCGCTATTTGCGGTACCGATTTGCATATTTACAAATGGGACGAATGGGCGCAGCAAACCATAAAACCACCGCTTACAATCGGGCACGAGTTTATGGGAACTGTTGTTGAAGTTGGTTCGGAGGTTGACCGTGTAAAAGTTGGTGAACGTGTTACCGTTGAAGGTCATATTTCGTGCGGATTTTGCCGCAATTGCCGCCGCGGTCGTCAACACATCTGCGATCACACCATGGGAATTGGAGTTAACCGGAATGGTGGTTTTGCTGAATACATTTCGGTGCCGGCAAAAAATGTTTTACACATCGATAATCGTATTTCAGATGAAATGATGGCCATAATGGATCCATTGGGAAATGCGACACACACCGCACTTTCATTTCCTTTACTTGGCGAAGATGTAATAATTACCGGCATTGGCGGACCTATTGGAGCTATGGCCGCTGCTATTTGCAAGTTTTCGGGAGCACGAAACATCATTGGCACCGATTTAAGTGAATATCGTCGCGATTTAGCCCGTAAAATGGGTGCTACACGCGTAATCGATCCAACAAAAGAAAGTATTAAGGAAGCCATGGCTAAACACGAAATGGTCGCTGGTTTCGATATTGGACTGGAATGTTCAGGCTCGCCCGCTGCGTTTAACGACATGGTAAATCACATGTACAACGGCGGAAAAATAAGTTTGCTTGGTTTACTTCCTCAGAATACACAAATCAACTGGAGTAAACTTATTTTCAAAGGATTAACCTTGAAAGGTATTTATGGCCGCGAAATGTACGAAACCTGGTACCAGATGGAAATGATGCTAACCACTGGTCTTGATATCACTCCGATAATTACTCACCGTTTTCCTGCAACAGATTTTCAGAAAGCATTTGAAATTATGGAAGATGGAAATTGCGGGAAAATAATTTTAAACTGGGAATAACTTAAAAAGCTATTTTTACACAAAACAATATAATTTGAAACAGGGACTAGTAATAAGATCTACCGGAAGTTGGTTTACCGTTGAAGCTGAAAATGGTGAATTATTTGATTGTAAAATAAAGGGTAAATTCCGGATTAAGGACATTAAAAGTACCAATCCGGTTGCAGTTGGCGATCGTGTTGAATTCACAATTCAAAGTACATCGAAAGAAAAGAATGTCGGGCTAATTACTTCTATTTCAGAAAGAAAAAACTACATAATTCGTCGCTCACAAAACTTATCGAAACAGTCACATATTATTGCTGCAAACATTGATCAGGCAGTTTTGATAGTAACCTCAAATTTCCCTGTTACAACCACAACTTTTATCGATCGTTACCTCGCTTCTGCTGAAGCTTACCGAATTCCTGTTTTAATTGTATTTAACAAAACCGATCGTTTAAATCATGTACAATTAAATGAACGAAATTTATTAATTGATGTTTATACCAAAATTGGTTATCAATGTATTTCCACTTCAGCAACAACTATGCTCGGTATTGAAAGTTTAAAAGAAGCGATTAAGAACAAAATCAATGTTTTCAATGGACACAGCGGTGTTGGTAAATCAACGCTTATAAACATTTTGGAACCCGGATTGAAATTAAAAACGATGGATATTTCTGATGTTCATAATACCGGAAAACACACCACTACCTATTCAACACTTTATAAAATCAATTTTGGTGGATATATTATTGATACTCCCGGAATAAAAGCTTTTGGCATGCTCGAAATGGAAGCCTGGGAAATTTCTCACTATTTTCCGGAAATATTTAAAATCTCAGCCAAATGTCAGTATAATAATTGTTCACATACTCACGAACCCGGATGTGCTGTTAAAGCTGCAGTAGACAAAAATGATATCGCCCAATCACGATTTACAAGTTACCTGGGATTATTGGAAACTGACGATAAGTATCGGCCTGCATTTTAGATTTACTGTTGTTGTTTTTAGTAATTTCATATTAATCATTTTCACGATTTTTCAGAAATTCTAATTTCAATTGCTGCATCAGATTTTAATAATCCGACCCATTCCCAATCATTTACTTAAATATGTTATTCTGATGAGGTTAAGTTTTCACTGAAAAATTCATTTTTCAAAAATCGAATTTCATATGTGCCTGTTTATCAATTATATATGAATATGTGTTTAAAATGATTTCAGTAATATTTACTCCTAAAATCGTTTGATGTTTTATTAGCAAATAAACAAGAATACAACAATTTTAGAGGCCTCGCTGAATTTTATGTAATGTTTTAGCCATAAATCTACTTTTGAAAATAATTAAATACAATCTGAGCTTTTGACAAACCTACACTTTCGATTAGCGATTTTAAAGTTTGTTCTTTGATTGATTTTACTGACTTAAAATCTTTTAGTAATTTTTGTATAGTCTTCTCCCCTATTCCGTTAATTATACTTAATTCAGAGGTGATAAAATCTTTTGATCTTTTATCCCTGTGAAAAGTAATTCCAAATCTGTGTGCTTCATCGCGAAGTTGCTGAATTAGTTTTAGTGTTTGAGAATTTTTATTGATATAAATTGGTACGGAATCTCCCGGGAAATATATCTCCTCCAACTTTTTTGCAATTCCAATTATCGATATTTTTCCTCGTAAATTCAATTTATCAAGTGCAGTAACTGCAGACGAAAGTTGTCCCTTTCCACCATCAATTACAATTAATTGCGGCAATGATTTATTTTCATTAATCAGCCGGTTGTATCGGCGAAAAACCACTTCTTCCATTGAAGCAAAATCATTTGGTCCTTCAACGGTTTTTATGTTATAATGTCTGTATTCCTTCGGATTTGGCTTTCCGTTTTTGAAGACTACGCAAGCAGCAACAGGTTGCGATCCCTGTAAGTTGCTGTTATCAAAACATTCTATATGTACAGGGTTTTCAGTAAGTTGCAAATCTTTTTTAATCGTATTTAGTAATTGCTCTTCTCTTATTTTGGGGTTTTTAAAGACTGCTTGTTTTTCCTTTTCCAAACGGTAATATTTTGCATTTCTTTGTGATAACTCTAATAATTCCCTTTTTTCGCCTTTTAGCGGAATTCTGAAGTTGACATTTTCAAGTCCGAAATCCAATTTAATTGGTACTAATATTTCTTTTGAATTGCTATATATTTTTTGGCGAATTTCAACAATTCCTGAAAGTAACAATTCTTCAGGCGTTTCATTTAAAACCTTCTTTATTTCAAGGGTATATGTTTGGATAATTGCACCTTTAATTACTTTCAGATAATTAATAAATGCAAACTTTTCATCCTCATCAATTGTAAATACATCTACATCGGTAATCGTTGGAGAAACAATGGTGGAGCGACTTTGATACCGCTTTAGTGACTCGTACTTTTCCTTTATTTTTATGGCATCCTCAAAATTAAGTGAATCTGACATTTCTGCCATTACTTCCTTTAAATGCCTGATTACTCCAGAGATATTTCCTTTGAGAATGTTATTAATATCTGTAATACCCTCACCATATTTTTCTTCTGAAATATAACCTTCACAAGGTCCAAGGCAATTTCCAATGTGATACTCAAGACAGACTTTATATTTTCTGTTTTTTATATTTTCCTGTGTCAGACTATAATTGCATGATCTTAATTTATATTCAGATTTAAACAAATCCAACAGTGTTCTAACGGTGTAAATTGATGTGTACGGGCCATAATATTTTGAACCATCCCGTTCAAGTTCTCTGGTTTTAAAGACTCTTGGAAAGGGTTCATTTTTTATACAAATCCATGGAAAACTTTTATCGTCTTTTAACTGAATATTATAACGTGGTTTATATTTCTTGATTAAGTTGTTTTCCAAAAGCAAAGCATCCTGTTCACTTTCAACAACCATATGTTTTATCTCTGTTATATTTCTAACAAGTAAGGCAGTTTTCCGATGGTCGTGAGATTTTGCAAAGTAGGTAGTTACTCTCTTTTTCAGGTCTTTTGCCTTACCAATATAAATTATTGAATTACTGTTATCATAAAACTGATAAATCCCTGGTTTGTTTGGCAGAACTGATACCAGTGATTTTAAATAATCAATATTTGTATTTGTGGAATGGTATTTCAACTATGAATACTTAACTAATACCTGTGTTTCATATTGACTCAATATTCTTTTGCTTGGGGTGTCGATAAATTCCAAATCGCAAACAAAACTAAAATATACTTTTTCTACACCGCATCTTTCAACCATTTTAAGTGCTGCATGTGCAGTACCTCCTGTGGCTAAAAGATCGTCATGAATAAGAACAATATCGTTTCTTGTTAATCCATCCAGATGCATTTCAATACTATCCTCTCCATACTCCAGCTTATATGTCTCTGTTAAAACCTTGTGGGGTAGTTTGTTTTTTTTTCGTACAGGAACAAAACCGGCATTTAATTTCCCTGCTATTGCCCCACCAAAAATAAAACCGCGTGCTTCAAGCGCCACCACCTTAGTTACACCTTTATCTTTATATTGATTAACTATTGAATCTATTACATAATTTAGTGCTTCGCTGTTTTTAACGAGTGTGGTTATATCCTTAAAACTTATTCCATATTTCGGGTAGTCCTGTATTTCCCGTATTTCTTTTTTTAAATCCATATTCTTTCTTGTTCCACGTGAAACATTACCTTCCCAATAAAATTAAAAGTACATTTATATCTGATGGAGAAACTCCTGAAATTCTTTTTGCCTGCCCAATTGTTTTGGGATTTATTTTTTCCAATTTTTGACGAGCTTCAGTAGATATCGATTTTAACTCCCCATAACTAAATCTGTTTTCAATATTTATATTTTCAAACTTATCCAGTTTCTCTGCAAGCCCTTTTTCCCTGTTTATATAACCTTCATATTTTATTATAATTTCGGCACCTTCAATAATTTCCTGTTTTCTGTTATCGGGAACCCTTTCCAGAAACGTTTTAAACGGTGTAATGTGTTCCATCAAATCAAATATCGAAATCTGGGGACGTAAAATTATATCGAAAAGTTTTACACTTTGTTTTAATTCAGCTGTGCCTTTTTCTATAAGTAGTTGATTTACAAATCTTTGCTTAACGCTAAATTTTTTTGTGAATGTAATGATTTCCGAAATATGATTCATTTTTTCATTCAATAAAATTACCCGTTCCAGCGAAGCCAAACCTAATTTGTGAGATTTTTCCGTTAATCTGAGATCGGCATTATCCTGACGTAACAAAATTCTAAATTCTGCCCTGCTTGTAAACATTCTGTATGGCTCGTCAACTCCTTTTGTAACGAGGTCGTCAATCAAAACTCCAATATACGCTTCGTTTCTTTTTAAAATAAATTGTTCTGATAGATTATGACATTTTAAGTGAGCATTAATTCCCGCCATTATTCCCTGAGCACCTGCTTCTTCATAACCTGTGGTTCCATTTATCTGACCAGCAAAAAACAGGTTTTTTACAATTTTTGTTTCAAGAGTATGTATAAGCTGTGTTGGTTCAAAATAGTCGTATTCAATTGCATATCCTGGTCTGAAGATTCTGGCATTTTCCAGACCTTTTATTTTTTGTAATCCTTTGTATTGAACTTCCCATGGAAGCGATGAAGAAAATCCATTCAAGTAATATTCAATTGTTTTCTCTCCTTCAGGTTCAAGAAATAACTGGTGTGTTTCCTTTTCGGCAAATGTTACCAGCTTAGATTCTATACTTGGGCAATATCGCGGACCAGTACTCTGAATGGTACCGTCAAACATGGGAGATTCTTCAAAACCTAATTCAAGTTCCTTATGAACGTTGGAGTTTGTATTTGTAATCCAACAGGAGCGCTGTTTCAATATACTTTCGGTGCCAGGTAAATAGGAGAATTTATAATAACCTTCATCTCCCTTTTGCTCTGTCAACTCTGAAAAATCAATGGTTCTTCCATCAATTCTAACGGGAGTTCCGGTTTTTAGTCGTCCGGTTTTAAAGCCCAAATCAAAAAGTTGTTCCGAAATGTTATAAGATGCTGCCTCTCCTATTCTACCACCTTTCATTTTTGCAGATCCAATGTGCATCAGACCATTCAAAAAAGTACCATTTGTAAGAATTACACAATTGGCTTTGAATTCAATTCCTATTTTGGTTTTTACTCCTTCAACTGTATTATTCTTAATGATTAACTGGGTTACAACATCCTGCCACAAATCAAGATTTGGTATATTTTCGAGAGTATCCCGCCATAATTCTGTGAATCTCGCTCTGTCATTTTGCGAACGCGGACTCCACATTGCTGGTCCTTTTGATTTATTCAGCATTCTAAACTGAATAGTAGTTTTATCGGCAATGATACCTGAATATCCTCCAAGTGCATCTATTTCGCGCACAATCTGACCCTTTGCAATTCCTCCCATTGCAGGATTACACGACATCTGACCGTACTTGGTCATGTCCATAGTTATCAACAAAGTTTTTGAACCTAAATTTGCTGATGCTGCTGCTGCCTCGCATCCAGCATGTCCACCTCCAACAACAATAACATCATAAATTGGCATCATATTTCTATCCCTCCAAAATCCACTGCACTTAAATATAAATCTTCTTTCCCTCTCATTATTTTTTGCTCTTCTTCTGTTTTATCGTTGAAGCCGATCAAATGTAAAATTCCATGAAATATAACACGATATAATTCCTTAATAAAACTTGTATTAAATTCTTTTGAATTTTCCTTTATCCTGTCAATACTTATAAACAAATCGCCTGAAATAGTTTCACCTTCAACATAGTTAAAAGTAATTATATCGGTGTAGTAGTTATGGTTTAGATAATTAACATTTATATTCAACAAATATTTGTCTGAACAAAAAATCAATGTTATATTTCCAATTTTTCTTAACTCACTATATATAAGATTTTTAACTTGATTTTTAAGGTGTGTTTTATTAAGTTTTAAAGGTTTAATATCCTCGTAAAAAATTTCTGTTTTGCTCACTTACAATCAATTTTAAATTGAATACGGTTTCCTTTTTTATTGTACTCCATTTTATCACTTAGACTTTGTATAATAAAAATTCCCCTCCCCGATTCATTTCTTAAATTCTCTATCGTTGTTGGATCTTTGATATTATTAAAATCAAATCCTTCTCCTTCATCTTCAATCTGCACATTTATCCCTTCAAAATCGTAATTCACAACTATCAAAACAGATTTATTTTCATTGTTTTTATTACCGTGTTTTATTGAATTTACAACAGCTTCAGAAATACATAAATATATTTTATTGAAATATTTCTGTTCCAAATTGTATTCATTAAGGATGTCTTTTAAAAAAAATTCTACTTTTCTTAACTCTGAAACATCCGATTTTATTACAAGTATTTCAGGAGGCCTGGTTATCACTACTTTATGTCTATATTTTTTAAATATTGTTTATATTTATTGTTATAAAAATTATGCAATTTATGAGAATTCTTATTTAAATACTCGATGCTGAAATTATCTCTTTCTTTATACTCGAAAAACTTAATCGGGTTACTGTAAAATTCATCGGCTGTTTCCGACTCCCTTTTATCCTCAAAATCTCTTTCCAATTCGGCTTTTTCAGCTTCCAGCAACCGTGTTGTTATTTGATTTTGTCGTGCAATTGTTTGAGCATTAATTGATTTATTCATTAATTCTTTCCTATTCTGTTCCAACATGTTATCAATTTGTTGTAATTGTTTTTTTGCATCACTGCCAACACTTCCGTTATTCATCATATCGCGAAGCATTTGCTGCATCATTTCGTGTTGCATTAAACTCTGACCCATCTGCTTACTCATGTTTTGAGAATTGCCATTTTTCATTTGTTCAATCATTTGCTGCAACTGCTGTTTAATACTTTCGGAAGCTTGTTTCAGCGAGTTCATACCTGATTTTCCGTTACCCGGATTCTCACATTCCTGATCACCTGGTTGTGCATTTGCCATTTGCTCTTCGAGATTTTCCAATGCTTCATTCAGCATTAATGCCAGATTATTTAATGACGTAACTACAAACTGCTGGCTAACTCTGGCATTTGGAAAAAGAGCTTCCTGCATTTCTTCGTTTGCCTTCTTTAAATTTATTTCCATTGCCAGTAACTCGTTGTTAACCATACTTGTTATTTGCGGAGTGCGCATCGCAAGAGTATATAACGAGTCTTTCACAATTTTACTTTGCTCAAATATTCTCTTCTGATCTTTATTTAATTGAAATAATGCGGGATCTTTATCTGCAATGCCATTTAAATCAGACAAAACTTTTTCCTGCGAAAACGACAGAAATATTAAGTTGCTCAATATTTGTTTCAGGTTGGCAATGTTTTCCATGTTTTGTTGTTTGGTATTCATATCAAGCATTTGCTGCATCCCAAAAGCCATATTTTGCAATTTTTCACCACTTTTTTTAATGTTTTCTCCCGATTTCTTCTTGTTCTTTTTATTTAATTCACTTTTACTTTCCTCAAAGCTTTTGTCAACATCTTTAAATTCCTCATCAAAATCATCAAAATTCATTGGCTTTTTAAGTTCTTTATTCAACTCCAACGCATCTTTTATTTCCTTTTCAAGCTGTTTCGTTTGCTCCTGATGACTTGAAACTTTTTCTTCTGCCTCTTCAAAATTTTTGTTTTCATCAAACTCCTTTGCTAACTTTTCTTCCTCTTTCGCTATTTCATTAACCTGGTCGATAACGTTCTGAAGCTTTTGTTCAACTTTCATTTTACGCAACATTTCAAGGTTTTTTTCAAGTTGCTTTTCAAGATCTTCGAAAGTTAAATTCATATCTTCTGAAAGTTGATTTAACTTTTGACTGTTAAATTCATCGGCCAGCTTATTAAATTCCTCCATTAATTTTTTTAATTCATCAGTAAAAACCTCTTCCAATAACTCTTCTATTTGCTTTTGTTTTTCCTGAATTGCCTGATTTTGCTTGTCAAATGAATTCAAATACTTATTCAAATTCTCGTTATCCTGTTTTATCTGATTGTACAAATGTTCAAGTTTGTTTTGCTTCGAGATAATATCGCTTACCATTTGCGATTTCTCCCACTCCGATACATTTGTGTCCATATTTTTTAACTGCAGATTATTTAAATCCTGCTTTATTTCTTTTGCCAACTCCCGGCTTTTATCAATATTAGTCTGCAATGCATCAAACTGTTCCTTATCGCTTGCCAAAATCTCATCCCTATCCGGAAATTCAAAAGTATAATTATCGGATGTGGTTGTTTTATAGTTATTTATAACGTCATTGTCACTAACAGAAAAATAATATGAAACAATTCCTTTTATTTGATTTAATTCTTTGAAATCGAACACAAAATAAAACTCCTGGTCGGTCAACATTTTCACAAAAGGAATAGTAATTGCCGAGTCAGTATTATCAATATTATAATGAAAACTTAAATCAGAAAAACCATAATCATCTCCAATAATTCCTTTAAAATAATAACGGGTCAACTGCAGAGAATCTATCATTTGCACAATTTCAATCTCTGGAAACAAATCAGGAATTACTTCAATTGAATAAGACAAAGCCAACTCAGGTTGGGTAATTTCATTTTGAATATAAACGTTATAATTTGCTGAATTATAAAACTTTGATTCAATATCAAAACCGTTATTCAATTCAATTGCATTTATCTTTACTGAATCACCAACCATTACAAATACCGAATCGATATCAATTCCATTAAAACTCCACTCAACCTTTGTACCGTTTGGAATTTGCAAATCTCCAATATTATCAAGAACCTGACTTTGAAGACCGGTATATGCTGGTGGAAATATAGTTGTTTTAAACTGTGTAATACCAGGTTTTGGTAATAACTGCAGGTCATATTTATCAGACTTGTATTTCAAATCAGTAAAATAGAACTGAACCGGGTTAATTACCGAAATCATTTCAAACTCGAATAAACCAGCAGCAGAAGTTTTCATCAGGTAATTATTTCCTTCAATATTGATATAAACAATTTCCGGAATTACATCGCCTTCAACCAAAACTTTTATTAAATATGAATCTCCCTTTTTTACTTTAAGTTCTGAATTCTCTAATTTAAAAGTAAAAGGAGCGGGTTTTACGAATGTTGTATTAAAATGTACCAGCCTGTTAGTTGATTCAATAAATACATTTTTATTGAATACGAAAATGCCCAATGAAACTAAAACACTGATTAGTAAATATATAATAACATATTTAACGTTTTTAAACTGTACAGCATCATTAAAATCAAACACTTTTAATTGTTCTATTTTCTGATCGATACTGGCTAAAATTAACTCGTTTGAATATTGATTTTGTGGTAAATCATTAAGTTCTATTATATTTAAAAGCTTATCTTCGATTCCGGTAAAATGCTTTTGAATAATATTGGTAGTAGCCTTTAAATCAATAGGTTTTAAAACATGAAGCATCTTTAATAATGGAATTCCAATAAACTGTGTAATTAATAACATTACAAAAACAATAAATCCAAAAAATATGATTTTACGTACTTCAGATGATAGGTAAATAAAGTATTCTATAACAGAAAATGTGGTGTAAATAACCAAAATAAAAAAAAGTGAAATTACTATACCTTTTAATAGTTTATAAGCATAGTATTTCAATTTAAAAGAATTGAGCCTATCAACAAGTATGTTAAACTTTTCTGACATTAATTATAAATATTTATAAAACAGACTTTTACAAAAATTTTTATTAATAATAATTGTGCATAAACTGCTTAAAAAACAAAAGTAATCTTTTAAAACAAAATTTGTAATGCTCAATTTTTAAACTATATAATCACTTAATTAAAAAACTTTAAAAAACTTTCATTTTTTTAATTGAAATATATTCACAACTTGTACACCTTTTTACATTTCATTATTAAAAAAATTAAAAACTATTAACAGCTGTTTAAAACTTAACTTATATATTTATACCTTAACAAATTAAAGTATAAAAAAGATGTTAAAAACCTATTAAAATTTGTGTTCATTTTATCTTTGCAAAAAATGATAAATAGTAATTAACAGTTGTGAACAGGATATAATAAGTAATATTAGATCTTATATTTGTTAAATTAAGAATATAAATAATAATAAACGTTTTGAAAATACTTTTAGTTGAAGACAATTTGATGAACCAAAAGGTGGTAATGTTTAATTTAAAAAAATTGAACTGCGATATTACGCCTGTTTCAAATGGTAAAGAAGCTCTTGAAAATTTCAAGAACAATAGCTATGATTTGATTTTAATGGACATAATGTTGCCCGAAATGAATGGCTATGAAATTACCACTGAGATCAGAAAATTTGAAAAATTAAAAAATATAAAAAATCCGGTTACCATAATTGCTTTAACAGCAAATACATACGAAAACGATAAAGAGAAATGCTTAAATGTTGGAATGAATGAATATTTGTCCAAACCGTTTTCAGCACAACAATTAATAAAATTAATAGAAAAATATATTCAGGCAGAATAAAATAGAATGGAAATAGATTTAGATATTAGAAGCGAAAATTATTCTGACAATGATAAAGAACTGGATATAAAACTAAGGCCACTTCAGTTTAAGGATTTTAGCGGACAAAAACAGATTGTCGAAAATCTTGAAATATTTGTAAAAGCTGCAAAAATGCGTGGCGAATCATTGGATCATGTTTTATTGCATGGACCACCCGGACTTGGAAAAACTACACTTTCAAATATTATATCAAACGAAATGGGAGTGGGGTTGAAAGTAACTTCCGGACCCGTATTGGATAAACCCGGTGACTTGGCAGGGCTACTCACAAATCTTGAAAAAAACGATGTACTTTTTATCGACGAAATTCATCGTTTATCGCCGATAGTAGAGGAATATTTGTATTCGGCAATGGAAGATTTCAGGATTGATATAATGATTGATAAAGGACCGAGTGCCCGCTCAGTTCAACTCGAATTAAATCCTTTTACTTTAATTGGCGCAACTACCCGATCTGGATTATTAACTTCTCCATTGCGGGCCAGGTTTGGTATAAATGCGCATCTTGAATATTATGATGCTGAAATTTTAACAGGAATAGTAAAACGTTCAGCTAGAATTTTAGATGTTAAAATTACCGATGATGCAGCCCGCGAAATTGCGTTTAGAAGCCGTGGAACACCTCGTATTGTGAACTCTTTGCTGCGCAGAGTGCGTGATTTTGCGCAGGTAAAAGGCAACGGAAGCATCGATATGGAAATTACAAAACATGCACTGAAAGCTTTAAATATTGATGAATACGGTTTAGATGAAATGGATAACCGCATTCTGCTTTGCATTATTGATAAATTTAAAGGCGGACCGGTTGGAATATCAACCATTGCCACTGCAGTTGGCGAAGATAGCGGAACCATTGAAGAAGTATATGAGCCATTTCTGATTAAAGAGGGATTTATAAAAAGAACTCCACGTGGAAGAGAAGTTACCGATTTGGCATACAAACATTTGGGAAGAATTAAGTACGGTGATAACCTGACTTTATTTTGAAGGAATAAGTTTTATTTCGAAGATTTTTGGCCAGTATTTTCCTGTTACAATTAGTTTATTATTTTTTTTCTGGTATGCAATTCCATTCAAAAAGTCTATTTTATCAGTTGAATTTTTATACATATTAATAATTCCTGCCAAATTTATTTCAGCTAAAACTTTGCCTGTTTCCGGATCAATCTGAACGATTAAATCTGTGGTGTAAACGTTCGCATAAATGATTCCATTTATATATTCAAGTTCGTTTAAATTATTTACAATACCTTTATTATTAGCAACCTGTAAAGTTTTGACTATAGAATAATCATTTGGATTCAGCCATGTTAAAACATGCGTTCCGTCGCTCATAATTAAATTTGTTCCGTCGTTGGTTAATCCCCAACCTTCAGCCGATTTAAACTGAAAAGTATCAATCAGAGCAAAATCAGAAAGCTGATAAACAAATCCTTTTTGAGTTTTGTAAGTTAATTGGTAAATTTTGTCGTTTAAAATTGTAATTCCTTCTCCAAAATATTTTTCATCCATCATTTTAGATTGTTCAATATTACCTGTTTCCAATCTTTTTTTAAATATACCGGAAGTACCGTATTCACCGGTTCCTTCATATAAAACATCGTTGTAAAATTCCAAACCCTGAGTGTAATGTTCTTTTGAATGAGGGAAAGTATTCACAATCTGAAAGGTAAGTTTTTCAGGAATATTATCTGAAATAGTGTTAATCACCAGCGATCTTGAATTTTTCAAACCATCTGTTTTTATTGCCTCCACAGTAAAATTACCCGAGCCCAGTTTGTTTAATTTTACATTGTTCACAGTAAAATCCAGTTCTGTACTTTCCTGTATCAGTTGGTTATTGAAGTAAAGTTTTATTGCTTCAATTTCACCATCCCTAACTTTGGTTTTTACGTTTACCGAAACATTTTCGCCAAAAACATAATTGTTTTTGGAAGGTTGAACAGCAATTGAACTGACTGGTTTGCGCGAACGATCAGAACTGTTTGAACATGAAAAAAAAGTAATAAATAAACTTAAAACAAGTATCAGTGTAAATTTGACTGGTTTCATTTCGAAATTCAAATTAGATTTGGTCGGTAAAATTAATATAAAATTGTTTGAAGAGTTTTTTAGGAGTAAAATACCAAAAATGCATTTAAAATGTAATCAGATGAATTATATCTTTGTTCAAAAATACTATCGGCGTTGAGTACCTATAAAAAACTTGCAGGAGACACGGCTATTTATGGTTTAAGCAGCATTTTAGGCAGGGTGCTGAACTGGTGTCTGACCCCTTATTATTCCTACATTTTTCTCACAGGCGAATTTGGTGTAATGACCAATCTTTACTCGTATGTGGCCATTTTACTGGTGATTTTAACCTACGGAATGGAAACTTCGTTTTTCAGGTTTGCCTCGAAAAGTGAGAATCCGGGAAAGGTTTATTCAACTGCGCTTATTTCAGTTTTTACCACTTCGGTATTATTTCTGGTTGCATTTATTTTGCTGAAAAACCCGGTAGCTTCGCTTATTCAGTATCCCGAACATCCCGAATACATTGTGTGGTTTGCCATCATTCTGGCCATCGATGCGTTTACAGCCATTCCATTTGCCTGGATTCGAATTGAAAAACGACCCATCAAATTTGCCTTTATCAAACTGGTAAGCATTGCCTTTAATATTGGTTTTAACCTTTTCTTTTTTACACTTTGTCCGTGGCTGATTAAAAACAATGCTGGCTCATGGGTAAATTACATTTATTCACCCGAAATAGGTGTGGGGTATGTTTTTATTGCCAACCTGCTGGCTTCGTTTATAACGCTGATTTTATTAATTCCCGATATGTTAAAAATTCAGTTTCAGTTTGATAAAGCTATTCTGAAAAAGCTCCTGAATTATGGTTTTCCGATACTGATTGTGGGAATTGCCGGCATGATGAGCCAGGGTATAGACAAAATTCTGATACCATTTCTGATTCCCGAATCACAGCAACCAATGGAGCAATTGGGTATTTACGGCGCTAACTTTAAAATGGCGGTTTTAATGAATATGTTTATCCAGGCATTCAGGTATGCGTTTGAACCGTTCTTTTTTGCCCGGGGAAATTCAAAGGAAGACCCGCTGATGTACGCTAAAATCATGAAGTACTTCGTTATTTTTGGTTTGTTTATTTTCCTGGGAATGACAGTTTACATTGATTTTCTGAAAATACTTATTGACAAAGAATACCACGAAGGTTTAAAAGTTGTTCCCATAATTCTGATTGCCAACCTTATTTACGGCATGTATTTTACGCAATCGCTATGGTACAAAATTACCGACCGCACCCGTTACGGAGCCTGGCAAAGCATTGCCGAAATGGTGGTTGCTGTTTCGCTCAATTTTCTGTTAATTCCGTTGTATGGTTACATGGGTTCGGCGTTGGCTCTGCTCACCAGTTATATGGTTGTGCTTACTATTTCGTATTTCCTTGGACAAAAATATTACCCGGTTCCCTACAACCTGAAACGAATTGGCCTCTATTTCACTGTTGCGTTGGCGCTCTATTTTGTTTCAATGCTGTTTATTTCGATGCACGAGGTGGTAAAATATGCCATTGGAACAGTGTTGATTGGCCTTTTTGCCGCGCTGGTTTTTGCCTTCGAAAAAAATGATTTAAAAAGCTTATTT
>DATITY010000643.1:0-3471 GCA_035467235.1 Draconibacterium sp. | reverse complement strand
CCTTTTTTTCAAAAAACAGAAGGGAATGAAGAAACTTGTAATATTTTCGTTATTTGTGATTGTGCTTGCAACTTGCACTATTCCGCAGAAAAAAGAGTTGGTTCCTACCGGGGAGTTGGATCTCCAATCGATGATCCAACCTATTCCGGCGACGGCAAAATTCATCAATGACACTTCGTACATCTGGTGCGGAACCCTTGTCAAGTCGCACATTGATCAGAAATACCACCTTTTCTATTCCCGCTGGCCGCGCAAGTATGGAATGTCAGCCTGGGTAACCAGTTCAGAGGTGGCTCATGCCGTTTCTGATTCTCCTTTCGGACCTTTCGAATTTAAAGATGTTGCCCTGCCACATCGCGGGGCTGAATACTGGGATGGAATGTACACCCATAATCCGACGGTTCATTTTTTTAACGGAAAATATTACCTCTACTACGCCGGCAATTTTGGCGATGGAAAAATCACAAGTCCGCAGCTCAACTGGACACACCGTAACAACCAGCGCATTGGTGTGGCGATAGCTGACGATCCCAACGGACCATGGAAACGTTTCGATAAACCGCTTATCGATATTTCTGCCGATACCACAGCCCACGACGCTCAAATGGTAGCCAATCCTTCGGTTACCCAAATGCCCGATGGTCGTTTCCTGATGGTTTACAAAGCTGTGGCACGTAAAAAACCACAACCTTTTGGTGGTCCTGTTGTTCATCTCACGGCAATTTCTGACAATCCTGAAGGACCATACATCAAACAAAACAAATCCATTTTTACTGCTGAAAATGTTGATTTCCCGGCAGAGGATCCGTTTGTTTGGTATCAGGATAATTGCTATTATGCGATAGTTAAAGACATGAAAGGCGCTTTCACCAGTGCCGGTCGCAGTTTGGTGCTTTTTTATTCGCTGGATGGGTTGGATTGGAAACTGGCAAAACACCCTCTGGTTTCTGATTTGAATATAAAATGGGAAGATGGAACAAACCAAAAACTGGAAGCTCTTGAAAGGCCGCAATTGTTCTTCGAAAATGGCAAACTGGTGGCCTTGCTTTGCGCTGTAAACGAAACACTGGGGCATTCGTACAATGTTCAGATACCTTTAAAAGTGCCATAAATTTATTAACACTTTGACAATGAAACTTAAACTTTAATAATGAATAAATTAACTGAATTACTATTTCTGTTTTCTGTTTTCTGGATTTTATTATCTGACCCTGTTTGCGGATTTTCACAAAACGGCAACTGGACTGATAATCTGGATTTAAACGCAATGGTTCAGCCTGTTCCGCAAGCCAGCAAGTTTATCGATCCGGGCTACTATGTTTGGTGCGGTTCGGTTACCAAAGGCGACGATGGCAAATTTTATATGCTCTATTCGCGATGGCCATTGGCCGATGGTTTTGAAGCCTGGCCCATTTCGTCTGAAATTGCTGTTGCGGTTTCTGACCATCCCGGCGGACCTTTTAAACATCTGAAAGTAGCGCTTCCGGCGCGGGGAACTCAATTCTGGGATGGCTCGGCAACACACAATCCGGCAGTGGTGAAGCACAAAGGGAAATATTATCTCTATTACATGGGTACCAGTTGCAATGCACCCATTAAAAAACATGAAGCTTACACGGATAATTGGTGGCGCTACCGTAACACCCAGCGAATTGGCGTGGCAGTTGCCGATAAACCCGATGGCGAATGGAAACGTCTGGATCATCCGATTTTGAGTGTCAGCGAGGATTCCACAGCTTATGATGCTTTGATGGTTTCCAAT
Organism: Draconibacterium sp.; assembly: GCA_035467235.1. GTDB lineage: Bacteria > Bacteroidota > Bacteroidia > Bacteroidales > Prolixibacteraceae > Draconibacterium. The sequence goes on along the minus strand of DATITY010000643.1, from coordinate 1,709 downwards.
CCAGCCGCCACTTTCGACGATAAAGGACGTGTGATTTTGCTATACAAACAGGTTTGCAAAACTGAAAAGATCAGCGGTGGTGCGGTGCGTTTTGGGGTTGCCTTTGCCGATTCGCCTTTTGGCCCATTCAAGAAGCACGATAAACCCATTTTTGAACTCAATGATGGCGGAAAAGACTGGATGGTGGCCGAAGACCCGTTTGTATGGTTTCAGGACGGAACCTACCTGGCCATTGTTCGCGATGTAATTGGAAAGTTCACAGGAGATGAAGGTGCATGGGCGTTGATGGTTTCGAAAAACGGAACTGACTGGCAACCCGCCAAACATCCGAAAGTGATTGGAAGTACCTTTTTCTGGGAAAGAGGAGTGGCAAGTGCATCAAAACTCGAACGTCCCTGTTTGTATCTTGAAAACGGAGTGCCTGAATATTTGTATGGCGCTACCCGGGCCGACAAAGAACAAATCCTGTCGTTTAACGTGGCTGTGCAACTTTTACCCCAAAATTCAAATTCTGATAGTCTCGATTTCACCAAACTCATTCCTGAAAATCCGGAAAAGTACATTTTTTCGATGCCTGGGTACAATGTGTGGTGCAATGGCGTGGTGAAAGGCGATGATGGGAAATATCACATGTTCTTTTCGCGGTGGCCGGAATCCCGTGGTTTTGATGCCTGGGTAACTCATTCTGAAGTTGCACATGCTGTATCCGATAACCTTTTCGGGCCTTATCACTTTTCTGATGTTTGTTTGCCTTCCAGGGGTAATGAATTCTGGGACGGCGAAATGACTCATAACCCGCATGTTATCAGGTTCGATGGAAAATATTATTTGTATTACACCGCCAACAAGGGCAGCGGCTATTGGAAAACTACGGCGGATAACGTGAAACCCCGAATGAACAATCCTGAATGGTGGGTGAATAGGAATTTTCAGCGGGTAGGTGTTGCCGTAGCTGATAGTCCGTATGGTCCGTGGAAAAGGTTTGACAAACCATTAATCGACATTACGCCGGGGCGTCGGACAACAGGCGTTCCAACTGTATTTCAGCGGCCCGATGGCAAATTCTCGCTGGCTTACAAATCGGTGATGGAAAAAGAAGGCTACAAGGGAGGCGCGGTAAAACATTTCATTTCACTTTCCGATTCTCCGTTGGGTCCATTCAAGGATTACGACAAGCCCTTTATCACCTCTCCAAAATCCGATTTTCCAATTGACGACCATGTGGAGTGGTTTCAGGATGGGAAATATTACTGTATTGCCAAAGATCACGGCGATATGATTACCGAACACGGCATTGCTCTTTTGCTGTTCGAATCAGATAACGGATTGGACTGGACACTGTCGCCCAACTCATTGGTGCATAAGTTCAGCATTACTTTCAGTGATGGCGAACAAATGGAATTCGACCGGTTCGAAATGCCAAAGGTTTACCTTGAAAACGGAAAGGTTGTCGCTTTGTTTCTGGCAGCAAAACCAGAAGGCAGGGAAGATTCTTTTTCGGTGGTGCTGCCGGTAGTTTACAAATAATGGATAAAAAATGACAAAAAAAATACAATTGACTCTTTCCCTGATCCTGATTTGTTCTGTTTGGATTAACGCCAAACAAACCAATTCTGATCTTAAACTTTGGTACACCCAACCCGCCTCAAAATGGCTCGAAGCTTTGCCAATCGGAAATGGAAGTCTGGGCGGAATGGTTTTCGGTGGGG
>DATITY010000642.1:0-1972 GCA_035467235.1 Draconibacterium sp. | reverse complement strand
CAAATGTGCGGGCAAATATTAGTGATTCAAGCTTTTTAAGAAGAAATCCTTTGTCCGGATTAAATTTAACAGATTTTGCACTTGTCGATGTCAGCAGCAAAGCCAATCAAATGGGGGTTTCGTATGCAAAGCAGAACAATTTTCTACAGGAAATTATTGCAAGAAAATATAAAATTGATATTACCGGCGATGCCAACGCAACCGTGTTTCCAATACAGATAAGCGGTCTTGATGTAATTACTGCCGGTATGAATGCGCAGGCATTTACCGTACCTTCAATCTCCTGGGAACCAGTTTTTAACCTCACAAAACCGGAACTCGAAAAAGGGGATGTTGACAATAATAATGTCCCGCTGCCACCACCTTACGATCCGCCTGTGGGTTTTAATTATTATCAAAACGACGGAATTGCAACACGCGTAGGAAACCTTAGCAAAAAACAAGTTACGCTCTCCCCTATTCCAATGTCGAAGTTTTTGGTGGAAACCTATAAAACAAAGGAAGATGGAAAAACTTTTGCTGTATTCAATCTGCCTTTTGGAATGCTGGCAATTACTATTCTCGACAATACATCGACACAACAAAAACTGCCAAATATCGATAACCCAAAACCACTTTTTGAGAATTACATCAATGGCGGACTTCAACTTGAATTAACAGCCGGTACTTCGTTTGCGCCAGATGACGATGGAAATATGTTTGAAGGTTATACAATTCAACTTGTTAATATAAATGATGTTAGCGGAAATGCTACTGATGCCAGTACCCTTGCCGGAACACCAACTCAGATTTTTAACAACGAATTTGCCACAAACAGCAGCAATCTTCCGGCACGGCCGGGTGTGCCGATAACAGGAATCGGATTAAGTGGTTACGGTGCAAGCATGTTTAGTGAATGGGTCAATAAAGAAGCGCTGTTTGCACAAACCAGCCAGGCACAGTTTAATGTTGTTACAGGCCGCACAAACCACGAGGTTGTACAGGTAAAAAGTATGTTGTATCCCTGGGGAATCCGCGTGGTAAGAACGATTACTTTATTTCGGCTGGCAAACGGTTATGTGGCCCGGATTGACAGCGGATGGAAAGCCGAAAGTGACGGAAAATATGATTTTAGTTATAATGAACCTGTTCTTGGCCCCGATGGAAAAACCGTTATTGATAAAACGCCAATCCCAAACCCGTATGAATTTCACCCGGGAATTGTAAGAGGTTTGTATAATGTTCGGAATATAAAGGAACAACCAAAAATATTCAGCAACGCGACGGCAAAAATGTATGCCGCAACTTTTGATGCCGATGTTCAACTCGAAAATGTATCGGAAGGCGGCGATAACAACCGTGTTCCATCAAAAGGAATCCTGGCATACGTACAAATCGCACCAGCCGGGCATCCCATAAGTATCAGTGAATTTACAGCTTTAATCAAGTCCGAAAATAATTCGATAGGCGGGCCGGTGAACTGTATTCTGAAGGTGGCAGGCAGTTCGCAACGAATGAAAATAAGTCGCTTTGATTTGAGCGCAACAGTTGATGCAGCCAACAAACCTATTTTTGTGAGCGCAGCACGCGGTTCGGTAATAATGCCAAAAGACGGAAGCTGGACCATGGTGCAGCACAACCGCGGAACCGGCGATGTTTCACCTTTGCCCGAGCAGTTAAGCGTGCCGTTAATCCGTATTGGAAAATGGGTAAAAGATAAAGTGGTAAGCGATGCCAATGTGTCTAATTTACTTCGCATTGCGCATCCTGAAAATTTGCTGAAACTTCCTGATTCCGACACCATTAATTTTGGCTTTTTGCAAAATATGGGCACTCAAAAAGTGTTGTTTATGACTCCGGGTTTTAAAAAAGGAATTGATTCATTGTTGAGTAAAACGCCACCACTTCTTGCCGACTCGTTCAGATTACTAAACAGCAAAGGCATTTTTCCAAACATTGGCGACGCCGACAGCAACTTCGGTCAGGCCATTTC
>DATITY010000641.1:0-5057 GCA_035467235.1 Draconibacterium sp. | reverse complement strand
TACTCCTACTCTTTTTATTTGGTTAAATGACAATGATGCAAAAGCACTTTACCGCGCCATTCCTGAAAATGGCAAGGTTACATTCCGCAATTAAAAGAACGGGAGAAATCAGAGTAAAAGCCGGTATCAAAATGCCGGCTTTTATTTTTATTGCTTCATTTAATCAAAATATAAAACCGGATTCTGAATAAATTACTGTTTCAAGTTATTTCAATTGATATTTTTTTAGCTTTATTTTACAAGTTATCAATTTAAATTCTGAAATATGAAATTAGTATTATTAGTGCTTATGCTTGCATTATCAGTATTTATATGTAATGCACAGGAAACCAGACCAGGTCAGCAGCTTGCACCTGAAACCGGTGAAAAATTTAAAGTTGGAATGGCTGGCTACACTTTTGTGAAGTTTGACCTCGACAAAACGCTGGAAACTTTAAAGAAGGCAGACGTGCACTACCTTTGTATTAAAGATTTTCATTTGCCATTGGCAAGTACCGACGAAGAAATTGCCGCTTTTCATGCCAAACTGAAAGAAAACGATGTTACCGGTTATGCAGTTGGCCCAATTTACATGAAAACTGAGGAAGAAGTTGACCGCGCTTTTGCTTATGCAAAAAGAGTTGGCGTAAAACTGATTGTTGGCGTTCCCAATTACGAATTACTGCCTTATGTTGACAAGAAAGTAAAGGAATACGACTTTAATTATGCCATTCATTTGCATGGCCCGGACATTGCAATTTATCCGGATGCCGATGATGTATGGGATAATGTAAAAGATTTGGATCCCAGAATCGGCATGTGTTTAGACATTGGTCACGACACCAGAAATGGAAAAGATCCGGTTGCCGACCTGAAAAAATACCATACCCGGGTTTTCGATATTCATATTAAAGATGTTACAGGAACAACAAAACTGGGCTACTCGCTTGAAATTGGCCGCGGTGTAATCGATTTTCCAGCATTTGTAAGAATGTTGAGAGAAGTTGGATATACTGGAGTTTGTAGTCTTGAACACGAAAAAGACATGGATAATCCGTTTATGGGAATTGCCGAATCAATTGGATATTTCAGAGGTGTTATTGAAACGACAAAGAAATAAACTGTTCCAATTAATTCTGGGAAAAGGTTGAATTTTAGCGAATCCAACCTTTTTCTTTTTTGATTTGACCATTAATTTCCTCTGATTTTACTTTTTCCCTATCTAACGTTGCAAAAATTGACTTGATATTTTTGAGTCAGTTTTTAATTTATTTTTTTCACAACTCAACTTAAAACCGATTTAAACGTTTCAATAGAAATTTAAAATAATAAATATGTACACCGGATTATTACACACCCACAATATGTTTCGCTGGCTGGTTTTACTTACATTGGTTTTAGCCGTTTTATTTGCATTGATTGGTTGGTTAAAAAAACTCGATTGGACTAAAAAGGACAATGTAACAGGTTTGCTTTTAACCATCTTCATGGACATTCAATTTTTGATTGGAATAGTTTTATATGCATTTGTAAGCCCAATAACAAAAGCAGCATTTAACGATTTTGGAGCAGCTATGAAAAATGCTGACCTTCGGTTTTATGCAGTAGAACATATTTTATTGATGGTAATTGCATTGGTTTTGGTTCACATCGGTCGTGCAAAAACCAGGAAAGCAGTTGCTCCATGGAAAAAACACCGCGCTGCTGCCATTTTTTATGGAATTGCACTTATTCTGATTTTGGCCGCAATCCCGTGGGAAAGGGCCTTGATATAAGAAATCAATATTAAAACGAAATTTAAAAAAGGATGAAGTTGTTTTAAACAATTCCATCCTTTTTTGTTTTAAATATCAACAATTATTTCTTCAGCAAATTATCGGCAGCGAGTACCAAAAACATGAAATGTTCAGCACCGCCACCCATTACGTATTCGGTCTGTTGCCAGAAATAGGGCCACTCCTTCAATTCAGGAAAATCAGGACGGATAATTCCTGTTCCTGAAACAACACCGCCGGGAATAAACGAGCGATCGGCACGATTTACGCCATAAGCCTGCAATACTGAACGCGAACCAACTCCCGATGCAAAAGAAGAAGTATTTTCCCCCGGATGATTACCAAGAACAAAATTCAGGGCATTGAAAAGCAAACCTGTTCCAAACATTTCCGGAAGATTCTTATGTAAAAAATACTGCTGCATACCCAAACGCTGAATTCCCCAGCCATCGCCCCAAATGGCAATGTTATACGGAACGCCAAATGGGTTTTCATTCTGTTTTCCCTTCAGTTGATCACTTAATGCTTTAAAAGCAGTGTTTACTTCAGATTTAAATTCAGCGTTTTCGCACTTATCAAAAATCCGGGCAATCGAAGCACCCGTTTGCGAAAGACTGCGAACCACCGGATCTTTCATGGTATAAATATCTTTCAGGTATTTATCATTATTTGTGGCAAGAAGCAACTCGCAGGCAGCATTGATTTTACCCGAACTGTTTCTTCCTGAAATTTGCCTTTCAACATCATAAAGTTCGGTGGCTGCCTTTAAACAACGGGCAGCCAAATTATCATTGTAACCTTTCAGAACCCGCGCAGCCGCTGCCAAACCCTGAATTGCGGCATATTCGTGACCGGCATTTTCTTCGGTAAATACCCAGCGATCATCTGTTTTTCCTGATTCAGTTCCGGTTTTTTCATTTATTCCCAATGCAGGATTGTATTTCAACCCGTCAGTCATTGACGAAGCATCGCCTAACATAACATATTGGCGTAAATCATTACAAATAATTCCGCGATATAATCTCCCAAGATTTTCATAACCTCCCAGAATACTTAAAACCCCGTGTTCAACTTGCTGTAAAACATCGGGTTTTCCATCGGGAAGGTGAATTTCAACCAGCCGCTTTTCCTGGTCAACCGTGGTTTGATCCAGATTAATCCCAAATTCTTCGTATGCAAGCGCTAAAGTCCAGACCGTTCCTGCCTGAGATTCAACCCTGAGATCGTAATCGCCGGCATCGTGCCAGCCACCCACGTTTAATCCCGGAACCTGTTCGTATGGTTTGTATTTGGTTAAAGTCGAAGGTCCCTGTAAATATCCGTCGAAATGATTTGTATCAACCGGTGCCATTAACGCGTCGTCAAGGTGACAGTAGTCGTGCCAAACCCTGTACCCTTCGTTGATTCGCATGTGACACATCTGCACAGGCAGAAAATATTCGAGTGTAGGTTGCCAAACGTGGCGTTCGTACACATCGGTATCAATTTTAAAAGGCTCGGTTTTGTAATTTCCATACTGAACCTGGTAAATTCCCTGTTTTTTTATTTCAGAAAAATCAAACTGATAATAATTGAAACGAAGGTATTTTCCCCATTTAACAGGAACACCCTTTTTTACATTTTCAAAACCACCGTTTTCAGACATCCTAAGCAAAGAAATTTCCTTTATTTCAGTTTCCTGTTTATCCAGTTCAACCGAGGCAATTTTTTGTTGGCCGGGATGATAACCGACCTGGCTGACATGAACTACTGGCTTTTGCTTAAAACCTACTGCCACAAATGGCTCAATAAACCATTCGATTGCATTTTCTGTTGCTCCGGCTTTTACTTCAGACCGCACAACAAACCAACCATTGTTATGATAAAATCTTCCATCAAGCAGCTGCAAATCCGATTTCAGACTTGTAATTTTCATCGTCTGTTCGGGAACATCGGGTGCAACTGTAAGTTTTTTACCCGTTGCCATTGGAAACGCCTGCCAGGTTCCATCGGCATCCTTTTGCATCGGTCCGTTTGCCTGTTGTGGAAAAATACCCGATTTGCCGTCCATATACCAGGACTTTCCAAAAAGTAATCCGGGAAAAAGTTCGAGATTAAAACCCACTTTTCCTATCCACTCATTTGGAAGTGGTTCTTCCAAATCAACAATTATCCTGAAATTTTTACCTTCGCCAATTACCCTGACATTGTAACTGAAATTCAAATCGGGGTAAAAAACAGGGTTAAATCCTTTGCGGTTGCGGCTTTCATCGGGGTAAGTACACCTGACTCTGATTTCATTATTTTCAGGAAAAACCTGCCTTTTTTCGGTTTTGGGAATGGGTTGCCATTGTCCCGGAGTTGGTTCCAGACGAAGATCGCCGTTGGTTGCCACGCGTGTTCCATTCTGGATGATTCCGATTGCGCCCTGGTGACCTTCGGGATAAATATCGTAAAACACCATCACATTCAGTCCTGGCATTTCGAAATATTCATCACTGTTGATTACCAGTTTCTGTGCAGAAAGCCAAAAAATGGAAAATGTAAAAAGGGCAAGGAAAAACAGATTTTTCATTTTAATTGGTTTAGTTTTTGGTTTAATATTTATGGTTACTTCTGTTGTCAAAAAATGCAACAAGTTCAATAATACGATCATTCTTTATTTCCTGCCAAGCAATTTATCTACTTTTTGTCTAACTTCCTGATGTGAAATCCCTTTCCCATCTTTCAACTGTTGCTGACTTTCATAAATTGCTTCTTTTTCCTTCACTGAGGTTAATTCCCACCAGTCAACATTTTTACTTTGCAATGTGGTAAAATAAGCCTGAACCTTACTAAGAATACTTACATCCTCTGTCTCTTGAATAAGTTTGCGTAAATTATTCTTAATTTCGAATTCATAATCGCTCTTTTCTATTTCTATTGAATGTTTGAACCATTTTTGACCTTGTCACAAACTTACAAATAAACTATCAATCATTTCTTATCAAAAACATCCCAAATAAATGAGTTAAAAAAGAACCGATCAAGAATTACTGACAAAATTCTTAACGGTTATATTTCGATTAACTTTTCCCCACCGAATAAATATCATCAATCAAATGCTGATATTTTGCCGCCACGATATTCCTTCTCAATTTTAAAGTTGGCGAAAGCTCACCAGTTGCCGGTGTCCATTCAGCACAAACCAATCTTATCCTGCTGATTTGTTCATGCGACCCCAGTGTTTTATTGATGATCTGAACTTCCTTTTGTATTTTATCGAAAACCGCCGGAATCTGAATTAGTTCCTTATTATTCTCGAAATGAATTTTATGCTCGGCA
>DATITY010000640.1:0-2862 GCA_035467235.1 Draconibacterium sp. | reverse complement strand
CGGCGGATACACCGCAAACAGTGAGATTGATAGAAAATATGCGATTGAAAGATCAAAAAAAGCAATTGATATTGCCAACGAGCTTGGTACCGATTTACTTGTTTTATGGCTTGCCCGCGAAGGTTCGTATATCAGGGAAGCAAAAGACAGTAAACTGGCTGTGGAGAGACTGGTAAATGCAATTAATAAAATGCTTGAATATGACCCAAAAATCAGAATTTGCATTGAACCAAAACCGAACGAACCAATGGATTTGGCATATATTCCGACTACAGGACATGCAATCGGGCTGGGATATTTAACTATCGATCCTGCAAGAGTCGGGGTAAATATTGAAAGCGCACATGCAATTCTTGCCAACCTCGATCCTTCTGACGAAATGGGATATGCACTGGCCCACAACAAATTATGGACTGTACACCTGAACGATCAAAACGGGCTTAAATTCGATCAGGATAAATCTTTTGGTTCAGTTGATTTAAGAAGGGCATTCAACCAGGTGAGAATTCTGGATAAACATGATTATGGCAAAAACGGGGAATATGTTGGAATGGACGTTAAAGCCATGCGCACCCAGAAAAATGGTGTTGCTACCAAACATCTCAGTAACAGTAAGGAAATATTTTGGAAATTACTGGAAATCTCCAGATCGCTTGACGATACATTTATCGATAAATGCCGGAGCGAACTTAACTATGAAGAACTGGATTTATACATCATGAAAGCTTTATTGGGAAGCTAAAACGATAAACGAAATTTTAAATTTCTGTACAATGAATGACCACTATTCTTCAGTTTCGCGCCGAAAATTCCTGCTAACTGCAGCAACTGCAGCAATTGCAGCGCCACTTATCCTCGAATCCTGTGCACCCAAAGCCAAACTCAGGCATGCCTGTATTGGGGTTGGCGGTATGATGGGATTGAACGACCTTCAAAATTTCCTGTCACATCCCAATGTGCAAATAGTTGCAATTTGCGATGTTGATGAAAACTTCCTGAAAAAGGCACTGGAACTTGTACCCGATGCACGTACCTATTCCGATTGGCGAGAACTTCTTAAAAACGAAGTCAATAATATTGATTCGGTAAACGTAACGGTGCCGGATCATAATCATTTCGCCATTTCATACAAGGCTATTGAAATGGGGAAACATGTTTACTGCCAAAAGCCAATGTGTCACGATGTTGCTGAGGTACGCTTGCTTACCGAAGCATCGGTTAAATATAAAGTAAAAACTCAGTTGGGTACACAACATGCATCATCTCAAAACGATCGCAGAGCTGTTCAATTGATAAAGGAAGGTGCTATTGGAAAAATCAAACATGCATACCTGTGTTCCAACCGTCCGGGTGCAGTTGAGAATTACCGGCCAATGGGACCGCGTCCTGCCGAAGGTGAGGAAGCTCCTTCATCGTTAAACTGGGATGTTTGGATTGGCACCGCGCCGATGCGGCAATATGTGCCTAAAATTTATCATCCTTCGTTGTGGAGAGGATGGCTGGATTTCGGAACGGGATGGTCCGGGGATATTGGATGCCATATATTCGATGCTGTTTGGAAAGGTTTGGGATTAACTCCGCCGAAAACAGTAATCGCAGAAGTTCAAAAGTCATGGCAGGAATCGCCTGAGCGCAGAGCGGATAACTGGCCACAGGGAAACCATATTACATGGATGTTTCCGGGCAACGATCTTACAGAATCGGATGAACTGCCTCTTGAATGGTTCGATGGTGAGTTTTACCCGCCACAGGAAGTTCAGGACTTATTTCACGGTGATACATACCCTCCCGAATCGGCAATGCTGGTTGGCACTGAAGGCGCGCTGCTGGTTGCACATGGCAACGATTTGGTTCTTTTACCGCATGACAAATTTAAGGATCATAAAATTCCAGATTTCAAAGAGCGCAATCATTACCATCACTTTGCTGATGCTTGTTTGGGTGGTGAAAATACAGAGTCGCATTTTGCCCAAACAGGACCAATGACAGAAGCTATTCTGCTGGGAACAGTGGCAATTCGTGTACCTGATGTATTATTGGAATGGGATTCGGCAAATCTGAAAATCAACAACTATCCTGAAGCCAATAATTACATTCGCCGTAATTACCGCGAAGGCTGGCAGGTTGCCGGGCTTTAACCCAGATTTGAAAATCTAAAATTAAGGGGAATTATAAAATACCCTGAGTTCAATTTTATATTAAACTCAGGGTATTCAGTTTTATTCAATCTCCATGTTTTTCCCAGTCAGTTCAATTCGGGCTGAAACAGTATTTGCATTTTTTGCGCCTGGTTGTCCTCCACCTGCAGAAACAGTAAACCAGCCATTTTCAATGACCCGTTTATCGTTTTCGCCAATGATTGAAAACTGGCGCGGAGTGATTTCAAAATCAACGATTTTCGATTCACCTGCATTTAAATGAATTCTTTTAAAACCTTCCAACTGAACTTTTGGACGCGGTGTAGATGCTTTTTCATCTTTCAGATACAATTGAACCACTTCCTCGCCTGCCCTTTTGCCCGTGTTGGTAACTTGCACACTGACAATAACGCTTTCGCCAATTTTTGCCTTTTTGGCCACCTTTAAACCCGAGTATTTAAATGTTGTGTAACTCAATCCATAACCAAACGGATAAAGCGGTTCGCCTTTAAAATATTTGTATGTGCGTCCTTCCATATCATAATTCCCGAAAGCTGGCAACTGATCTACCGATTTGTAGTATGTTACAGGCAAACGGCCGGCCGGATTATAATCTCCAAACAAAACATCGGCAACAGCATTTCCACCTTCCTGCCCCGGGTAACCGGCAGAAATAATGGCATCCAGATTTTCGTTTTCCCAGTTAACAGCGACTGCGCTTCCA
>DATITY010000639.1:0-2381 GCA_035467235.1 Draconibacterium sp. | reverse complement strand
AGGCATCGCATTTAATGCACAATTCGGTATTAATCGAATGTTTCTCGTGCGGGGTGAATGGAATTGCATCCACCGGGCATTTTTGAACACACATTGTACAGCCAATGCATTTATCATTAACAGAATAGGTAATCAACTGGGTGCATTTTCCTGTCGGGCATACGCCGTTGATGTGCGCCTCATATTCATCACGAAAATATTTCAGTGTGCTCAAAACCGGATTTGGCGCGGTTTTACCAAGTCCGCACAAACTGCCCTTTTTTGTCCATTCTGCCAGTTTCTCCAACTCTTCCAAATCACCTTTTTTGCCTTTCCCGCTGGTGATGTTTTCCAGAATATCGAGCATACGTTTTGTGCCCACCCTGCAAAAAGTACATTTTCCGCACGATTCGTCCTGCGTGAATGAAAGGAAGAACCTCGCAATGTCAACCATACAGTCGGTTTCGTCTAAAACCACCAGTCCACCCGAGCCCATCATTGCGCCCATTTCACTAAGCGATTCGTAATTGATAGGAGTGTCGGCATGTTCGGCAGGAATGCATCCACCTGAAGGACCACCGATTTGTACCGCTTTAAATGTTTTACCGTTGGCAATTCCTCCGCCAATTTCTTCCACTACCTGGCGGATGGTGATTCCCATCGGTACTTCAATCAGTCCGCCACGCGCTACTTTACCAGCCAGCGCGAAAACCTTGGTTCCATGGTTATTTTGCGTGCCGATGCTGTTAAATTTTTCTGAACCCTCCCTCAAAATATAGGATATTTGGGCAAATGTTTCAGTATTGTTTACCAAAGTTGGTTGGCCCCACAAACCTTGCTGAGCGGGAAATGGCGGGCGGATATGCGGAAACCCGCGGCTTCCCTCAATGGACGCAATCAAAGCTGTTTCTTCACCACAGACAAATGCACCGGCGCCTTCGTAAATCGATAAATTAAAACTGAATCCCGAGCCCAGAATGTTTTCGCCTAGAAAATTATTCTCCGCACATATTTCCAACGCTTTCCGAATTCGTTTTACTGCGAGCGGATATTCTGCACGGATGTAAAAATAGCCCTGATGAATATTTACCGCGTACGCGGCAATGATGATTCCTTCGATTACGCGGTACGGGTACGATTCGAGCAACATTCGATCCATAAAAGCGCCGGGATCGCCCTCGTCGCCGTTGCAAATCAGGTATTTAGTGTCGCTTTTTTCCTTTTTTACGAATTCCCACTTAACGCCCGTTGGGAATCCGGCGCCACCACGTCCGCGAATTCCGCTGTTTTTTACTTCCTGAACAACCTCGTCGGGAGAAAGTGTTTCGAACATTTTTCTCAATGCAGAAAAACCTCCCCGTTTCTGATATTCATTTATATCGATTGGATTAATGATTCCCCGGTATTCTGTAGCAATCGGAACCTGATTGCCCAAAAATGAGGCTACCGGTTTTTCCCGCATACTGATTTCATAACGCTGAACGCCTTCCCAGTTTCTGTCGGTTTGAATTTCCTCTGCCAGGTTGAAAATTTTGTTTTTCATTTTCGAGAAGAAACCGGCAGGCTCAAAATGGTTTTCGATGATGTTTTTTACATCCTCGGGTTTTACTTTTGCATACAATGTTGGTTCGCCTTCATTTGGAACTATTTCCACAAGCGGCACCTGGTGGCACATTCCAACGCAACCTACATGTTTTAACGAAACCCTGATGCCACTTCCGTTAACCACGCTCTCCACTTCCTTTCTGATTTCCTCACTGCCACTGGCCACACAGCAAGAACCAAGCCCGATGCGAATTTCACCCTTGATTTCGGAACCATCGGCTTTTCTGAATTTTTTTGTCTCTTTTTTGCCCAACTGACTTTCAAAATCCAAAATCACCTGGTCAACCTGGTCGGGCGCAACATGGCCATAAGTAATTTCATCCACCTGTACCACGGGCGCAAGCGTGCAACAACCCAGACAACTCACCTTTTCGAGCGTATATTCCCCGGATTTGTCTGTGTCAACATTGGCTGGTAATTCAAAATGCCTGCGAAAAGCATCGTGAACGAGTGTGGCTCCTTTCACATGGCAGGCAGTACCAACACAGATTTTAACAATGTGCTTTCCCGAAGGTTTCATCCTGAACTGCTTGTAAAAACTGGCCACGCCAATGATTTCAGCAGCGGTAATGTTGCTTTTCTCTGCCAGATATTTCAGCGCTTCTTCAGGCAAATAGTTATATTCGTTTTGAATGGCCTGCAAAATGGGAATAAGGCTCTTTTTCGAAGAACCTTTTTCTGCAATCAGCTTGTCAATATTTTGAAAATTGTTTGTCATTATTATTTGCTTCATCTGGATTGTCATTTCGAAGGAAGTATGACTGAGAAATCTGCTTCAAACAAGAGATTTCTCCTCG
>DATITY010000638.1:0-9882 GCA_035467235.1 Draconibacterium sp. | reverse complement strand
CGGTCGTTATACAGGTGAAGATAATCATCGTTGGATACCTGCATTTCTGAAACAGTTTTGGCATGTTTGTATTTCATAATCAGTTTTGCATTGCGGGCGCGGCAATCCGGAGCCGAACTATTCACGGTAATTACCAACGGCATCGGGCATTTAACCACTTCAACACCACGTTCGAGACGGCGTTTAACGGTAACCTTTCCTTTTTCGATGGACTGAATTTACTCTGCATAAGTAATTTGCGGAATTCCAAGTTTTTCGGCTACCTGAGGTCCAACCTGGGCGGTATCGCCATCAATTGCCTGACGACCGGCAATGATAATATCGTAATTGCCGTATTTTTTCAGGGTTTGACCGATTGCATACGAAGTTGCCAGAGTATCGGAACCTGCAAAAGCGCGGTCGGTAAGTAAAATCCCATCGTCGGCACCGCGGAACAATCCTTCGCGGATAATTTCGGCTGCACGGCTTGGCCCCATTGTAATAATGGTAATTGTTGTTCCGGGGAATTTGTCCTTTATCCGGAGTGCCTGCTCGAGGGCATTCAAATCTTCCGGATTAAAAATTGCCGGAAGGGCAGCCCGGTTAACCGTTCCATCGGCTTTCATTGCATCTTTGCCAACATTTCGGGTATCGGGCACCTGCTTGGCAAGAACGATAATCTTGTAACCTTTCATGAATTTATATTAGATTAAATATTTATTGTCCGCTTTTTAAAAGGATGCAAATATAGAAAATCAACCCTGAAAATCAAGTAACTTTAATGAGCAATTCGGTATGAATCGCAGATGAGTAACATCTCAGGAAGGCACTATAGTTGAATTGTAGCCCGTTTGTTTGCTGTATCGCTTACAGGCAAAGAAAACAGAACAATCAACCTCATTTTTCAAAAAATCCTTTTTGCATAATTGATGGTTTAATTTAAAATGAGTTTAAGGAGAAAGATATTAAATTAAATGCCTCCTTTGCTATGAATAGATTTTTTTTACACAAATTAAATGATTCTAATATTTACATATTATAAACAACTTCATTCAAAAAACGTTCTGATTAAAAGCAATCTATTGTAATACAATTTATTACTTGAAAAGTGGAGCCAGCAACCAAAAAAACGGGGCGTTACCGAAAAGCCATATGAGTAGGGATTTAAACAGATTTGATGCCAATATACATGGATCGGCACGATGTGCCTGAAATGATTACTGCTGAGGATGTTGCAAATATGCACCAACAGGATTTAAAAATTCAGCATAATTTTGGCTGCAAGGGCCTGACTTATTGGTTTGATGACATAAGAAAAACTGCTTTTTGTTTGATTGAAGCACCTGATGAAAAGGCAGTAATTGAAATGCACGATCATGCACACGGTGCAGTTCCTCACGACATAATTAAAGTTGATGCAGCCATTGTAGAATCATTTTTGGGTAGAATTGAAGACCCAGAAAAAGCACAGGATACAACTTTGAATATTATTAACGACCCGGCTTTCAGAACAATAATGGTTGTTACTTTACAGAACGGTTTTTCACAAAAAAACGGGACAATTCAAACTGACTCATCAATACAGAATTCTATTTCTTCAATTTCGAAAATTATAAGTGATTATGATGGAAGAGTTGTTAATCAAACTGAAGAAGAAATT
The DNA here is from genome assembly GCA_035467235.1 of Draconibacterium sp. GTDB lineage: Bacteria > Bacteroidota > Bacteroidia > Bacteroidales > Prolixibacteraceae > Draconibacterium. Next base: position 8,243 of record DATITY010000638.1, on the reverse strand, counting down.
TTAGTCTCTTTTAAATCAGTTACAAAAGCAGTGTTGTGTGCCAAACTGATTGTTGAGCATATTCTCATGATTGATGATAAAAAGGGAAAAACATGTTCGGGTGTAAAAATAGGATTAAATGCAGGTGTTCCGGTGACAGAAAAGGAATCGATTTTTGAGGATACAATTAAACTGGCTGAACGCATGAATTTCGTTTCCCGCGCTGATATTGTCGTTTCAGGTGAAGTCAGCGATTTATATCAAAGTGAAAATGCAAATCAGTTTATTGACGAAAAATCGATTTTTGTTCTTTCATTATCCGATGAAAAATTTCTTAACACTTTAATGGATTTTATTGAAAGCGAATGGAAAAATACGAATCTTAAAGTTGATGACTTTGGCAAAACAATGGGATTCAGCAAATCACAGTTGTATCGAAAAATGATTCAGATTGTTGGGGAATCGCCTAATTCTTTTCTTTTGACTTATCGGTTAAAAAAGGCTTTGGAGTTATTGAAAAAACAGAACAATTCGATTTCTGAAGTAGCATTTGATTCCGGTTTTAGCAGCCCATCCTATTTTTCGAAATGTTTTCTGAAAAGGTATCATTTTTCACCTTCAGAATATTATTACCGGAAACATTAGAATTTCATTTCTTTCGAAATTTTCGGAATTGGTCTAAAATTACAAGTAAAAGAACCAATTGTAATATTTTTTGGTTGTGCAGGGTTGTAAATTTGATTAGCAAAGAAAAATAAAAAACTTAAAAATAATAAGATGAAATCACTGTTTGAACGACTTGGCGGAACATCGGGAATCACTGCAATTGTTGACGATGTAATTGAAAATCACATGAATAATCCGGTAATACGCGCACGATTTGCACCGTATGCTGAAATGCCTGAAAGATTTGCAAAAATCAGGCAACATACAATTGATTTTTTTAGCGCTGGAAGTAGTGGCCCTGTTGAATATAAAGGCAGAGAAATGCCTGAAACACACACAGGAATGAATATCAGCGCTGCCGAATATATGGCTGCAGTTGATGATATTATGGTAGTGTTGGAAAAGTATAAAATTGATGAAGAATCAAAAAAAGATGTACTTGCGATTCTTTGGGCGCTGAAAGAAATGATAATTGGAAAATAAGATTACACACTAAAGCAGCTTCAAGAGTACTTTCTAATTTTCCGGTTTGCTGTTATTATCCATTGGTATAAACTTGTTTACTTTTGAGCTTTAATAGAAACAAAAACGAAACTAAATATAATTTTTTTTTGCCCAGACACTAAATTTCAAACTGGTCGTCATTGACCAATAATTCCATCATTTCACTTTAGCGGATAATTTCTTTTATCGAAAACAATACAAAGACAGAGCCTGACCTTTAGCCTGTATTAAAGGAATTAATCAGTATAAAATATTACAAAAAAATACTAATCAATAATAAACAATAATAAACATCAATTAAATAATTTTTCATAACTTTGGTTGTAAAATCAAAAATCACGGGAAATGAAAAATTCAAATGAATTTATGGAAGTATTTAAAATATTCCATAACACCGAATCGTATTTCAGTGAAAGGGACAAAATCCAGTCGCGTAAACTTATTTTTAACCAGATTATCATTATTTGCATTTTCACTTTTATTTATGGCGTTGTTATGGGGAGCTACCACAGTGTTTTGCAGTCGGTGGTTGCCGGTGTTAAGGTTATTGTTTTGTTCCTGTGCACTTTAATTATTTGTTTTCCTTCATTTTTTGTAATCCAGCAGGTGTTGGGCTCGAAAATGAATTTAAGACAAATGATAATCATTGTTTTAAGCGGATTTGTTCTCACTTCTGCCATTGCGTTGTCATTCTCGCCGATTGTTGTTTTTTTCCAGATTACCGGTGGAAACTATCATTTTCTGCAATTGCTGCATGTAGCGATATTTCTATTCTCCGGAATTTTCGGCATGCGATTAATGGTTGATGCCTTAAAATTTGCCTGCGACAAAAAAAACGTTTATCCGCAAATTGGCGTCTCTGTTTTCAGAATCTGGATAATTATTCTTGCATTTGTCGGTATTCAGTTTGCCTGGAATTTAAGGCCTTTTTTATGTGATAAAAACGAAGATTTCAAGTTGTTCAGAAAATATGAAGGTAATTTTTACACCGCCATTGTTTATTCGGTAAAACAGTTGATTGCCGATGAAGAAGTTCAGGAAAAAGTTCAAATGAAAACGCCAATGCAAATCATCGATTCGATGAATACACAACAAAACGATACAACTGATGTTTTAAATGTTTTTAAGTAATTTGATATGGAGGAGATAATGACATTGGAGGAAGTTGCCAAATACTTAAAAGTAAAACCGCAGACCATTTATACCTGGGCGCAAACCGGAAAGATTCCGGCAGCAAAACTGGGCAAAGAGTGGCGGTTTAGAAAATCGGTTGTTGACAAGTGGTTTAACCAGCATATCGATGAGAAATTCTCGGCACATCTGGAATAGCTGTAAAAATTACAATCAGGTGAATTACATGAATTGAAACTGCAAAACCTAAATTAAAGATATCCGGACTTTCTTATTCTTCAATTTACTGTTATCGACAAGTGGCAAAAGTTCGTCTACTTTTTGAGCATGAACAGCTACAAAAGCGCAATCGTGTTTTAATTCGATGTTTCCCAAATGCTCATTTTCCAACAAACCTTGTTTGATGAACAGTCCGGCAATATCGCCTTTCGAGATTTTATCCTTTCTGCCGCCTGAAATAAAAAGAGTAGTCCACTCAGATTCAGATCGAATCGGCGCTTTTTTCAACTTCTCGATTTCGGTTTTGGGGATAAACGAGGGCAAATCTTCGCCTACCCATTTCAAAATATAGGCGGTTCCTTCGTTGTGCATTCGAGCGGTTCGTCCGTTGCGGTGGGTAAATTCCTGGCTTCGGAGCGGAAGATGGTAATGAATAATAAATTTCAGTTCGGGTATATCGAGTCCGCGTGCTGCAAGGTCGGTGGCAATAATTAACTGGTGTGTGCCGTTTCGGAATTTAATGAGTGCCCGTTCCCTGTCAATCTGCTCCATGCCGCCATAAAAACAACCGTGACTGATTTTATTCTCTGTGAGAAATTCACTGACCCGTTGAATGGTTTCCTTGAAATTGCAAAATACAATTCCGGGTTGGTTTCCAATGTGGTTCAACGTTTCTACCAGCGTTTCAAGTTTATCCCTCGAAGAAGAAATGATGGTTTTGATTTTTAACTGCTGAATTTTCTCGTTGAGATAGTTGATGTATCGGGGATTTTTTAAACCCACAAACAATGGAATAACAACTTCGTGAGTGGCAGAAGTCAGAATTTTCCTGGTAACTTTTGGAAGCGAAGATATGATTGCTTTCATTTCAGTTTCAAAACCAATTTCCAATGATTTGTCAAATTCATCAAGAACCAAAGTTTTTATGCTTTGTGTTGAAAATGTTTCTCTTTTGATATGGTCCGAAATTCTTCCGGGAGTTCCGATTAATATTGCTGGCGGGTGGTTTAAATCCATCCCGTCTTTGCTGAAATTGCGGCCACCGTAAAAGGCATTGGTTTTGTAACCGGTTCCCATTTCGCGGATTACCTGTTCAATCTGGATGGCCAGTTCGCGTGATGGGACAAGGATTAACACCTGAACTTCATTGCATTTTGCATCCAGTCCGGCAATAATTGGCAACATAAAAGCCAATGTTTTCCCCGTTCCGGTTGGCGAAAGCAGAACGATTTCGGAACCGAAATAAATGGCTTGCTGTGCCTCTTCCTGCATCGGATTGAGTTGTTCAATATTGAGTTTGCTGAGTATGTTTTTTTGATTCTTTTTTATTCCTGACATGGTGCAAAGGTAATCTTATCTGTGATAGAATCTAAATTCCATCCATTCGTGGGTCGTAACAGTACTACAGAAATAACACAGATGAAAGTTTTGGCCTTTGTTCATTTAGGTTGCGTTTGAGTGAATTAATTGGCAATTTTAATTTCGACTAGTTTTTTTATGTCATTGATGAAAGTATTGTCATGAATTTCAAGACGGATCACACGGCCTTCCATGTAAACCTTCGAAATCATCAATTCTTCCTTAATTTTTGCTGAAATGTCAGAATTTAAAATCTGATCGGTTGCTTTTTGCCCAAATACCATTGCCACATGGAAAAATCCTTCCCGTGGCGACAAATAAATAATTGCCCGTTTTTTATCCTTAATACGGAATCCCCAACCGTATTTCTTTACTGCAATATGCCATTCTTCAACTGCAGCCGGATGTTTCTCCAAAACAAATTCCCTGATTTCCATCCAAAGTGGAAATGTTTTACCCAGTGGAGTCTCTAACTCAACAGTTTCGGGTGTTTTTGAAAGGTCCATGAAAATACTTGTTTCCATCTCAGTTGAAGATAAAGTTTAGTTCTTAATATTTTTTTAAAGTTAAAAAATTAGTCTTTTGAGTTTTGAAAAACTCCCAATTTTATTGAGGTACCGGCTTATTTAAAGTGGTGTTATATTTCCAAACTACTAAAAATTCAAATAATCACTTCGATTTAAATGGGGGCGAAACAGATTATTGGCACTTTTTTTTTACAAATACCAATAAATTTACAGGGGATAAAATACAACAACCATGTTTACAAGATAAAATACAAATTGCCAATAATATAGAATAATGTATTTTTATTATTGCTATTAATAGATTTTTGTCACATTTTATTTTGCAGTGAAAGCATTTTGATTATTTTTGTCGCTCAATTATTTAATCAGAATATAGAATTAAAAGATATGTGTGGAATTGTTTGCGTATTCGATTTAAAAACAGATGCTCAGGAGTTGAGGCCACGAGTTTTAAAAATGTCAAAAAAAGTGCGTCACCGCGGACCCGACTGGTCGGGTATTTACTGTGGCGAAAAATCGGTGATGGCGCATGAAAGACTTTCGATAGTTGACCCGGAATCAGGTGGCCAACCTTTGTACAGCAAGGACAGGAAACTTATTTTGGCAGTGAATGGAGAAATTTATAATCATCGCGACATAAGAAAACAATACAGTGGGAAATATGAATTTTTAACCGGTTCGGATTGCGAAGTTATTTTGGCGCTGTACCGTGACAAAAAAGAGAAATTCCTTGATGAAATGAATGGAATTTTTGGTTTCGCTTTGTATGATGAAGAAAATGATGCATACCTTGTTGCCCGCGACCATATCGGAATTATTCCGTTATATCATGGCTGGGACGAATTTGGCAATTACTATGTTGCTTCTGAACTGAAAGCACTGGAAGGACAGTGCAAAAAAATTGAAGAGTTTCCTCCGGGACATTATTTATACAGCAAAGATGGTGAAATGAAACGCTGGCATACCCGCGAATGGATCGATTATGAAAATGTAAAAAACAATCCGGCAAATATCGAAGACCTTAAAATTGCGCTCGAAGCAGCAGTTCACCGGCAGTTGATGTCTGATGTCCCTTATGGCGTTTTGCTTTCGGGTGGTCTCGATTCGACCATTACTTCGGCACTTGCCAAAAAATTCTCAGGAAAAAGGATTGAAACCAACGACCAGAAAGATGCCTGGTGGCCGCAACTGCACTCTTTTGCAATCGGGTTGGATGGTTCGCCTGATTTGGCTGCCGCACGCAAAGCTGCCGAAGAAATTGGCACAATTCACCACGAAATTCATTACACTATCCAGGAGGGACTGGATGCAATCCGCGATGTAATTTACCATATCGAAACATACGATGTGACTACAATTCGCGCCTCCACACCGATGTATTTGCTTGCACGGTTCATCAAATCCATGGGGATAAAAATGGTTTTGTCGGGTGAAGGCGCCGATGAAATTTTTGGCGGTTATCTTTATTTCCACAAAGCGCCAAATGCTGAAGAATTTCATAAAGAAAGCGTTCGAAAGGTTGGCCGGTTAAATCTTTACGACTGTTTGCGTGCCAATAAAACCCTGGCTGCATGGGGAGTTGAAGGTCGCGTTCCATTCCTCGACAAGGAATTTTTAGACGTTGCCATGCGTTTTAATCCCGAAGAAAAAATGGCAAAAAACGGACGGATGGAAAAATGGCCGTTAAGGAAAGCATTCGAAGACCAGATTCCTGCAAGTATTGCATGGCGGCAGAAAGAACAGTTTTCCGACGGTGTTGGTTACGGCTGGATTGACACCTTGAAAAAAGTGGCCAACGATATTGTTTCTGATGAAATGATGAAAAATGCCAAATTCAGATTCCCGATAAATACACCAATGAGTAAGGAAGAATATCATTACCGCACCATTTTCAGCGAACATTTCCCATCGGACCAGGCGGCTTTGTGTGTACCCTCAGTGCCTTCAATTGCCTGCAGCACTGCCGAAGCGCTTGCCTGGGATGCATCGTTCCGGAATAACGCCGACCCATCGGGGAGGGCAGTAAAAATGGTTCATTTACAAGGAATTGATATTGAAACGAAATAAGAAATAAAACAGAATTAAAAAACCGGTTGTAAAAGTCCAACCGGTTTTTTTTATTTTGTTGTGCCTGCAATCTATCTTTTTGCCCTTGAAAAATTAAACGATTTTGTATGGATTGAATTTTGGCTTCGTGAAGAGAAAAATTCTTTCTTCCGTTTAATCTTTTCTTTTTCCCACTCTGCCTTTTCACCGTTTGTCATTGGTTTTTCGGTTTGTGGAAAAGGATTTTTATGAATCAGTTCAATTTTCTGGTTGATGAGTTTTTCAATGTCTTTGACATATCCGTTTTCCTCGGGTTCGCATATCGAAATTGAAATTCCCTCCTCTCCTGCCCTGCCTGCCCGCCCAATGCGGTGAATGTAAGTTTCTGAAATATTGGGAATATCGTAATTGATAACATATTTCAGTTTATCAATGTCGATACCACGTGCAGCAATGTCAGTGGCTACAAGTACCCGGATTTCGCCGTCTTTAAATTGTTGCAACACCTTTTGCCGCTGATTTTGTCCTTTATCTCCATGAATTGCAGCAGCCCGGATGTTCTGACTTTTCAGGTGCTTTGTAATTTTGTCGGCGCCATGTTTGGTTTTCGAGAATAACAAAACCTGCGAAATCTGCTTGTCATTTAAAATATGATGCAGCAAATCTTTTTTAGTCGATTTATTGGTATAATACAAATATTGCTGCACAGTTTCGGCAGTGGTTGCGGTTGGCGTGGCTTCAATTTTCTGTGGATTACTCAGGATTTTTCTCGAAAGTTCAACAATGCTGCCGGGCATGGTAGCGGAGAAAAACAACGATTGCCGCTTTAGTGGAAGTTTTGCAATAATTTTCCGGATATCGTGAATAAAACCCATGTCGAGCATCCGATCGGCTTCATCCAATACAAAATATTCAATATCGTTTAATTTCACATAACCCTGATCCATCAAATCGAGCAACCTTCCCGGTGTTGCAACCAAAACATCAATTCCATTGCGAATCGAACTGGTTTGCGACGCTTGTTTAACGCCACCGTAAATTACTGTGTTCCTGATTCCTGTAAATCTTCCGTAAGTCGAAAAACTGTCGGCAATTTGAATGGCGAGTTCGCGGGTTGGCGTAATAACCAGCGCTTTTATTTTTCGCTGACCGTGGTTTTGCAAACGATCGTTATATAAATGTTGTAAAATCGGAATGGCAAAAGCTGCTGTTTTCCCGGTTCCGGTTTGGGCGCTTCCCAAAACATCATTCCTGTCGAGAATCACCGGAATGGCTTTCTCCTGTATTAATGTGGGTTCAGTATATCCTTCTTCTTTTACGGCCATTAGAATAGGCTCAATAATATTTAAATCTTCAAATAACATTTTTAAATTTTCATTTTTATTTCCGGGAAAAATATTCAAAAGGATATTTCGCAGGGAGAATTAATAGGGCGCAAAGATACGCTTAAATATCTATACTTCATTTATTCCCGCCAATTGTTAATTATTTGGTTATATGGAAGTTCCGCATTTTATAACGATTTGCAGGGAGTAGAGGCAGAAAAAAGTGATACAAATCACGCTTTCGGTTTATTATTGCAAAGTCTTGTAAAATTCTGTATTAATCTGATATTATAAAATTCAGGATGAAACTGACTAGAATATAATGGGTAATGATTATGCTTCATTAGCTGCACTTTACATGTTTTTGAAGTAGCCAGTAATTCAAATTTTTCAGGCAATGTAATCGAATCATTGTGCATCTGTTTTACCCTGAAATTTGTTGAAAGTCCTTGTAATATTAGGTCTTGCTTCACAGTTTCAATTTCAA
>DATITY010000637.1:0-3248 GCA_035467235.1 Draconibacterium sp. | reverse complement strand
AACAAAGCAATTGGTCCGGTTGAAACTGTGAATTTTGAAACACTGAAAGACTGGTCGCAAATGAAGGATGAAAAAATAAAATATTATTCAGGAACTGCCATTTACCATACCGCTTTTGAGTTAAGTGAACTGCCTGAAAATAATGAATTTTTTATCAATCTAGGCGATTTAAGTGTAATGGCCAAAATAAAAATCAATGGCGCTGATATTGGCGGAACATGGATGACGCCATTTCGGCTTAAAGCAGGAGAGAATCTGAAAAAAGGCACAAACCAACTCGAAATCGAAGTGGTAAATCTTTGGCGCAATCAACTGATAAAAGACAAATTTCTACCCGTTGAAAAACGATATACCTGGCATTTGGTCGATGATATAAAAGAAGACGAAGCGCTGCAAAGTTCGGGATTGTTGGGGCCCGTAAGCATTGAAACTGTAGCCCGGCAGTAATTCCGTTTTAGTTGAATTCTGCGGGTACTTACTTTTTCAATCATTCTCTTTTACGGCAAAACTTTGAATGTATAACGAATCGAAATGTTCCTTGTGATCATGAACTTCGTTTAGTTTTGCATATTCATTCCACGCCTTAATCAATTGTTCCTTAATTTCAGTAAATTGAGCAGAAAGGTATGTTGTTTCTGCCGGATCTTTTTCAATATCGTACAGTTGCCATTCACCTGTTCCCATTGGTTTTGGAAGGCGAAGAATTTTCCAGTTTCCACTGATGTAAGCTTTCATTTCGAAAAGTTCCCATCCCATTCCTTCGTTTGTACGAACCGAAACAGAATCACCCTGTAAAACAGATTTTATTGATTTTCCTATGTAAGGATGTATATTTTTCCCTTTAAACTGTTCAGGATATTTTACTTCTGTAATTTCAAGTATAGTTGGTAAAATATCTGTAACATGTATAAAACTGCTGTTCCAGCTTCCTGCTTTACTCATGTTTCCGGGCATTTTAATAATAAGTGGAGCCCTGATTCCTCCTTCAGAAGTAAAACTTTTAAAAAACCTGAATGGAGATGTGGAAGCCTTTGCCCAGCCTGGTCCTGCTTCAGCATATGAGTTTTGCAGACCGCGATTTTCAATTTCATTGTTAAATGATGCATGATATACACCGTCCTCATTCCCTGGATAGGTAGCTGCAGTTGCACCGTTTGCCCCGTTATCCGACATAAAAACAATCATCGTGTTATCGTATAAACCCTCTTTTTTTAAATAGTCAAAAACACGGCCAATACTCATGTCCATGTAATCGAGCATTGCTGCATAAACTTCCATATCCTTTGCAAATTCCTGTTTCTGCTCGGGGTCTAATTTTTCCCATGCCGTAATGGCAGGATTTTTTGAAAATTTATCAAATTCCTTTGGAACGATTCCCAACGCCTTCAGATTGTTCAGCCGAACAGTCCAAAGTGAATCCCAGCCCATATCGAATTTACCCTTAAATTTATCGATGTATTCCTTTGGTGTATGAAGTGGATCGTGAACGGCTGTCTAGGAGAGATACCCGAAAAACGGTTTTTTGTCGGCTTTGTTTTTTTCGATGAAAAGAATAATCGAATCAGTATAGTTCTTTGTAGAATAAAAATCTGCAGGCAGTTCAACAGGTTGTCCATTCCTTGTGTAATCCATATGCTGAAGCGGCGACAATGCCTTTTTGTCGTTCCAGTGACTACCGCCACCAGTGCCGAGAATAAAGGTTTCTTCGAAACCACGGTCGAAAGGATCTTTGCCCGGTCCTTCACCCAAATGCCATTTTCCTGTCATTTAGGTGTGATACCCGTTTTCGCGCAATATTTCAGGAATTGTTACAACTTGCTCACTAAGTTCACCTGCATAACCAGGTAGATTGAGTGCTTTTAAGGCCGGGTAGTCCATTTCGCTCATAATTCCCAAACCGGCAACATGATTGTCATTTCCGGTTAAAAGTGATGAACGGGTTGGTGAACAGGTAGGTTGTACACGGAAGCTTGAAAAACGCATACCCTCATTTGCCAACTGATCAATTACCGGGGTTGGGATATTTCCGCCAAATGATGTTATGTCACTGTAACCCAAATCGTCGGCTACAATAATCAAAACATTGGGTTTACCTGCTTTGATTTCCTCTTTTTTATTTTGATTACAACTTGATATTGTGATGGAAAACACAATTACAATTAGCGCTTCTATTTTGGTCAAAACGTTTTTCATTTCAAGATTATAAAATTTTATAAATAACTTACAGACTGATTGCTTTGTTCATCGCGTGGAAAATAAAATTTGTTTGATTTCCCCAAATATTAAAAATCACAAAGGAATGCAGATGAATTGAATTGTCAGTAATGCATCAATGATATTAAAAGTGAAAATTGGCTATGCAAAACTTTTGACAATGAATTGCAAACAATCGGACGGTTTACGTTTATGCACCCCCGATTGTCACCGAAGTCATAGTCAGAGAACCTGCAACAGCTTTGTCGTTAAACAAACCAACTGTTTCATTTTCTTCTTTCAATGCCAGTGCATAGAGCAGGGGTAAATAATGCTCGGGAGTTGGAATGGCCAGTTCGAAAGGTTTTCCCTGACTTTTGTAATTGATGAGTTGTTTATGATCGCCATTAAGAATATACTTTTTCATTTTCTCACTGGCCTCCAAAGCCCAGTCATAACCATATTCACCGGAATCCAGTTTATCCCAGGCAACCATTCTCAAGTTGTGAACCATGTTTCCGCTTCCAATTATCAGTACTCCTTTTTTGCGAAGAGAGACAAGTTCCTTTGACAGTTCATAGTGGAATTGAGGCGTTTGGTAATAATCGAGGCTCATTTGAATAACAGGCACATCGGTATTAGGATACAAATGTTTGATAACACTCCAGGCGCCGTGGTCAAGTCCCCATTTTTCATCCAGGCCAACTTCGGTTTTCGTAATAATTGATTTCGTTTCCTTTGCCAATTCCGGGCTACCCGGGGCCGGGTACTGCACTTCAAACAAAGATTTAGGAAATCCACCAAAATCATGAATAGTGGGAGGATTTTGCATGGCGGTAACCAAAGTCCCCCTCGTTTCCCAATGCGCTGAAACACAAAGAATGGCATTCGGTTTTGGTATTGTTTTGGCAATGTTTCTGAATCCCGCAACAAATTCATTTTCTTCAATCGCGTTCATCGGACTGCCATGCCCTAAAAACAGCACGGGCATTTTCTCTGTGCTGCTCAGGGGAGCAGTTATTTTATTTAGTTCATTGATTTTCATTGCAGATGGA
>DATITY010000636.1:0-8550 GCA_035467235.1 Draconibacterium sp. | reverse complement strand
TCAAGTAAGTTTGAAAAAGCTGCAAATAAAATACATACAAAATCAAATCTTAAATCCATTCAAAAGCTTTTGCTCTTTAAAGTGGGGGATGCTGTTGATCCGGAATTAATATATGAAAATGAACGATTAATTCGCTCATTGCCATACATTAAAGAAATTAATATAATCCTCGAACAGGATTCAGTTTACGCGGGATTTGTAAAAGTTCATATTCTTATTAAAGATCGTTTTTCGTTTGGTGCAACTGGCAATGTACACGGAATTCAGTCTGCAGCATTCGGGATATACAATAATAACATATTTGGAGTAGGTCATGAAATTGGTTTTGTTTTTGCCGGACACGTTAACAAACAACCGTATCTCGGAACAGAAACCTATTACAAAATCAAAAACATTCAGGGAAAATTTATAGATATTTCCCTTGGTTATCTGAACACATACAAAAGTGAGGGATTCATGTTTAATTTAAACAAGCCGTTTATTACAACCTCTATTAAATGGGGTTATGGAGCAACGGCCATGCGAATGTTTCGTACTAACTGGATATTTCAAAACGATGTTATTTACGCTGAAATTCCCATGGATTTATCTTATTACGGCGCATGGGGAGGGCATAGTTTTCAGGTAAAGAATAATCAACCTGAAAATGCCCAGATTGTTTTATCCGGAGGATTCAACACTCAAAAATTTTATACGCGTCCGGCTTCTGAACCGCAAAGTGTAAGTTATTTCGCCAACCGTACTTTTCTTTTGAGTAGCTTAACATTTACACAAAGAAGATTTATACATGATGAACTGGTTTACAGTTACGGAATTACAGAAGACATTCCTGAAGGATTTAAGAACGAAATTGTTTACGGTTATGAATTTAATGAATTCGGGAACCGGCATTATGCACATTTACTTCTTTCGAACGGAAATTTACTCATTAACAAAAAAGGATATTTTTACATGGAAGGAGATATTGGCAGTTATTACAGTAAACGAGGTTTTGAACAAGGACAAATTGATGCACGAATCTATTTTATTTCGAAACAAATACATTCTGGTGAAAAAACATTCCGATTATTTGTTAAAACAGATTATACAATTGGAATGCACAGGTTGGAAATAGAAAACCTTAATCTGAGCAGAAACAACTCCATCAGGGGTTTTAGGAGCAGGGAAGTGTTTGGAAAACAACGTTTAACCTTAAATCTGGAATATGTACTTTTTCTAAAGAAGGAGTTTTACAAATTCAACATGGCTCTTTTTGGTTTTACCGATATTGGCGTAATTGGCTCCAACAAAGAATTTATTTTAAAACAGGATTATTACAGTGGCATTGGTGCGGGAATCAGATTACATAACGAAAACCTGGTTTTTAAAACAATTCAACTGAGACTGGCTTTTTATCCATTTCACCCCGATGACATAAGTTTTGTAGGTTTCGTATTGGAAGAACAATCAAAAAGACAGTTTTACAGCTTTGAACCAACACAGCCACTACCACTCAAATTTGAATAATTCTGTTTCATTATCTATATAAACAGCTCATTCAGAGCACCAAAATAATCATCATCCCAACCTTCAGAAATATTTTCATATGCATCATCAGGAATGTTTGTATGAGAAAGTTCGAGACTTGTTCCTTTTTTATGTGGATGCAGTTTCATGGTAACTATTGAATCTTCATTCTCGTCATCAAAAAACCACTGTTGCACAATTTTCTTATTTTCTTCGAATTCAAGATTAACACCCGAAATACTCCCGCCCCACAATGAAAAATTGCTGCCTGGTACTGGTTCCATTACAGCAGGTTCACCAGTCCATATTTCAAGCATGGTTTTATTTGTCAATGCGTTATAAACGTCTTTAGGTTCGGCATTTAATATATAGTACCGTTTGATATTCTTCATTTTTACAACTTTTCCCCAAATGTAAATTAAATCTCTCAGTTTTTTATTTCTCCTGTTTCATAAATCTCCAAACTCGCTGTTTTAATAAATTCCAAAATATCTTTTATTTTTACCTCGTATTGAAAAACTAAATGAAAAAATTAATAAACTATTCAAGGCTGGTAAAATTCGAACATACCTTATTTGCATTACCATTTGCGCTTACCGGTTTTTTCCTTGCAATGCGGCAGGATTCTGCTGACCTCAGCATTAAGTTACTGATTCTGGTATTGTTATGTATGGTATTCGCCCGCAATGCTGCCATGGGATTTAACAGATTTCTCGACCGGGAGTTCGACAAATTAAATCCAAGAACTGCTTTACGTGAAATTCCGGCAGGTGTTTTGGAGCCAAAATCGGTGTTACTTTTTGTGATTTTAAATTCCTTGTTTTTTATCGCAACTACCTGGTTTATAAATTCACTTTGCTTTTTTCTTTCACCAGTGGCCCTTTTTGTAATCCTGTTTTACAGTTATACAAAACGGTTTACACCACTTTGTCATTTTGTATTGAGTTTGGGACTGGCAATCGCTCCGATGGGAGCATACCTTGCCGTTGCGGGTAAATTCGACTGGTTACCGCTCATGCTGAGTTTAGTGGTTTTTTTCTGGGTAAGCGGATTCGATATTATATATGCTCTGCAGGACGAAGACTTTGACAAAAACTTAAATCTGAAATCAATCCCATCATTGTTAGGAAAAAAAAGAGCGCTGGATTTGGCTAAAATAATTCATTTAAGTTCAGCCATTTTTGTTGTTGCGGTTGCTGTTTTAACCCCGGCAAACTGGCTGCATATTATTGGTGCATTTATTTTTACCGGATTGCTGGCTTATCAGCATACACTTGTGAAACCAAATGATTTGAGCAAGGTTAATATTGCGTTTTTCACCACCAATGGAATTGCAAGCGTTATTTACGGTCTTTTTGTTATTTCCGGATTATGGATTTAACGTATTCGTTTTGAATGCATTACGTTGTGATTGATTTTGTACGTAAATCCTATTGAAAAGAATTCTTTTATCTGAAGTTTGGGTTCCTCTCCAATTTTCACTTCATTATCATCATAAATCGGGAAAAGCACATCGTCATCATAAAGAAAATGAACAAGAAACCGCATATTTACATAATTGGTTAATTTCATTACGAATATATTCTCCCAATTGATATCAAATTTCTGAAATGGTTCTTTGTAATTGAGGAACATTTTATATTTGGTTTCATATGTAATGTCCTTTGTAATCGATTTTTTATAAAACAAATCGGCCATTAAACCAGGCTCCCAAAAGCTCTTTTTATTGGCATCAATTCCAAATTTGGTTTGGTCAATTAACACTGTATCGCGTACATAAACATTTTTTATGGTAAAAGGAGAAAGCAACAAGGAGAATTCCTTATTTGGTTTGTATTCCATACCCACCTTAAAAAACATTCGCGAAGGAGCCATAAAAGCCGAAATTGGATTATCATCTTCGGTTCTGGGATACTCGTATCCCTTGAAAAACTGGGTTTCAAAGCTAAACTCAGAACTGTAAAACCATTTTTTATATGCACTTACTCCGAATCTGGATGTAATTTCAAACCTGTCATCGTTTTTTTGAAGCTGCTCCTCCTTTCCTCCCGGACGAATCCATCCATTTCTGAATTCACCTGAATTATCCCATTTTATAAGTCCATCGGCACGTTTGTAATTGGCAAAACCCCTGAGTACGATTAGTGACGATATCGCGCTTTGTCCCCCCTTTTTCCAGTTTTGCAGATATGTTTGCGTAAAACCAACATTACCTTCACCGCCAATTACCCAGGGAGTTTCTACTTCGTAACTTTTACCAACTGCCGTCAACGATGCGATATTTTTCTCCAGTGATTTGAAATCAAAATCTTTTTTCGTCTCCTTGGGTTTGTACCGCGAAATGGTTACACCATCGTCAATCAGCATAAACATTCCGTTTTTACCAACGCTTCTGATAAGCACACTCAGCGAGTCGTTCTGCACATTTTTCAGCCAGAACCTGGCAAATCTTTCATCACCGCTTTTTAAACCTATCTCGGTGGAATTACCCGAAAGATTATACATCGAAATTTTTGTTGAATCTATAAAATCAGCATATTCAGCTAACGTTCCCAAAATTGCAGATATCGAATCGTTCACAGCATTAACAACCGATTCATTGTACATCCTCAATACATTATAGTTGTTCACTTTTACAGAATCGGAGAAGCGCCTGACCTGGTAATTCAATTCTTCCGCAAAAGCTTTTTTGCCATAGAAATTATTAACGGAATCTACATAAGCCGCTCTGATTGAATCATTATAGTTTATTCGTTTCTGCTCGACATAAACCGCGCGGATACTGTCTAAACGTACCAATTTTTCAAACGCCCCGGGTGAATTTAACACCGAATCGGGAATAACCTCCGGAATTTGCAAATCTTTGGGCATAGTATAAACCGATTCGGTAAATAGCTGCATTCCCTTTCCCTTGGGAATTAATTTTAGTTTCTCATCCATATTCTCGAATAATGAAGGAGGGGCGCCGGCCTGCTTGTTTTCAAATTCCTTTTTCAGTTGCAAATTAATATTTTCGATGCGTTTCTGAACCAGCGGATACGCGTAAAACCCGGGAACTGTTAAACTATCTGCTACATTTTCGGGTAACCTGAAAACATACGTCTGCTTTTGTGAAAAAGATTTGAACACATTATTGATAATTGTATCAATTGGCTCATCTTCAATGAAATTTATTAAACCCTTTACATCTTTCGCAACCGATGGTTTTGCAATATACCACTCATTATCATCGTAAAAATAACGCTTCAGAATTTGAATACCCATTTGCAAAGTTTCATTTTCATCTTCATTCTCTGAAGTCTGACCAGCAACATGAATGGAAATAAATAAAATAAGAAAAAGTAGTAAAAGAGATTTCAATTTGTCAAAAATCATTATAATCGTTTTTAGCTTTCTGTTCACAAAAAACGCAAAAATAGCATTTATGTTATTTCAAGGGGGAATAATTTAACCGCGGGATTCAATTTAACTTTAAAAATAAATTTGGTTGATTTACCACTTCGAAAACGGATTTCGCGAAAGCCACGCATTATAATATCTTGATTCCAGGCTTACTTCCCCGCCTATCCATTCAGGCATATCAAATTCCTGGTTTTCATCGGTGAGTTCAACTTCGGCCATAAACAGACCTTTGTTGGCTCCTTCAAACACATCGATTTCCCAAATTAAATTACCGATTTTTTCTTTGTAACGTATTTTTTCAACCGGAAAATCAAGACACATTTTCATCAAAACTTCCGCTTCATTTTTTGGAATTTCATATTCCAGTTCGGTTCGGGTAATTCCTATTGGTTTGCCTTTAACTGTCAGATATGCTTTTTCACCTGCAATTCTCACCCTGACAACTCTTTCCGGGTCAACCGAAAGATACCCCTGTTTTATTATGGTACCTTTCTCTTTGGGTTTCCAAAGTTCATCGTTTATCAGAAATTTGCGTTCAATTTCAACCATTTTGAATTTGTTCAATTTTATACACTTTTTAAAATGCTAAAATTAATTATAATTTTATCGGCACTAAAACTATTACCTTAAACTGTTTATTAAAATGATTTCAAGAGAAGAAGCTGTAAAGTTGCTGAAAGAAAACGTTACCTCCGACAATATGCTAAAACACAGTTTTGCTTCGGAAGCCGTATTACGTGGCATTGCAAAAAAACTGGGTAAAAATGAGGAAGAATACGGCATTGCAGGACTTTTACACGATATTGATGTGGAAATTACCAACGCCGATTCTTACACTCATGGTCCGTATGCAGAAAAACTGCTGAAAGGCAAAATAACTGAAGAAATGCTCGATGCCATTGTTATGCACAACGAGGTGGCAACCGGAAAGGAACGTTCTACCGAATTTCAACATGCACTGGCTGCCGGCGAAACCATTACCGGATTAATAACGGCAACTACTCTTGTTTATCCCGACAAAAAAATTGCTTCGGTAAAACCAAATTCAGTTACAAAACGAATGAAACAAAAAGCTTTTGCTGCATCAGTAAAACGTGAAAATATTCTTGAATGCGAAAAAATCGGAATCTCGCTCGAAGAATTTGTCGAACTTTCGGTAGCCTCAATGACTGAAATAAACGAGGTTTTGGGGCTGTAATTTAAATTCAAAAAATCAACCTGTTTAAAAATTTTTGGATTTAGTGTCAGTCAAACCTTTTTTTTATGATTTATTTTGCCTAGTTTGCAATCCTTAAACTAATACTACTTTTCTAAACTAAAACTGTGGAAATTTTTGATGTTAAACGATCATAATTACAAATCATTAATAGCTAACGGAGATCAAAAAAAGTTCGGCCATTTGATGGAACTTACTTCAGACGAACTTTTATGGTTTGCCATTGGATTTCTGAAAAATAAGGAAATTGCTGAAGAAATTGTTAGCGACGTATATGTAAATATATGGAATAACCGTGCTCAGTTAGAGAAAATCATCAATCTGAAATCATACCTATTTATTAGTGTTCGAAACGGGTGTTTGTCGCATTTGCGAAAGGTTAAAAACGAAAAAATTATTTCAATTGACACAGTTAATGAATTCAGTTTTATGCCCGTTGAAGGTCCTGAAGATTCATTGATTGAAAAAGAAATAATTGAGCAGATTTATGCTGCAATTGAAACATTACCCGGTAAATGTAAGCTTGCTTTTACCCTGGCAAAAATAAATGGTTTAAAATACAGGGAAATTGCTGAAGTGCTGGGTGTTAGCGAAAAAACGGTTAATAACCATCTTGTACTTGCGGTAAAAAAAATAACCGTATTATTAAACGTAAACAAAAAACATAAGGAAAAAACTTCTCCGCTAAAACGGGCAAGCATATTTGTTTTGTAAAAAATAAACTTTTTTATTGGGTAGAATTTTTCATCTCTGCGTCTTTACAATCAAAGAACTGTACTGTGGAAGTAAACGATCAACGATACGAACTGATTATAAAAGAATTAACTTCTGAAATTTCGGATCAGGAAAAACAAATTCTCGACTCTGAACTTTCATCAAGTCTGGAATTTCGTCGGAAAAAAGATATTCTGCATACTTTCTGGTTCAATTATTTTCCAAAACCGCTGCCTAATCAAATAATTAGAAAAACCGAAAAAAAACTGGGTTTAACCATACAGCCGAAGCATGTTTTAAGTTTTGGATTTTTTTACAAGGTTGCCGCAACTATTTTGCTTGCTATTTCGCTGGGTTATATTGCATACCTGCAATACATTCCTGAAACAAGCGTTACCTTAAACGAATACGTTGTATTGCCAGGGGAGGTAAAAGAATTTGTTTTGAGTGATGGTACAAAAGTATGGCTTAACTCCAAAACAGTTTTAATAGCTTCTGAACCTTTTGTGGATGAGAACAGAGAAGTTCTGCTTATTGGTGAAGGTTATTTTGAGGTTGCCCACGATGCAGAGAAACCATTTGTAATAAAAACATCCAGTCTGAAAACAACCGTTTTGGGAACGCATTTGAATGTTTCTGCTTATCCGGGCGATATTAAAACTGAAGTTTCGCTTTATGAAGGAAAAGTTGAATTATCTGAAAAAAATATGCCTGAAAACAAACTGGTAATGAAACCTGGTCAGAAAGTGTCGTTTACAAACGACGAAAATAATTTTTACCTGAAACAGAACGATTTGGAAAAACCAGCAGAATGGCGCGAAGGTATCCTTCGGTTTTATGATGAAGATTTGAATTCAATTTCCCAAAAACTGGAAAGAAAATTTATGACAAAAATCTTTATTACAGATGAAGAAGTTGGAAAACTAAGATTTACAGCAAGTTTTGATACAGAACCTGTAGATAAAATATTAAGCCTTTTAAGTGAGGCACAAGAATTTAAAACTGAAAAAACAATAAACGGAATTATTATAAAATCATTTAAAAAACAACATATAGCGACCAAAAGTAACAGTAGTACCTAAACCAATTAAACCGAAAGGCCGGAAATCTGGTCAGTTTCTTTCCTTTCAAAAAAATGAGTGTTCAATTTTTTTATTATTAATCAATCTAATCTATGAATTGTATGGAACAATGCGTTAATCAAATGCCTTCCATGATTCGAGGAAGGCTAAAAAAACTTCGCCTGGCATCAGGGTTACTCCTTTTGCTGCTGGCGATGGCAATCAATGTTCAGGCAAGTACCTATTCTGAATCGGTTAAGTTCGATTTAAAAATGAACAAGGTAAGTCTGAAAGAAGTTTTTCAAACTATCACTGACCAAAGTGAATTCAAGTTCATTTACAACAATGATGTTGTAAACGACAAACAAAAAGTTTCTGTTAACACCGACGGTGCAAGAGTGGAAGAAATTCTGAATGAAATTCTTCCCCAGTTCAATCTTGAGTACAGGGTTGTTGACAAACAGGTTATTGTTTTTCCTGCCGAAGAAAAAGCAAAATCTGAAACAGGTTCGTCTGCAGATGCACAGCAACAAAAAACCATTACAGGTAAAGTTGTTGACGACAAAGGCGTAGGTCTGCCGGGAGTTGCCGTAGTTGTAAAAGGTACAACTGTGGGTGTGGTTACCGATATCGACGGAAACTACTCACTTG
>DATITY010000635.1:0-8669 GCA_035467235.1 Draconibacterium sp. | reverse complement strand
CCATTAAAGATTTTAGGTGGCTATAGCGGCGGGGCACCACCTCTTCCCATACCGAACAGAGAAGTTAAGCCCGCCAGCGCCGATGGTACTGCGTAACAGTGGGAGAGTAGGTCGCTGCCAACTTTACAGGCCCGTGTTCTTTGGAGCACGGGCTTTTTTATTGGCCCCATTTATAGTTAATTATCATAAAAAGTCATCAAGTTGTATCCTTCACTTAAATGCTTTTTTTAGTTTTGTGCCACGCAGATTTTTATCTGGAATACGATGCTGTAAATATTTTGTAAATTGAAATTGATATAAACGATACTGTGAATTATTTTTTAATCATAAAAGGTTCTTTTGGTTATATTAATCTTAATATGGATTTTAAAATAAAATTTATAATAACTGTTCTTCTGTTAGCACTGTTTGTTCCTTTTTTTTCCTATTCACAAGTGTTCGAAGAATTTGAGGTAGATAAAGAGGGAGTTGAGAAGGAAGAGAAAAAGGAAATCAAAATCTATCCATATGTTGGAACATGGAAGCTTTCTGAACATGGCGCTTTTCAGGATTCAATGAAACTGGACACATTGATTGATAACTTCCAGATTTATCATCCGGTTTTTATAAATTCAATCACTTCATCGTATCTTGGAAATTATGGTAATCCGGCACTTAATAATGATTTTTTTGACCGGAATTCGAATGTAGATTTCTTTTTCTTAAAATCGCGTGAGGCTTACCTGTTAACTCCAGCCACTGTTCAATATTACAATACAAGAACTCCATTTACCCGCCTCGATTTTAGTCAAAGTGAAAATAGAACGATTAAAAATGAAACACGATTTAATATTTTTCATTCTCAGAATGTTAATCCGAATTTGAACTTTACTCTTCGCATGAATATTGCAAAATCGGCGGGACAATACACTGCACAGGAAACAAAAAACAATTTTATTACACTTTATTCGAGCTATAACAGCAATAATATAAATATATACTCTGGATTTATAACAAATACCGTAAAGAATAACGAAAATGGCGGATTGACTGATGATGCACTGCTTTTTAACGGAGCGGAAACAGAATTGCTTAATGTAAACCTCAACGCCAGCAAATCGAATTTCAAAGGTACGTATTACTTCGTAAACGGCGAATACAGGTTTGGAAAGGTCATTGAAACAGAACAAGATTCAGCCCTGTTCAGACCAATTTTCGGAATATTGGTCAGTGCTCAGTACGAACGTCATAAGCAGGTTTTTACAGATGAAGAAGAAGCCGGCAACACCTTCTTTGAGAACACTTATTATGGCGATGATTACACATCAGATTCAGTACAGTTTAATAAACTGGACAATATGTTGCAGTTGAAACAATATGAAAACGCCGACAAAAAAACCAGCTTTGGTAAACGGGCATTTTTAGGTATCGATTTTATTAATACTTCATCTCCGGATGCTGATACGACAATCTACAAAATCGACAAAAATAGTTATTCCAACCTATATACAGGAGGAGGTATTTTTAGGGAAACCGGAAAATTCTGGACATGGAATTTTGATGGTAAAATTTATCTGATCGGAAATAAAGCGGGGCAAACAGAATTGTCAGGAACCATTTCAAAGCCGTTTACTGTATTTAAAGATTCCCTCGCAGCGCTGGTGCTAAACGGATCGATAAATAATCTGGTTGCAGACTATTTTCAGCAAGAGTTCTATTCAAATCATTACAGGTGGAACAACAATTTTAGCATGGAGCAACGGATGTATGTCAACGGAAGCATTATTTCTCCAAAATTCAAACTAAAACTTTCCGGAAATTATGCAATCATAAATAATTTCATTTATAATAATTACGAGGGAATTCCATCACAAACAGGGAAAGAGTTGCTGGTTTTATCGGTATTTGCCGATAAAAATTTTAACTATCGTAAATTTCATTTTAGGGTGCGTGCACTCTGGCAAAAGGCTTCAGATGAAGAATTCATACATCTTCCCGATTTATCTGCATTTGTTTCGGCCTATTATAAGTTTGTAATTTCGAAAGTGATGTTTACACAAATTGGGGTCGATACACGTTATAATACAAAGTATTATGCCGATGCGTATTCGCCGGCAACCGGTTTGTTTTATCTTCAGAATGAAAAAAAATACGGAAACTATCCGTATATTGACGTTTATGCAAATTTGCGGCTAAAAAGAACAATTGTCTTTTTTAAAATGTTAAACATTGGAACGAACTTTTTGGATGGAGAATATATTACAACCCCACATTATCCAATGCCCCGGTCAACATTCAGGTTTGGGATTTCGTGGTTGTTTTATGATTAATGAAATTTAAACTTACATACAAAAAAGGAGTAGCAATCTTTTCTGTCTTATTTTTTTCGGTAGTTGTTATTTTTTTATGGAATGAAATAAGGTATTCAGGGAAAAAGAAGATGGATGATTCGGTTAATATGCTGAATGATTTTGCCCGGATAAAAAAAAGCGGAGTCTTAAGAGCCGCTGTTGATTACAATTCCACCAATTATTTTATTTACCGTGGAAAACCAATGGGTTTCGAATACGAATTACTTCAGGCCTTAAGCAAAGATTTGGAGGTGGATCTGGAGATAGTGGTCATTAACAAAATAAGCGAATCTTTCGATGGATTAAAAAACAACAGGTTTG
This sequence comes from Draconibacterium sp., assembly GCA_035467235.1. GTDB lineage: Bacteria > Bacteroidota > Bacteroidia > Bacteroidales > Prolixibacteraceae > Draconibacterium. Next base: position 6,018 of record DATITY010000635.1, on the reverse strand, counting down.
ATGTAATAGCTCAAAATCTTATAGTTACGGGGCAACGAAATAGTGAACTTGATTTTACCGCACCACTCGAGCAAACACATCAGATTTTAGTACAGCGGACAAAATCAGGTAAATCCAGCGATTCGAGCTATCTAAATTCAGTACTCGAACTAGCAGATAAGAAGATTTATGTTCAAAAAAATTCTGCGTACCATCAAAGGTTATTAAATTTGTCGGAAGAAATTGGGGCGAATATTTTGGTAATTGCAGATTCCATTCATGGTGTAGAAGACCTGATTGCAAGAGTTGCCAAAGGTGAGATTGATTACACCGTTTGTGACGAGAATATTGGAAACCTGAATAAGTACTATTATCCGAATATCGATGTTTCGCTCCAAATTGGTTTGACCCAAAATATTGCATGGGCGGTGAGAAAAGGTTCATCGGAATGGAAAGCGTACCTGGATAAATGGTTTACTGAATTTAAGGATACACGCAAATACAATCACCTTCATTATAAATATTTTGAAAGCCCAAGAATTGCTGAACGCATGAACAGTGATTTTAATAGTATTTCGGGAGGCAGAATTTCGAAATACGATGCAATGATTAAAGAAGTTGCACAAGAAAATAATTGGGACTGGCGTTTGATTTCGGCTATTATTTACCATGAATCGAGATTCAATGAAAATGCCGGTGCATGGACTGGCGCTTACGGTTTGATGCAAATTATGCCGGCTACTGCTGAAGCGTATGGAGTTGAAAATATCGAAAATCCCCGACAGAATGTTAAAGGAGGAATACTCTTGTTAAATGCGTTAAATAACCAATTTATTAAAAATATTCCTGATTCAACCGAAAGAGTAAAGTTTGTACTGGCGGCTTACAATATTGGTCTTGGGCACGTAAACGATGCGCAAAGGCTGGCTGAAAAATACGGCAAGAATCCTTTGATTTGGGAAAACAATGTGGATTTATATCTTGAAAATAAGATGGAAGAGAAATATTTTAAAGATGAAGTCGTCCGTTGGGGATATTGCAGGGGTGAAGAGGCTACCAAATTTGTAAAAAACGTTACAAACAACTATAAACAATATCTTAATGTTATTGATTTTTAGGAAGATATTGCTGTAATACATCATTCAATTCCGATAAAATCATAGCAGTTGCGCCCCATATAATTTCGCCTTCAAACTGGACGCAGGGAACTTTCAACAGGCCTGAGATAGTATTCAGTTCAACTTCATCAAGGGAGTTTTTTATCATTTGCACCGGGAAGGAAATTGTTTTTTCCACTTCATTTTTATTAATTACAAACTGGGGTTTTTTGTCGAGCCACCCAACAAACGGATGAATCTGAAACCGGCTCACCTGCACATAAAGTTCAGAAAGCGCACCGATAATTTCGATTTGATCAGATGATATTCCAATCTCTTCCCACGTTTCACGCAATGCAGTTTCAAGTGGTGTTTCTCCCTTTTCAATCCGTCCACCCGGTAATGCAATTTGTCCGGCATGATGTTTCATGTGTTCTGGACGCTTTATTAAAATGGATTGTAATTCATTGTTTTCGATAAAAAGCAAAAGCAACACACTGCTGTGTTTAATACTTTTTTGTTCTTCATCACTTACTTTTAGTGTACGATTCAGCGGCAGCATTTTTTTATGCGAAACAAAACCCGGAAGTGTTTTAGATAAAGCTTTTTTGATATTTCCTGAATCAATTAACATGAGGCAAAAATAGAAAAAATACCCGTCGAAACGGGTATTTTAAATACAAATCAAATGAAATACAACAACTTAAATAATCTTTTTCTGTATCCAGATAACCGAAATTTTACAGTCTTAAAAATTCGAAGGTTGGAAAACCCTGTTCTCCGGTGGAATTATAATAATCGATAAATCTTAATTTATAATAATAACCAACACGATTTCTCAGAATATAGATTTTCTCAGGCAGAACCGTGTACATTCCATTATCAAAATCATATTCTTTCCATTCATACCCGATAATATCTTTCTGATTGACAAACTTTAGGGTTTCTGCAATTTCGAAACTGACCTCATCAAACTGATGGATTGTATCCAGTGCCGCACCCGTTTTGTAAGGATTTAACAAAACCCCGGTTACCAGGTAAGGGTATGGATCGCCCACATCGGTGAAAAGCAGGGTTGAATACTTTCCAAACTGCATATCCCAACTATTCTTGTCAGGTTCAATATCAACAATCCCTTTTTCAAAAGAGAAACAAACAAAATTTACAGTAGTGTCTTTTGGAATCACCACTGTTTGTTCACCACTTCCATTCAGATTGGCGAAACGCACCACATATTTATTTTCATCCTGAAAATTAAACTTAACCTTTTTTTCACCCACCAAATCGAAATTCTCGTCAGTTCCCCGGTCAATTATGTACACATATTCAAGTGAGACAGGTTCTTCGCCGGACAAGTTGTACCAATTTCCAATCGCCGTGCTGTCAAGGTTTCCGTGCGACGGATCAAAATTCATTTCTATTCCGCCTTTACTTTTAACGTTTTCAAAATCAGTTTGCCCCGTGTTTCCTGCAAGCATCATTTTCGATGTATTCAGAATTACATGCCACCCGGAGTCGGATGTTTCAAAACCCAAATCCCATTCAGAAATTAAATTCTGTTTTACAGCGGAATTGGTTTCCAAATCATAAAATAACTGGTATTTGTATGTTTCAGTGAGTTCGGCTACGCCCACGGTTAAATCCCCGGGGTCGTGTGGAAGTACCATTTCATCTTCCTCGAAACAGGAAGTAAGTGCAAACAGAAGAATTATAAATATTGCTAAAAACCTCATAATCAGTTAATATTTTACAAAATTAATTTTCAGGCTGAGAAAAAATGTTCGCCCCCAACCAACCAGAGAAGAAGTACCCTCCCCGGAACCGTGACCAGAACCTGTTCCCCCTCCTTGTCCACCAATTTCTTTGTTATCAAAAATATTTTTTACTCCGGTAGTTACTGAAAATCTGCTGTGCCAGAATTTTTTCAAAAGACTAACATCCATGTTGTGAAATTCGTTGATATAGCCAACCGTAACTTCCTCTGCTGAATTGTAATAGTAGGTTGGGTATTTCCCGGAATACTTGTAAAACACAGAAAATTTTGCAGTATTTTTCAGAAAGTCAATATCCATGCTTGTATTCCAGTTATTGCTGTAAATAAAATTATCGCTGTCAAATGAATCATCCTTCCGGCCAATTCTCGAGTAACCAGCCCTTAAATTAAGCAAGGAAGACTGATATAGTGAGCCGGAGATTTCAAAACCAAGACTTGAAAATTTACCCGTGTTCTCGTTTCGGTAATGAAGCAAATTATCGGGGTCAACCTGAACCAGGCTGATTTTATTATCTATTACATTGAAAAACGGTTTCACATCGAAAACCAGGGTCGTTTTTCCTTGCGTAAATTTATAATTGGCCGAAGCAATAAAACTGTGCGATCTTTCGGCCTGCAAACTATCATTCCCTTCAACCTGATGGTTACTATCGAAGAAATAGAGATAAAGTTCCTTTAAAGAAGGCGAACGAAATCCCCGCGCATACGAAGCCCGAATAGATATTTTCCCTGGTTTATACATCAAATTTATTGATGGTGTAAGCGGGGCATTGTAACGTGTATTGTAGGCTGCCCTTATTCCTGGCTGAATTGATAAACTTTCCACAGGTTTCCAGATGGCACTTGTAAAAAGCGCATAATCTCCAATACTTTCAAATCCACTGTCAATTCGTTTTCCACGCGCTGTTTCATAGTTAAAATCGAACCCTGTTTGAAAACTGAAAACACCTTCTTCAGGAGAAAAATTGTAAGTGCCGCGGGTCATATACGAATTAAAAGATGATGTATCCTGGTCATCAGAAGAAGTAGTAAGTGTTTTACTCAAATCGGTTAAATCAACGAGGTACTTTTCTTTTTGCCTTTCATATATCGAATAAGCTGCCAGCATATTAAAACCTGAGTTCTCCCCGATTTTATTTGTTATTTCAGCGCTGTTGTTAAATCGAAACGTTTTGTACCATGTATCGTTGGCTTTTTCATAATATGGCGCAAATGGTTCGTTCCGGTCGAGTAGGCGTTCATTGAAAAAGTCGGACTTCAACCGCAACTTTGTTTTTTCGGTGTTGTGATAATAGGAAATTCCCGCATTGTATTGTTCCTTGGGTTTCCATTCTTTTGAGCGGGTATCTTCGAGCGAGTAACCACTAAAGAAATTGCGTCCTCCATTGACTTCAAATGTGTTTTTCTTTTGGCGAATGGATGTCAGAAAGTTAAAATTGTATGTGCCAACACTTTCATAATATGAATTTACACTTGTTTTGTATTGCGAATGTGAACTGTTTTCGGTGATAATATTAATAACGCCGCCCAGCGCATTACTTCCATAAATCACTGACATTGGTCCTTCTACCATCTCAACCTGGCTCACATTATCAAGATTTAACTGGCTTAAATCAATATTTCCATCCAACCTGCCAATAACCGGAACACCATCAACAAGAATCTTAATGTTTTCACCCGTTACTCCCTGCAGCGACATGCTTGTTCCTGTTGAAGGATCGTTGGAGAGCCTGATTCCAAGTTCATCAGATAAAACATCGGCCAAATTATTTGCCGCCTTGCTTTCAATACGATCTTTGCCGATAAGTTTTATATCGTAAATTGATTTGTCGGCACTAACAGGTTTATATTGCCCGGTTACCACCACCGAATTTATTTCATACAATGACGGCTCCAGAATATAGGTTTTTTCTTTAATCCCAGGCGAAAGGGTATCAATTAAAGCCTTAAATCCCATGCAACTGATGCTTATAATTCTTTGCTGCGTGAGCGGAAAACTGACAATGCCATTTACGTCGGTAATAAAGTACTCTTTAATTTTGTTGTCCATGCTTTCAACGCAGATATTTGCATATGGAACAGGAGCTCCCTTTGAAGTTTCAGCGTCAAGTACTTTAACTTTTACATCCTGTGCAAAAGCTAAAGTACTTAAACAAACTGCAAGGAATATGATTGTTATCTTCATCAAATCAATTCAGAAAGTGCCGGATTTAATACAACTTATTAACCTGTAAAACTATTTTTTCAAAAACTTTACTGTTTTTACTTCATTTCCTGAACGAACATGCAAACTATACAGTCCTGCAGGCAATGCGCCGATATTCAAAGTATTTTTATTTAATCCGGCACTTTCGGTATTTTTTGATTTTAAAACCGGTTGTCCCGAAATATTATAAACTGTAATTTCGGTATCTCCGCTAAAATCGTGAATAACATTTATTTCCTGATTTGCCGGGTTTGGATAAACAGTTAAATTACGTTCAGAAATATTTGAAATACCGGTAGTTATCATTTTCGTTTTTATAAATGAGTATGTGCCAGTACCACTACCACTAAAGCCAGTAAAATATAATTTCCAGATTGATTTGTCGGTTCCGGCAGTATCCTGTACAAAATACACGATATCATTAGCAATCTCATATTGAAATGTATTCATATTAAATGATTTCCAATCGGAGCCAATTTGTGAAAGTGTATCGTTGAAGTAGGTAGTTTGGTATCCTATAAACTCGCTTTGCGAAACGCCATTAACCTGCTGTATTTTAACTCCTGCATTTGCAAGTACGCCACTTACATTATATGGCGGGTTGTATTCGTAGTCAATATATTTTGTAAATAAGAGTTGCCATCTTTCAGAAGGCTCCTGTTCAACCACCATGTTGTTCGCGATAGAATAGTGTATAAATGTTTTTCCTTTGTAATCACCTGCATTTATTGTGATAGTAGTATCATTTTGTCCATCAAGATCGGCATATTTAAAAGTCCAGACATTTTGAACTGCCTTTTTTTGTTGGATGATAAACTTTTTAAAATTGCCACTTGCCAGCTGAATAATAAAAATACTATCGCCGGTAATATAGTGTGAAGTCATATTGTATTTTCCCCAGCCATAGTCAAATTCATTTCCAGATTCAGTGTTTGCATTAAAAGCGCCATATTCCCAATCCA
>DATITY010000634.1:0-7908 GCA_035467235.1 Draconibacterium sp. | reverse complement strand
ACCCTGCTTTGCATTACGTCTGAAACACCGGGAATTGAAATTCAGCATGTTAAATACATGAATTCGGGAGACACGCCTTATGGTGACAAACAAAAAGTTGTGGGTTATCATTCATTTGTTATTACACATAAACCTATAAATGTCAATACTGAAAACTTCATTTTATCACCTTCCGATAAAAAAATGCTGTTGTTGTTGGCCAGGGAAATCATTGAAAATCATTTAAACAGGAAGGAAACACCTCAGATAAATGAAGATACTTTATCTGAGGCAATTAAAAGTTCGTGCGGTGCATTTGTAACTTTAACTAAAAAAGACAAATTAAGGGGTTGCATCGGCAGGTTTATGGCTACCGAACCTTTATATCAGGTGGTTCAGGAAATGGCTTTGTCTGCAGCTTTCGAAGATACCCGCTTTTCTGCTGTTAAAATGAACGAGTTGAACGAAATTGAAATTGAGATTTCAGTCCTCACGCCATTAAAACATATCAGTTCAATAGACGAATTTGAATTGGGAAAGCATGGCATTTACATGATAAAAAACGGGCAGAGCGGCACCTTTTTGCCACAGGTCGCCCACGATACCAACTGGGACAAGGAAGAATTCCTCGGTCATTGCGCCCGTGACAAAGCAGGAATTGGCTGGGACGGCTGGAAGGATGCCGATTTATTTACCTACGAAGCGGTGGTTTTTAGTGAAAAAGAACTGATAACTCACGAAAAATGAACACTGCCTACCCGCTGATCCCGGTTTCAGTAATTACCATTTTGGCCTATTTTACTACCCTTTTATTTGCCCGCTGGGAAATTTTACCGGTTAAATCGCACCGCAAATTCTGGAATGTTTTATTGCTTGTTACCTTCCTGGTTTCTGGATTACTTGGTTTGCTCAGCGTTGTTAAAGTCAACTACAAACTTCAGATTTCAATATACGATACATTAATGCAATGGCACGTTGCATTTGGGATTGGAATGGTTTTTATCTCTTTTTTTCATTTGTCGTGGCACTTGAAATATTACTTTTCCTTTCAAAAAACCCCAACATCAACGGGCGGTAAAACATCTGATTTTCAGAATAAAAATCAGGAAAAAATTCACTACCTGCTTATTTTGCTCGGAGTGGTTGCAATCATCAGCCAGGTTGTATTCATCCGTGAGTTTATAAGTGTTTTATCGGGAAACGAACTGGTTGTGGGAATTATAATGGCTGCGTGGATGTTGCTTACCGGTTGGGGAGCGCTGATCGGGCAAAATGGAAATTTCTCAAAACTTACGATGGTAAGGGGAATCACTATGCTGGCCACACTTTCAATTGCCCCGGTTTTGCTGATTGGTTTGCTGTACTGGTTCAAAAACCTGCTTTTCCCACCCGGAACGATTGTTAGTATCGGAATGTCGGTGACTGCATCATTCTTGTTGCTTTTCCCGGTTTGTTTTCTTTCGGGCTACCTTTTTACCGCTTTTTCAACTCTCTATTCCAAATCGAAAAATGAGAACCTCACCGGAAAAGCGTATGCATTCGAATCACTGGGAAGTCTGCTGGGTGGAATGATTTTCAGTATGATTCTCGGGCGCTCTTTCAATTCGTTCCAGATTTTCGGATTGACCACTGCTGCAATCCTCATCGCAGGTGCGTTTATCATTCAATTCGAAAATAAAAGAAGCGGTTTAATAATCATTTTGTCCGGATTGGCAATTCCGGCACTGATTTTTATTTTCAATCCCGATAATTGGATCAAAAAAATGCTTTTCCCCAACCAGGAAATGGTGGTAAACCGGAGCACGCGATACGGCAACCTGGTAATTACACAGCAATCCGGCCAGTTAAATGTTTATGAAAACAACGACCTTCAGTTTTACACCGAAAATCTGATGCTGAACGAAGAAGCGGTTCATTTTGCAATGGTACAGCACAAAAATCCGAGGCAAATTTTGCTCATTTCAGGTGGAATTTCAGGAATGATAAAGGAAATTGAAAAATACAAGGTTGAAAAGATTACGTATCTCGAAATTAATCCGGAGATTTTTACCATTTTGAAAGAATTTACTGAACCGGTTTTGAATGCGAAAAATGTTGAAATTATAAAATCGGATATCCGCACGTTTATTGGGAAAGGTGACCAAAAATATGATGTCATTTTACTGAACCTCCCCCCACCCTCTTCACTGGGAATCAACCGGTTTTACACAGATGAATTTTTTCTAAACCTTAAAAAACATTGCGATGATGAAACTGTAATCTGCACAAGTCTTCATTCAACCGCGAATTACGCTGAGGAAAATGCGCTCGAAGTCAACTCATCGCTTTGGAATACGTTACGCATCCATTTCAGTAAGCTGCTGCTGCTGCCCGGCGAAAAAAACTACTTTATCGCGTCTAACCAAACACTCTCTTCAAACATCACCGAATTGATCGCTGAAAAAGGAATTGAAACGGAATATGTGAACAAGTATTATTTCGACGATGAACTTCTGAGCGCGAGAAGTGAAACGCTGACCAGACAAATCAACCGGGAAGCGCCCGTGAACCGCGATTTTTCGTCATTTATGTTTATTAAACAAATCGACCACTGGCTAAGCCATTTCGGGACTAATTACAAAATACTTGTACTCATTCCTGTTATTTTATTTTTGCTTTTTTCATTTAAAATGAACCGGGTAACTGCGGGACTTTACACAGGAGGATTCACCGCCGCTTCACTTGAAATTGTATTGATGCTGGCTTATCAGAATTATTTTGGAAGCCTGTACATTGCAACCGCTTTTTTCTTTGCCGTGTTTATGGCCGGAATGGCGTTTGGAAGTTCAACCAGTATAAAACCCGGTTTTCCGCTGATTAACAACTATTTCAGATTGCAATTCGGGCTTGCAGGTTTTGCTGTAGTTCTTCCATTTCTGATTCAAATTATTGGTGAGTTTGCAGGTTGGAAACTGCCTGTTCAGTTCCTGTTTTTTTTACTCGTATTTACTCTTGCTTTTTGCATTGGATTCGAATTTTTGCTGGCATCAAAACTTCAGCAGAAATCATACAGCGAAACATCAGCGGTAAATTACAGTACCGATTTGGCCGGTTCTGCTTTTGGTGCATTTCTTACAACAATATTGCTGTTACCACTGCTAGGACTGGTTTACACGTGTTTTATCGTGGCAGCGCTGAATATTTTGAGCGGGTCGCTGGCATTTTCAATCCGAAAAACAAGTATCTTTTGAGCGCTTGTTTTCGTAACGGAAAATGTTGGGATTTGAATCAAACCTGTTTAATAAAGTTTATGCAGTATTTTTAAACAATATATAATAAGGTTTGGGATTTTTGTGAAATGAAAGTTCTACTAAGCTTATAAAAATTAAATAAGGTTTTTTAAATACAAAGTTCTGTAAATATGAATGTTATGCTTGGAAATGGTTTTAAAAAACCGTAGTATATAAAACCAACCTTAGTAGAAATTTTCAGGATACTATACCAACCTTATTCCCTTATTTGAATTATTGTAAAGATGAAATGTATTTTTACTCATTAAATACATTATATATCCAATAAAACCTGGTAAAAATGGACAAGAGGCAATTTTTCAAAACTGTATTTTTTGGGGCTGGCGGATTTTGTTTTTGCAACCCGGTTTCAGCCATGACTTCAGAAATGGATTCAGCGGAAGTTGGAAAAAAATGGACAAAGGAAGCCTTGTTCTACACTGAAACTCCCAAAGGTCTTCGTTGCCAGATTTGCCCCAACGAATGCGATATAAAGGAAGGCGAAGCAGGCGATTGCCGCAACCGCGTGAATAAAAACGGAAAATTGTATTCTATTGCTTACGGGAATCCATGCGCCATTCATGTCGATCCAATTGAAAAGAAACCACTGAACCACTTTCTGCCCGGAAGCAATGCATTTTCAATTGCCACCGCCGGATGCAACTTCGCCTGCCTGAATTGCCAAAACTGGACCATTTCGCAAACCAGCCCTGAAAAAACCAAAAATTATGATCTACTTCCCGACAAAGTGGTGGAAAGTTGCATCGCAAATAACTGCGATTCGATTGCCTATACTTATTCAGAACCTATTACATTTTATGAATATACTTACGATTCTTCGGTTTTAGCGCGGCAGGCTGGAATAAAAAATGTTCTTGTTTCAGCCGGATACATTAATCGCGAACCGCTTTTAAAACTGTGCAAAGTTACGGATGCTGCCAACATCGACCTCAAATCGTTCAGCGACGAAATCTATCTAAAACTGAATGCCGGTAAACTCCAGCCCATTCTCGACACACTGGTAACCATGAAAAACGAAGGAGTGTGGCTTGAAATTACCAATCTCGTAGTTCCATCGTGGACCGACGATTTGGATATGATAAAACGAATGTGTAGCTGGCTGGCCAAAAACGGTTTTACTGAAACACCGCTCCATTTCAGCCGGTTCCAGCCTTTGTACAAACTTACCCAATTGCCGCCAACACCCGTAAATACGCTAAAAAGTGCACGCGAAATTGCCATTCAGGAAGGGTTGAAACATGTTTATATTGGAAATGTACCAGGACTCGGTTCAGAAAGTACAACCTGCCCAAAGTGCAGCAAAACGGTTGTTGAGCGCCGCGGATATTCAATCATCCAAAACAATCTGGAAAACGGAAAATGCAAATTCTGCAGTTCGCCTGTTGCCGGGGTTTGGGGAAAATCATAAATACACATTGAATTGACCTGAAAGGGCTTCATGTGAATAACGTCCGGTGAAGCCCGCGGAACCGGGGGAAACAGAGTAACAGGAAACCACAGCCCCGAGGGGGTTGAAAAGATTTAGAATTAAGGAAAATAACGTTCATCGGGTTTAATTCCATGTTCTTCCAACAGTTTTCTGTATTCATCTTCAAAAGACCACTTTTTATGATGTTCACGCTGATTTTTGATATAATTGATAATGAAATCCTTATCATTCCATGAATAGGTCAATCCCGCATAACCATCAGCCCAACCATTAAAATCAGGGAAATTTCCATTTTGCTTTAGCCAAATGGAAGAAGCAGTTTTGATGTCTCGAACGTAATCAGCCAAAGCAACGGAGGGATGTAAATCCGAAAGAATGTGAATGTGTTCTTCCATCCCGTTAATACGATACAGAAATCCATTTTTATTTTTAATGATTCCCCAGATGTATTTGTACAGTTCTTCACTTTTATCAAGTGGCAATGATTTTTTACTGTCTTTTGTGCGAAAAACAATGTGATATAAAATCTGACGATACCTTGACATAATATATCGATTTTATTTTTTATAAATTATTCAACCCCTCCGGGGCTGTGTTTCTGTGCTCACCTTATTTCCCCCGGTTGCACCGGGAGTTATTCACAGTTTATCCCTTCAGGATAAAAAACAGGGAAAAGTCAAACATTTACACATTCCTGCATTTTCTTCATTCCATTCTAACAATTCTTGGATGAAAAACGCCCAACACTTCCACCAAATCTTTCTGGTGTTTCATTACTTCACGAATGTCCTTGTATGCCAACGGCGATTCATCGGTTCCGCCACCAATCAGTTCAACACCCTGTTCATGCAGGTACTTTTTCATCTGGCTTTCTGTGAAAGTCTGTTTGGCCTGGTTACGCGACATTAACCGTCCCGCGCCGTGTGCAGCCGACTGCATCGATTCTTCGTTTCCTTTGCCGGTAACAATAAATGCCGGCGATGCCATCGTTCCGGGAATTATTCCAATATCGCCAATTCCCGCGGGGGTTGCGCCTTTTCGGTGAATAATGATTTCTTCACCATCGGCCAGTTTTTCCTTCCAGGCAAAATTGTGATGGTTTTCGATAATTGCAATTGGTTTTTCCCCAAACGCTTTTGCCAGCCGCTGATGAATGATCCGGTGATTTGCATGAGAATAATCGCCTGCCAGTTGCATGGCCAACCAGTATTCCTGACCTTCTTCTGAATCGAGATCCAACCACGCCAATCTCGCTGCCTCTCCCGACAATTCAAGTTTATCTTTGGCAATTTGTGTGTAATGTTTGCAAACCTCGGAACCAAAATTACGCGAACCGGAATGGCTCAAAACAGAAAAATATTGTCCGGGCTGAAGTTTTAATCGTTCTGAAAATTCAGAGATTTCAACAAACCCCACATCCACAAAATGGTTGCCATGTCCCGAAGTCCCCAATTGTTCGGCAAACGTTTTATGCAGTGTTTTCAGAAATTTGATTTCACTGAACTCCTTTCGGTACAATATTTCGTGGTCCTCCAAATCCTTAAATTCAGCCAAACCAAAACGTGTATCGTTCATCAGTATATTTTTGATGCGGTCGCGTTCACCATCAATTTTTTTTGGCGACAAAGGAAAAACCGATAAACACATGCGGCATCCAATATCCATTCCCACCCCGTAAGGAATTACGGCATTGTACGTTGCAAGCACACCGCCAATGGGCAAACCGTATCCCACATGCGCGTCGGGCATAAGCGCGCCTTTTAACGAAATGGGCAGTTTCATCGCGGTTTCCATTTGTTGCAGTGTTTCAGCATCAATATTTTCTGCACCGTAAACCTTAAATTCGAGTGCTATCTTGTTCAGTACCGTTTTCTTTGGTTTTTTCGGAGCAGATTTTTCGGTGAGCGATTTTGCAAGCTCGCCAAAAACCGGTTCGCTCACATAATTTTCAGGAAGCAGATTGATTTTCTCCAATAAATCCATCACTTCCATTTTATCAGACCTTTTGCAATGTTTGTATACAATGTTAAGTGCAAGTGCAATTGCGCGGTTGTTTGTGTAACCGATTTGTTTTAAATCCTTGCCGCGGATTTTTAATTTTTTCATGACCCAAAATTTAATATCACAAAAAACAATTACTTTTAACCTGAACCAGCAAAACTAAGTAATATGAAAACGAAATTATTGATTAATCTGTTACTGTTGACACCCTTGTTTTTATTTGCTCAAAACAATTCACCAAAAACCCCTGAAGACGTTGTAAATCTTATTAAAAGAAACGTAACCTGCGACTGGGCAACTCAAACTGTTGACAATTTTAAGGCTGGCGACCCAAAAACGCCGTTGAAAGGTATTGCTACCTGTATGTTTGCCGATATGCAAACCCTGAAGGAAGCCGTAAAACAAGGGTGCAATTTTATCATCACCCACGAGCCTGTTTTTTACAATCATTTAGATGAAACTGATTCTTTTACAGATGATCCTGTTTTTCAGGAAAAAATGAAATTTATCAAAGACAACAACCTGGTAATTTTTCGCTTTCACGACCACATTCATATGACCGAACCTGACGGAATTTCAGCTGGCATGATCAACAAGCTGGAACTTGAAAAATATGCAGTTAAAGGTTCGCAAACATTTTTCATAGTCCCTGAAACTACTGTTGCCAAATATGCGAAAGAACTTAAAAAGAAATTCGGGCTGGAATCTATCCGCCTTATTGGAAACCCTGAAATGAAATTTACCAAACTGGCTTTTATGGCCGGAGCCCCGGGCGGACAAAGCCACATTCAAATGTTGAAAAATCAGGATGTTGAAGTCATTCTGGCAGGTGAAGCACCGGAATGGGAAACTTATTTATACGCAAATGATGCAGTAGTTCAAGGTAAAAACAAAGCTGTTATTTTTCTTGGACATATAAAATCTGAAGAGGCCGGAATGGAATACTGCGCCCGGTGGCTTCAAACTTTTATCGCGGGCGTTCCCATTCGTTTTATCGAAAACAAAGCCAATTTTATTAAATTTTAAATTAATTGATGTGGCAGGATCTATCTGGTTAATAACTGTTTTGGCGATTTCGGTTTTGTTTATTATTCTGGGTACAACAAAACTAAAAATTCACCCATTTTTAGTTTTACTGCTGGCATCATATCTGGCTGGGGCTTTAGCCGGACTACCCCTCGAAAAAATTGCGGCCACCATAACCACTGG
>DATITY010000633.1:0-2369 GCA_035467235.1 Draconibacterium sp. | reverse complement strand
CAATATCCGCTATGCCCATATCATCGACCCGAGAACGGGTTATCCGGCCCAGGGTATTGTAAGCGCCTCGGTTTTGTGCAGTTCAGCTGAACTGGCTGATGCCCTGGCAACCGCGGTAACCGTTATGGGTGTTGAGGTTGGACTGGATTTTATAAATCAGTTAAAGGGAGTGGAATGTATATTGGTGGACGTAAATAATAAAGTGCATACCTCAAACAATATTGTATTAAAACCCAATGAAAAATAGTTAAAGTAATGTATTAGGGCTTACTTAAAAAGTCATTGCTGATAACAATAAAAGTAATGAAATGATCAATTTAAAAAGCATACAAACTGAAGTGGACGCAAGTTTTTTGTACAAAACGCTTGCAGACAATGAAGAAGATAAAAATGTGGCCGAGGTTTTTCGACAAATAGGCGAAATTGAGCAAAGCCATGCCATAGTTTTTGCTAACAAGAATAAATTAAACATAGAGGATCTGCCCTCTCCCTCAAGACGTGCAAAGATCTTGGTACGGATCGGTAAAATTTTTGGTTATGATTATGTATTAGGGGTATTGCTGGATACGGAGAAAAGTATTTCCTCATCCATTTTAAATGCGCGAAAAAAGACAGCAACATCTAACTCAATTTCTGATACGGCCCATGTTACCATCTTAAAAAACATACTCAACAACTATAAAAATATCTCCGGCACAAACCTGGCGAGATTTGAAAAACGACACCGTTCCGTTGGTGGAAATGCACTAAGGGCGGCTGTTTTAGGAGGTAACGATGGTTTGGTTTCAAATTTCAGTCTGGTGATGGGAATTGCCGGTGCCACGAGCGGTCAAAGTGAAGTGCTGCTTACAGGCCTCGCCGGGTTGTTGGCAGGTGCACTATCCATGGCATTGGGAGAGTGGATCTCGGTAAAAAGTTCACAGGAACTTTTTGAAAATCAGATGCAGTTGGAATTGGAAGAACTGGAGAGCAATCCGGAAGGTGAAGAGAAAGAACTTGCCCTTATTTACATTTCCAAAGGTATACCAGAAGTGCAGGCGATGAAAATGGCAAAAGATATAATAGGTAATCAGGAACACGCCCATGAAATACTGGTAAAAGAAGAATTAGGTATCAATGCAGAAGATCTGAAAGGTTCGGCTATGGAAGCCGCTATTACATCTTTTGTACTGTTTGCGATTGGCGCCATAATACCTGTAATACCGTTTTTCTTTTTAGGTGGCCTGCGGGCAGTTTTTTTCAGCGCACTTTTAAGTGCCATCGGTTTATTTGGTATTGGTTCGGCCATTACGCTGTTTACAGGCAAGAGTGTTTGGTTCTCCGGGTTCCGTCAAGTTGTATTTGGTTTAATTGCGGCGGCAATTACCTTTGGCATAGGAAGGATCATCGGAGTATCATTGGCAGGTTAAATTTTAAACTTTTATACACACGAAAATATGAATGAAGCACATTTTCACTTAGTATTCAACCACTTACCCATAATAATTCCCATAGTCGGAATTTTAGTTTTGCTGTCTGGTATACTTTTGAGTTCCGAATTAATGAAACGAACGGCCTTTTTCATTTTTATCTTGGGTGCTTTGGGTACCATTCCGGCATTTGCAACTGGCGAAGGCGCCGAAGAAGTAATAGAAAATATACAGGGTATTGATGAAAAGTATATAAAAATTCATGAAGAAGCGGCCGAAACTTTTGCTATATTGTCTTATTTGTTAGGTGGCATTGCCTTAATTGGGCTTTGGGCCAACTGGAAAAAAATGGCCTTTGCAAAAACACTTTCATTGATTGTATTGGTCTTTGCAATCGCAGCCCTGTTTTTTGCCAAACAAACCGGAACAACGGGTGGTGAAATAAGACATACTGAATTAAGAGCAGATTTTAACGGAACAACAACGAGCTCAAACAAGGTAGATTCAGACTATGAAGAGGAGGAGGATGATTAACTCTCTAAAAAGTTAAAAAACAATTTATATAAAAATCCGCGTCACTTATTATAAGCGCTGAAACAAAAATAATAATCCATTTAAAAACAAATCCTTTAGTATAAAAAAATGAAAAAACTTTTAATTGTAATTGTTGTACTCATGGCTCTGCAATCCTGCACAGCGGTGAAGGAATACGAAAAGGTTTCCTTGAGCGACCCCGATATGGAACTGAATTCCAGGAGTGTGGAACGGTTTAAAACAAATTTTCAGGCTTATCGTGAGGCGGCTTCAGGTGCTAACGGTGGCAAAACCGGAGGAGGCTGCGGCTGCAATTAATTCACAGCATGCTATATAATTTTAATACTAAAAAAAGATACAGATGAAATTTATTATTCTCAGTATATTCTTGCTGGCCGTTAGCTTCGGCGCTGCTCAGGAAACAGG
>DATITY010000632.1:0-5428 GCA_035467235.1 Draconibacterium sp. | reverse complement strand
ATTTAAAACAGCTATTAAGGCAACTCCCATATCGCCGAATACGGCTTCCCACATGGTCGCAATACCGAAAACACCAAGAATTATGAAAATCAGTTTAACACCCATTGCAAAATAAATATTCTGCCAAACGATTTTTCTTGTCCTTTTGGCGACATCAATGGCAATGGCAACTTTGGAAGGCGAATCAGTCATAAGAACTATATCGGCTGTTTCGATAGCCGCATCGGAACCAAGAGCACCCATTGCTATTCCGACATCCGCGCGGGCAAGGACGGGAGCATCATTTATCCCGTCGCCAACAAAAGCTACTTTTCCCCCTTTATTTTCGGCTATTAAGTTCTCGATATGTTTGACCTTGTCTTCGGGTAACAGTTCTGAGAAGTATGTGTCTATATGTAATTTTTGGGCAAATGCTAGAGCGGCAAATTTGTTATCGCCTGTCAGCATTACCGTTTTAATATTCCTTGCTTTTAAATTTTCAATTGCTTCAATGGCGTCATCTTTCAGAGTGTCAGAGATTATTATATACCCGGCGTAAACTTTATCAATGCTTACATGAACCACTGTACCTTCTACACTGCAAACAGGATGATCGATATTTTCTTTATGTAAAAGCTTATCATTGCCTGCAAGAACATTTTTACCATCAATTAATGCCTTTATTCCATAACCGGAAATTTCTTCAACATGCTTAATTCGTTTGTTATCCGGGTTCCTTCCAAAAGCATCTGTAATTGATTTAGCCACCGGATGATTTGAATTAGTTTCTGCATAAGCTGCATATTCCAGGATTTCTTCCTTAGAAAACCCATTCGAGGTAACAACCCCCGAGACGATAAACTCTCCTTTTGTCAGGGTCCCAGTCTTATCAAATACTACTGTTTTTACCTGAGTCAATGCATCAAGAAAATTTGATCCTTTAACCAGGATTCCTTTTTTTGAAGCACTCCCAATACCACCAAAATAACCTAATGGAATACTTATAACTAATGCGCATGGACATGAAATAACCAGCACAACCAGAGAACGATAAATCCATTCGCTGAAGGATTGTCCACTAATTAGGAGTGGAGGTAAAACAGCAAGCAAAAGAGCCCCTACAACTACAACAGGAGTATAGTATTTTGCAAATGTCGTGATGAATTTCTCGGTTTCTGCTTTTTTAGATGATGCATTTTCAACCATTTCAAGAATTTTTGATACGGTTGATTCACTGAATAATTTCGTCACTTTGATCTTAAGTAACCCTGTTTGATTAATCATTCCTGATAATACTGTGTCCTTCTCGCTCACTTTTCTTGGCACACTTTCGCCTGTTATTGCAGATGTGTCAACAAATGATTCACCTTCACTAATTTCTCCATCAAGTGGAATTTTCTCACCGACCTTGACTATAATAGTGTCTCCCATCTTAATAAATTCCGGCGAAACTCTGGCTGTTTCTCCATCAATCAGTAAATTCGCGTAATCAGGCTTTATTTCAAGAAGTGACTTTATTGATCTTCGTGAACGATTAACAGCAAGATCCTGAAACAATTCCCCGACTACATAAAATAACATCACAGCCACTGCCTCAGGCATTTCATCAATTGCAAAAGCACCCAGAGTTGCAATGGTCATTAAAAAGTGTTCGTTAAATACCTGTCCTCTGAAAATATTTTTTACTGCTAATGCAATAACTTTCCAGCCTACAATAAGATATGCCGTTCCAAAAACAAGATATTCCGCTATGTGAAAAGGGGTATTATGCAGGGTATCTTCGAATATCAATCCTGCAATTAAAATTATAATCCCGATAACTGCTTTAATAATTGCCCATTTGTTTTCATTCAATTCACCAGCCGAAATCAATTCATTGGTTTTTTCATTTTCTTCCTGTTCTAACTTTACGTCCGGCTCAATCTCACTGATCCTCTTTTTAACCACTTCGATATCATCGGTATCAATTGTAATTGTTGAATTTGCAAAACTCACGTTTACAAATCTTACTTCGCCCAGCCTGGAAACATTATCTTCTATTTTGGCCGCGCAGGAAGCACAATCTAGGTTTTTAAGTGTATATTTTTTCATCTTTCAAGTGTTTTGGATGAAAAGGATAAAGACTGGCGGACCATAAAGGCCCACCAGGCACCTTCCCCCAATCAACCATTCCCCATTCCCGTTCTGATACTGTGAACTTTTTCAACTGAAGTAACATATATTATCCCATCACCCGGGTTACCGGTGTGTGCATTTTTGCCAATTATTCCCATGATCTTTTCAACTTCCCGATCCTCACAGACAATGACAATTTTGGCCACTTTACTGTTTGTGATTGAGAAATTTGTTGATAATGTTGATTCGTCGCTCTGAAAATTGCCAGTTCCTTCTGCCAGAGTAACTGTCAGATTAGGATAACCTGCTAAAATCAACTGATTTAGTATCTCGTTTGCCTTAAAAGGTTTGATTATTGCTTTTATTTCTTTCATGATCTATTTATTTAAGTTTACATCAGCAGGCCATTTCCCCTGCATTCTTTTTGGCTGAGAGAAGATTATAGGCTCCTTTAATAACAACTCTTGCACTGATAATATCAAACCCTTCAGGAAGACTTATTTCTGTAAATCCCGAGGATGACACACCCTTTTTAACCTCAATAATTTTATACTCTGTAAAGGGTTGACCGGCTTCTTCTTTGTTCTTATCAAAAATGAAAATGTAATCCTTATCATCGAAACTTACTACAGCCTCTGACGGGAGAGATGTTACTTTTAAATCTGATTCCTCAATAAGTGCATTAACATACATTCCAGGCATAACATTTTTGCAAGTGCTTGTGACAGTGGCATAAACTCTGAATGTTTTGTCTTCACTTACCGACTTCCCGGTTTGTGATATTACAGCCTCATGTGCCTCAGTCTCATTATTAATATAAAACTTAATTTTCTGACCCGATGCTACTTTATCCGCATCCTTCTCAAACAGGGTAAGTTCAAGAAAGAGCTTGTCGCTGTTGACAATTTCGAAGAGAACATCAGTTGATGAAACGGATTTCCCGATATTTACATTCACTGCTTTCAGAAATCCGCGAATGGGGGACACAAGGTTTACTGTATTGCTGATGTTGTCCTCGTTTAGCTGCCCGGGATTAATTCCTATAAGTAAAAGCTTCTGTTCAAGAGATCTAACCAATCCTTTCAGGTTTTTATAATCAACTGTCACCTGTTGAACATTTTTCTCTGAATAGACATCTTCTTTGTATAAGTCTGTATGACGATTATATTCTGCCTCAGCAAATACTAACCTATTTCTTGCTTCAAGATAACTCTGCTGTATATCAACGAATTCCTGATTTTCTATTACTGCAAGAATCTGACCTTTGCTTACAGCGTGACCCGGGAGAAGATTTGTACTTTTAATAAACCCTCCAAGAGGCATACTGACTGTTGCCTGATTCTGCGGAGCGACTGAAATGATCCCATTTACTTTAATAGTATTACTGACTGATCTCAACTCTATTGCACCAGTCTGGATACCTGCAAGTTTAATCTGATCTTCACGTAATTCAACTATATTCTCCGGAATAACTTCCAGCTCTTCAGTGTCTGCAACAGGCTTACCATCGCCATTAATACAAGAGTTCAGGGATATAATAAGACCTAAAATGATTATTGATAATTTGAAAATTACTTTTGTCATGATCTTTATAATTTAAAATATTTTACCTATGATGTATTCAATCGAAATAATAGTCTGATTGTAGCTGTTAATTGCCTCAAGATAGTTTTGCCTTATTGCCAGTGCTCTGTTCAATGTCAGCACATAATCGAGATAATCAAGGGCACCAGCCTTATAACTTTTGGTTGCCTGGTCAATTATTAAATCAGCTTCCGGTACAGCCTGTGTCTCATAATAATCGACACTTGAAGTGTACTTATAATACTCATCGAGCAATGACTGGTAACCTCCGGTAAGAGATTTGTTATAATTTTCAGCGTTAGTCCTGGCAATACTTTCAGATATTTTTGCGGCTTTTGCCCTTGAGGTATAGGGAGTAATCCATATTGGTACAGAAATCCCTGCCTGAACACCTGTAAACCGATCTCCCTTTCCAAAATTCCGTGGTATGCCATTAACATCCTGCGTTCCAACTATTGACTGGTTGAAATAGCCAATATTTAAATCAGGCAACATTTGACTTTGCTCAAGTTTTTTCTCAATCCGAGAGACCTCTACCTGCTGCTTAATGAAATTCAGGTATGGATTCTGTGTTAATGAACTGCTGTCAGTACTAAGCGCAAAATCTATCTGGTGCACTTCCGAAACAGAAGGTATAAGAGCTGATTTGCTATTCAGCAATACCATGAGCTTACGACCACTAATTGTAATATCAGAAGTTACCTGATATAACTGGTTCTTTATTTCAAGACTCTGTGATCGGGCGGTGATCATTTCAAGGCGATTTGTTTCTCCTGATTTTGCTCTCAATTCAGCTGCACGCAAAAGCCCCGAATAAAGACTATCCTGATATGTAAGTAACTTTTGCTTTGAGGTCAGAAACACATATTGCCAGTAAACCTGTTTTACCTGTGTGGCTATTTCAAGTTGTGAGACCATGTGCTGTATTTCACTGCTTTTGATATTTGCTTTTGCCAGTCTGGATCGATTGAAATAAACTGTCGGGAAAGCAAAAGATTGAGAAATTGCAAAACTATTATCGTTTGTAAATGAATTGAACTGACCGTACTGGCCATCAAGTACAGTTTTTGGGAGATCAACAGAAGTTCCTTTAAGAGCCTTTTGTACATCTATTGATAATGCTGCAGATTTGACAGAAAGGTTACTGTCTAATGCAGTTTGAATTGCATCGTGTAAATTAATTACCCTCGGTCCTTGAGCGTTTAAATTATTTGAAATTGTATTGGCGCCAAGTAACAGGATAATAACTGCAAGTGTTTTAGCTGATCTACTCTTAAATGTGAATCTGAAACTTGTAGTAGAAAAAAAGATATAAAATACCGGAAGAATGACAAGCGTTAGCAAAGTGGCAGTGATCAGTCCTCCAATAACTACCGTAGCCAACGGTTTCTGCACTTCAGCACCTGCCGAGGTTGATAAAGCCATCGGCAGAAAACCAAGAGATGCTACGGCAGCGGTCATAATTACCGGACGCAACCTTGTTTGAAGACCTTTCAAAACACGCTCTGTTATGTCGGTTACACCCTCTTTTTCAAGCCTGTTAAACTCAGCAATCAGGACAATCCCGTTTAGAACAGCTACCCCGAACAATGCGATAAATCCGACACCGGCTGATATTGAGAAATTCATGCCACGAATCCAAAGAGCTAATACACCTCCAATTGCTGACATTGGAACAGCTGTAAAGATAAGGATGGACTGTTTTGCAGAATTAAATGTGAAGTACAGCAAAACAAATATCAGGAGAAGT
>DATITY010000631.1:0-16273 GCA_035467235.1 Draconibacterium sp. | reverse complement strand
TTTCTTCCTTCGAGGTATTTTTTTACTGAATCAGTATTAAACAATCAGTTTCCACTGTGGAATCCATATTTGTTATACGGAACTCCCATTTATGCCGACCTGGTTTCGGTGTTCAACCCCGAATTCTGGATAATCGGAAATATGGTTGGATACTCAAATATTACTTTACAATTTGTGTTTTTGGCTTATATTTTTATTGCAGGAGTTTCGTTTTTCTATTTCCTGAAACAGTTTAATTCATCATATCAAATTTCGATTGGATTATCGGTTGCCTACATGTTATCGGGTTTTACCATAGGAAACTCGCAACATGTGGCATTTGTTTGCGGGTATGCTTTAATTCCCTTTTTAATAACCTGTTATTTTCAATTTGTGAGGGAAATAAACAAATCCAGCCTGGTACGTTTGTCGCTTGCGTTGTTTTTAATGATTTACTGCAGTTATCCGGCAATTACAATTATTTCAGGTTATTTTATGCTGGGCATTTTTATCTGGTACGCGGTTGTTAACCGGATTGATAAAATCTACATCAAAAAGTTTTTCCTTTATCATTTTGTTTTGGCAATTATTGTAATCCTTTTCAGCTCAACGCTGGTTTTGGCCTATTTTCAGATTTCACCTTTTTTAAGCCGATTTAACGGGCTTCCCATTGAATTGGTCCAAAAACATCCTTTTTCGGTAAAATCGCTTTTGTCTTTTTTAGTTCCAATGGCAGCAGGCAACGATCCACAATATTTTAAAACCGATGTATCATTTTCCAACGGTTACTGGGGAATTATCAGCCTGGTGCTTTTTGTATTTTTACTGACAAAAAAAGCCATTCACAAAGAATCTTATTTAATCCTGTTTTTTGGTCTTTTTGCTTTGCTGGCTTCTTTTGGCAACGAGTTTTTTGTAAGAGGTTTCCTGTATAAATTTGCTCCTTTATTAAACAGGTTTCAGTATCCGGGAATGTTTAGGGCTTTCGCCATTTTTGGATTTTTGGCATTTACCGGAATTAACTTTAAAGACAACGGTTTTAACCCGCCCGACAGAAAACGTTTAATGCTGATTTCAGGTTCAATTATTTTAATTTTATTGTTTTTGATTTGGCAGGCGAGCGGCCACATCGAACACTTTGCATATTTCAATGCTGAATCAAAATTTACTGAAGAGCTTTTTAACGCTACCCGTTTCGATAACATCATTTTACAGGGGATTATCCAAATCTTTTTTCTTTTGATACTGATTTTAACAACCTGGAAAACTAAAACGGTTAAACATTTTGCCACAGCTTTGCTTATCCTTTTTATTGCGGATGGTATTATTTCCACTCAATTAAGTGCGAATTACACGGTACTCAGCAAGACCAATCCTGTTAAATTTTACAATTATCTTAAATCGTCGCCAAAAGGATTCCCGATACCTGAATTAAATCCCATCGGCGAAAACTCTGACAGAAATGCTGCCAACGAGTTTACCTGGATGAACAACAATGTTTTCCCCAAGAAAGTAACTTTTGACGGGCTGGTTTCATTTAAAACTGATGGCTACAGGTTTCTTTCCGACAATCATCCCGATTTGCTGGAAGCCATAAAAAAAGAAGCGGTTGTTTATTTTTCCGATGATTTCAGGGAAGATATTTCCGTTAAGGATTTTAAAACGAATACTATTTTTTTGCAAACATCGGATTTGAAAAAATTATCAGGCAAAAATTTACGTTCAGGCAAAAATGATAAACTTGAAATTACAGATTTCTCACCTTCAAAAATTGAAATAAAAACAAACACAGAGTTTCCACAGCTACTAACCTATCAGCAAAATTATTTCAAAGGATGGAGAGTATATATTGATGGACTTGAAGCAGATTTGATAAAAAGCAATTTTACTCATATTTCTGTTCTTATTCCCAACGGCGGGCATACTGTTGAATTTAAATATACAAATGTTGCCATAATTTATACTTTCTGTTTTACTGCCCTTATCTTTCTGATATTATTGGCATTCTCTGTTAAATACTACATCGTTCGTCATCCGCACAGAAAAAAGAAGGTAATTATTGCTTTGGTTTCGGGTATTTCAATCTTTATTTTAATTAGCGGTACAAACCGGTATTTATACAATAAAAACAAACTGGGACTAACACCTGTGATTGCCGAAAAGTTTGAACATTGGAAATCGAAATACAATAATGACATCCGAATCCTGCTGAGCACACAGCAAAAAGAACTTATTAATTCGGAGATTGCCGACGCGACCTGTTTTATCAACGAAAAAACCAATGTTGCTGAATTAAGTTCTTTTTTGATGAATTCGGAAAGCAGGTATTTTGCCTTTGCCTGGCAGGGTGGTATTATCGGTGATGAATTATTCGAACTGATGTATTCTTTTTATCCTGAAGTTATTGAACTTGAAAAAAGGAATAACTCCGGATTTATTCTGCTTGAAAAGGGTGCTTCTGAACAAAACTTCAATATCATCCGCACCTTCGAACCCGATGGTTCACCAGAATGGATTCAAAATCAGCAAAGAATAAAAGTTGATTCGGTGAGCGGAAACCATACTTATTACTATAACGATAGTGATGAGTTTGGAACTTCAGTAGAATTTGAAGCAGGAAGCGATTTAATAACTAAAAATAAAATCACAATTCTTGTCGATTTTATGATTGAAGAACAACTTGCTGAGGCGCTGCTTGTTTTTACAACAGATCGTACCGGGAAAATGCAGGTTTATCAGACTTTAAATATCAGTCAGTTTGCAAAATTCCCCGATAAATGGAACAGGGCAGTATATGAAATTAAAATCGCACCGGAAATACAGGAAGGTGATATCATCAAAATTTATTTCTGGAATCTTAGAAAAGCAAAATTTCAAATCGATAACCTGAAAATAAAATACAGCGGTTCATAGTTAAATCCGACAAAAGCTGATTGCATTTTTTATTTACTTTTGCCCAAAAAAACAATGGAACTCGTTTTCGCAACAAACAACAAACACAAATTAGAGGAATTACAGGCTATTCTGGGAAACAGGATCAGGCTGTTAAGTTTGAATGATATCGGTTGCAATGAAGAAATTCCGGAAGACCAGGAAACATTGGAAGGAAATGCCAGCCAAAAAGCATTTTACATCTATAATAAATTTGGGTACAACTGCTTTGCCGACGATACAGGCTTGGAAATTGAAAGTTTGGATGGTGAGCCCGGAGTATATTCGGCCCGTTACGCCGGTGACGAAAAAAGCGCCGAAGCAAATATGAATAAAGTGCTTGATAAACTCATTAAAATAAAAAACCGCAACGCACGTTTTAGAACTGTAATTTCACTGGTAATTAACGGTGTTGAAAAACAATTTGAAGGTGTGGTTGAAGGCCAGATTCTTAACGAAAAAAGAGGTGGTTCTGGTTTTGGGTACGACCCGATATTTCAACCTGAAGGATTTTCGCAAACTTTTGCCGAAATGAATTTAACCGACAAAAATAAAATCAGTCATCGTGGAAGGGCAGTCGAAAAACTGGTAACGTATTTAAGAAATGTAAAATAGATTAAAACCTGATTTCATGTTAAAATATTTACTTCTGATTTTTTCAGTTTTTCTGCTGATGGAAAGCAATGCACAGCAAAAACAGGGCAACTGGAAAGACTATCTTTCATATACCGAAGCAACCAAAATAGCATTAGCTACCAACAAGGTTTTTTGTGCTACCAACGGCGGGTTGTTTTATTCTGATTTACAGGATAATAGTGTCAATAAGGTTTCGGAAATCATGCAACTTTCTGACTTTGGCATTAAAACCATTGCGTACAATCAGGCTAACGATGTTTTGGTTGTTGCATATAACAGCAGCAATATCGACCTCATTTTCAATACTAAAGTTGTGAATCTTTCAGACATTAAGCGAAAGCAGCTTACAAACGATAAAACCATCAATAACATTAGTTTTATTGGCGATGAAGCATATTTATCATGCGGTTTCGGAATTGTGGTTATTAACCTGAAAAAGCAGGAGATAAAAGATACATACCTGATAGGTGAAGCTGGAACTGCATTGGCTGTGAACGATGTGGAAACGGATGGCACTTATTTGTATGCCGCTACCAGCGAAGGAATCTTAAAAGCTGCTTTGGAAGGAACAAATCTGGCCGATTTTCAAAACTGGAATCAAATTACGGACATTCCGCATTCATCCGGTAAATTTAATCACCTGGCAATGCATGCAGGCAAGTTGATTGCAAACTATACACCCGACCAATGGGATCAGGATCAATTGTACATATTAAACGGGAATATCTGGGAAACTTATTCGCCCCAAATCAGATTTTCATATGATATTCAGAGTAATGGGGAATATTTGTCTGTTGCCAGCCGTGACAAGGTATTTGTGATTGACAATACCCATCAGATTGTAAAAGAATTGAATCGTTACAAGTTTAGTGACGATGATATATTTCCAATAAGTCCCAGAAGTGTAGCAGTGCCTGACAATGGAATAATCTGGATTGCGGATTTTGCAAACTCGATGGTTAAAGTTTCAGGAGATCAATTTGAACCTATTCGTCTTAATAGTCCTTTTGACAACCTTGTTTTCTCATTAAACCAGTTTGACAAAGATTTATGGGTTGCTCCCGGTGGGACAAAGGGTTGGGAGCTTCCAAGGTTTCAACGATTTCGAAATGATCAATGGGATTATTTTACTAAAAACAATCATCCGGAGTTGGATGGTTTTTTTAATATTCTTTCAGTAGCAGCAGATCCATTTAAAGCAGATCATTTTTTTGTAGCAAGTTGGGGAGGTGGTGTTTTGGAATACCAGAACGATGAGTTTCAGAACCGGTTTACAAACAAGAACAGCCCCTTGCAATCGGCTTTGCCAACGCAGCCTGATGAACCTTATGTACGTGTTGCAGGTCTGGATTTCGATTCGCAGGGAAATTTATGGATAACCAATTCGGAAGTTGCCCAAAACCTGCACAGTTTGTCGCCCGATGGAAAGTGGGCGTCTTATACGTTGCCCGAGGTTGCCAACCGTTATAATCTTGGGCAGGTACTGGTAAACAGTTACGATGATAAATGGATTATTATTCTGAGCGGACACGACATGTATGTTGTGGATAAAACCGGGGATAAAAAGAAAAGATTATTGGTTACCTCTTATTTCAACAATGGCGAGAATGAGATTTATAACCGCATGAATGACATTTATTCCATTGCTGAAGATAATGCAGGAGCCATCTGGATTGGAACCGCAAAAGGTGTTGCGGTATATAACAATCCAGAACAGATTTGGGAATCCACTGATTTTTACGCCATTCAGCCCAGCCTCGATTTAGAAGATGGCTTGTATCATCCGCTGCTTGAAAACGAAACAGTTACAGCCATTGCAGTCGATGGTGCCAACCGCAAATGGCTGGGTACAAAAAATTCAGGTGTATATTTGGTTTCAGAATCAGGCACCGAAGAAATTTTACATTTTACAACCAATGACAGTCCGCTTTTTTCAGATAATATTACTTCAATAACAATTAATCAGAAAAACGGAGAGGTTTTTATTGGAACTGAAAAAGGGATGATTTCATATATGGGCGAAGCCATTGCAGGCAAAGCGACTTACGACAGTGTTTATGTTTATCCAAATCCTGTGCGTGAAACGTACGATGGACCAGTTACCATTACCAACCTGATTGAGAACTCGGAAGTAAAAATTACCGACATTGCGGGAAACCTGGTTTTCAGAACCACTTCACTCGGAGGCCAGGCGGTTTGGGACGGAACAAATTTAAATGGCCGGAGAGTTAAAACCGGAGTTTACCTCGTTTTTTGCAACGACGAATTTGGCGAAGAAACACATATTACAAAGTTGCTGTTTATAAATTAGTAATGCTGGTTACCACTGAGGGAATAGTTTTACACTTCATAAAATACGGCGAAAGCAGTGTTATCGTAACCATATATACCCGCGATTTTGGCAGGCAAAGTTATATTGTTAACGCGGCGCGGAGTAAAAAATCGCAAAATAAGGTAAGTTTTCTGCAGCCCCTTTTTCTTGTTGATTTGGTTGCGTACCAAAAGCAAACCCGCGAACTGCACCGGATTAAAGAACTCAGGAGCAATCATGTTTATCAGAATATCCCATTCGAAATTACAAAGTCTGCAACTGCCATTTTTCTTGCCGAAGTTTTGTATAAATCAATAAACGAGCAGGAAAGCTACCCTGAAATGTATGATTTTATAAAAAACTCGCTGTTGTATTTCGATTTAATGGAAACCGGTTCATCCAATTTTCATATCTGGTTTTTGTTCCGGTTGACTGAATATCTTGGTTTTCTGCCCGATACAGGCAGGGTGGGTTTTGAAGGCTGGTTCGATATTAAGAAAGGCGCGGTGGTTCATTTTGAACCTTCACACCCGTTTTATGCAAATAAGGAAGCTACAGAATATTTGACGCAATTGTCAACATTAAAAATCAATGAAATCAGCGGAATTGAAATTTCCCGAAAAATGCGCGACACTTTAATATCTGTGTTAATCGATTATTATCAACTGCATTTTGATGATTTGGGTGAAATAAAATCGTTAAATGTTTTGCGGGAAGTTTTTAAATAGACGGCTGTTGTTCCCTGAAAACGACTGCTTCGTAAGTGAAAATATCTGCTGTTTTCCAACCGTCCCAGCCAATTCCGGCTTTATCGCGTGAACAATGTCCTAAAAATTCTTCCAGGTTCCATCCTGTTTTTGTTGCAACCTGTGGCAGGAATGTTCCTGAACTGATGTCCTTTTTAATGTAAATCCCGTGTTTGCCCAGCTCGATTTCATTAATGGATTCGATTTTTTTTAATGGTGAAAGCACCGAAATTTCCAGCTCCATATTTTCCAGTTCTTCAGGTTGAACAGCAGTAAATCTTCTGTCGCACGAAGCAGAAACTGCCATGTGCTGAACAACGTCGTTCAGGGATTTTTCCTGTGCAAAACCTCCGATGCAACCGCGTAATTTTCCATTTACATAAATGCTTACAAATGCACCCATAATATCGTTCAAAATCCCCGAAGAAAATGGAGGGACTGGCTTGCTTTCCTTCCCGTTATTTACAAAAGTCGTAATCGAATTTCGTGCTTTTTCCAGTAACTCTTTTCTTTCTTCCTGGGAGATACTGAAAGTTTTCTTTTGTCGGTAAACAGCTATTGCCCAATAACCTACAACACGGTTTTTGCTTCCGTATATTTTCGCATCACCCGAATTTTGATACAGTATTTTTTCGTAGATATAATCCTGTTTTTCGGTGATATTGAGCAGCGTAAGTACCGAAGTCCAGCCACAGAGTGAAGTTGCGAGGTTACCGATTTGCAGTTTTTTGTTTTCTTTTAAAACCGATTGCAGTTTTTCGGGTTGATTGCTGCAAATAGCCGTGGCTGTTAATTCGTCAACTTTGTATGCATTATCGTATTCCGGGTAATGTGAGAAATCGGAACTTATCACCCAAAGATTTTCATCCGTAAACCAGAGTTTTAATTTCTGAGCAATTTTCTTACAAATTTCAGGTTCGTGTGTTCCCAAAATAATGGGTACCAGCAAAAAGTTGTTTCCAAGTTTATGCTGTAAAAAAGGGAGCTGAACTTCGAGACTGTGCTCATTTTCGTGTGCATCAGGGTGTTCAATAAACAAATCAGAAATTTTAACTAGTTCTTTTGAAAGTTGGGTATCAACTTTTATTTCGCCCAAAAGGGTTTTGTAGTTTCCATTGCATAACACTGCTGCGCCGTTAAATGAATACCGGTGACTGGAGGCCAGCACAAAAACGCGTGTGTAAACTGCATTTTCCGGAATCTGATGAAATGCCGCAGCAGCAACCTTTCCACTGAAAACATATCCGGCGTGAGGAACAATTAACGCCTGCAACGGTTTGTTCCTGGTTTGAATAGTTGTCAGATTTTTTGCCTGTTCAAAAAATTCAATAAGTTGATTTGTCAGTTCAGTTTTATTTCCCGGGTAAAATTGCCCGGCAAATTGTGCTTCACGTGTGTTGTCGTTTGTAGGCCAGCTTTTCATAAAATGCTTTTTAATTTTTCCTGTTTACGATTCTGTTAATGTTTTGTTTTCGAACATTTCGAATGTTTTTAAAACCATTTTATCCCGGCAAATAATAAAATTCGTTAGTTGCAAACAACTGGTTGTGCAAAACTTACACTTCATAAAAGTAATTGTGTTATCTCTTTTGTCTATTTTAGCGGCATTAAATTGTAAATAATATAAGTATGAAACGAATAATGTTTTTTGTAATCCTGATTGTAATGGCTTTTTCGGCATGTAAAACTTCAAAAAAACAGCCAGAGGTAAAATACACACCGCCTGAAGCACAACCAAAAGTTTTTACAGTTCCTGAAACTACAGAAACTGCCAAACCGGCTGCAACAGAAGATAAATCGGTTTCTCTCCGTAAAGAATCAGTTACGTTTACAGAAGCTGCTGATAAAACCGGCAATGAAGCAAATACTTATTTTGTTATCCTTGGTTCTTTTGGGCAATTGGATAATGCAAAAAACTTTCGCGAAACATTATTAAATGAAGGATTCACTCCAATTATTCTGCATAGCGAAACCGGATATTACAGGGTTTGTGTGAATTCGTATAAAGGTGAAGCCGAAGCCCGTTCAAGGGTTACTGAAATCAGACAGGCATTTCCGAAATACTCCGACCTTTGGTTGTTAATCAAGCAATAAGCAGAAAGTAATATATACCATAAGCGCCGCAATTAGCGGCGTTTTTTGTTGGTAGAATTAATGTTTGTTAAAAGTGCAGGCTTTCATCGGCGGTTTCCTCAGATTGAACAATTCAGTGTTACATTTGTAATCTTTTTTATGAGCGGTGTACCTATTTTAAAAATTGAGAATGACAAACAAGAAACAGCAAATCCTCGACCAGCGTTATTTAAAAATGGCCGATATATGGGCGCAGAATTCATATTGCAAAAGGCGGAAAGTGGGAGCGCTTTTGGTGAAAGATAAAATGATTATTTCTGATGGCTACAACGGCACACCCTCGGGATTTGAAAATGAGTGTGAAGACGAAGAAAATAAGACCAAAACATACGTTTTACATGCCGAAGCAAATGCAATTACAAAAGTTGCAAAATCGGGAAACAGCAGCTTGGGAGCTACGCTTTACGTTACTTCTTCTCCTTGTATCGAATGTTCGAAACTTATAATTCAGGCCGGAATCAAACGCGTGGTTTTTACCGAAAGTTATCGTTTGGAAGATGGAATCAATCTTTTAAAACGGGCAAATATTGATGTTGAGCAAGTTGAACCCGGTAACCTTTAATTCAAAATCAAATGAATAAAAAAATAACACTTTTAATTCCACTTTTAATAGCAGTTTCGGTTGCAGCGGGAATTTTAATTGGCAATCTGTTAAACCGTAACAGTCAAACCGGATTTGCAGGATTAAATGCAGGAAGTTCAAATAAAATCTCAACCATACTTCAATTAATAGAACAAGGATATGTTGATAGTGTAAATACGGCCAGCATAATTGAAAAAACCATTCCTGAGATGTTGAAAAATCTCGATCCGCATACCACTTACATACCGCCAAGTGACATGAAAGAAGTGCAGGAAGAAATGACCGGAAAATTTTCTGGCATTGGCGTGCAGTTTTCGATAATGGAAGACACTGTTAGGGTAATTGAAGTAATATCTGGCGGACCTTCGAGCAAAGTTGGAATTATGCCTGGTGACCGCATTGTTAAAGTAAACGATTCGATTATTGCAGGAGTTAACGTGGTTAATGCCACTGTTTTGAATCTGCTTCGGGGTGAGAAAGATACAAAAGTAGAAGTTGGAGTTATCCGAAAAGGGTATGGTAATGAACTTGATTTTGAAATTACCCGCGGCGATATTCCAATCAACAGCATTGACGTTTCGTACATGATTGATGCCGAAACAGGTTTCATAAAAATTAGCCGTTTTGCCAATAAAACCTACAAGGAATTTATGGAAGGCATGGAAAAATTAAGTGACTCCGGCGCTAAAAAAGTGATTATCGACTTAAGACAAAATCCCGGTGGTTCGCTGGTTACAGTATTGCAAATGGTTGATGAGTTTTTGGCAAAAGACGAACCTATTCTATATACCGAAGGAGTGAATCAACCCCGAAAAACGTACAATGCATCGGGAAACAACACATGGAAAGCCATTAAGGTTTATGTAATGATTGATGAATTTTCCGCATCGGCAAGCGAAATTTTTGCAGGGGCAATTCAGGATAACGACCGCGGAATTGTGATTGGCCGGCGATCGTTTGGAAAAGGACTGGTACAGGAGCAGATTCCATTAACCGATGGATCGGCGCTGCGCTTGACTGTTGCCCGTTTTTATACACCCAG
This sequence comes from Draconibacterium sp., assembly GCA_035467235.1. Classification (GTDB taxonomy): domain Bacteria; phylum Bacteroidota; class Bacteroidia; order Bacteroidales; family Prolixibacteraceae; genus Draconibacterium. The sequence goes on along the minus strand of DATITY010000631.1, from coordinate 5,912 downwards.
CGGTCGTTGCATACAGAGTTCATACGAAGAAGGGAACGACAAGTATTATAACAAAATTTACGAACGCTTTCATAGCATGGAACAGTTGGTGGCCGATAGCGTTCATTTTGCGGACTCGTTAAAATACACAACAAAAGGTGGAAGAATAGTTTATGGAGGTGGCGGTATTATGCCCGACTTTTTTGTACCTGTTGATACTTCCGGGAATTCGGAATATTTTAACGCCATTTACAGGAAAGGACTTATATACACGTTTGCATACAATTATGCCGATGAACATCGGAAAATACTTTCAAACTTTACTAAAGCCATTGAATTTGACGAATATCTTGAAAAGAAAAATATACTTGAGGATTTTGTAAAATATGCTTCCGAAAAAGGGATTCCGCGTGACAATGTTGGATTGAAAACTTCATCATTAATTATTAAAACACAGTTGAAAGCTTATATAGCCCGCAATATTATTGGGGAAGAAGGTTTTTATCCGATAATTGAAAAAATTGACAATACTTTAATCAGAGCAATTGAAATCTCAAAACAAAATTTACTCGTTGAAAATATTAAGGGTACAAATTCTGTAACTGTGCCTATATCAAATAATTAAATGTTAAATCATCAAACCGAACAATGTTATTTTGAAATCTCCAGCATCCGTTGAATCGGCAATTGAGCTTTTTCGATCACGTCAGCAGGTAAAATAATTTCAGGTAATTCGTGTTTCAGACAAATATACAATTTCTGCAGGCTGTTTAGTTTCATGTACGAACAGTCGTTGCATCCACAGGTTGAGTCAACTGACGGTGCGGGGATGAAAATCTTGTCGGGACAGGCCTTAATCATCTGATGCAGAATTCCGCTTTCGGTTGCCACAATAAATTTTTTAGCCTTGCTTTTTTGCACGTAATTCAGAAGTGCCGTGGTTGACCCAATAAATTTTGCCAAAAGCAGCACGGGTTTCTCACATTCGGGGTGGGCAATAAATTCGGCATCAGGGTGTTCGTCGATTAAATCAATAATTTTTTCAACGGAATATTTTTCATGAACCATACAAGCGCCATCCCACAAAACCATTTCGCGGCCTGTGATACTGTTAATGTAATTTCCGAGGTTTTTATCGGGGGCAAAAATCAGTTTCTGCTCCTTTGGAAAACTTTCTACAATCATTTTAGCGTTCGCCGATGTACAAACAATATCAGACATTGTTTTCAAATCGGCAGTTGCATTAATATATGTAATCACTTTGTGGTCAGGGTACTGTGCTTTAAAAGCTGCAAATTTACCGGCAGGAGCCGAATCGGCAAGTGAGCAGCCGGCTTTTAAATCGGGGAGAATTACTTTTTTGCCTGGATTAATTATTTTGGCGGTTTCGGCCATAAAATGAACACCCACAAAAACAATCAAATCAGCGCTGGTACTTGCAGCGGCCTGTGCCAAACCAAGACTGTCGCCAACATAATCGGCAATGTCCTGCAAATCACCTTCAACATAAAAATGGCTTAAAATAACCGCGTTTTTCTCTTTTTTCAGGCGGTTGATTTCTTCCACCAGTTTTAATTTTGGATCAATGGGTTCGTCAATAAACCCTTTCTCGTCCAACATTTTATCAATCTGTAGTTGCTCCATTTTTATTTTTCGTCATATTCACCTTCGAAACAGTCGGCAAAAATAAAAATTCATTTGCAAAAAAACCGTTTTTTGTCTGAATTGTTTGTGGAGGTATTTTTGCATACTGAAAGACGAATATTATTGCGAGATTATAAACGCCTGAACTTCCGTTATTGAATTTTCATTAAACAATTTCGATGTTTTAGTTTTCCACATTAAATGTTAATAACAACCATAATAATCATTAACAAATTATAAATCAGACATATGAGTCTTGTTTAACTGTTAATATTTTTATCAGGAAAGAAACAAATGTCTTGATTTATTTAGGGCTGAAATACTATTTTTAAACGCTTTTAAGAATCAATTTCAACTAACAAGTTTTCAACGTATTATAATAATTTCGTTAAACAGTTTACAGAGCCGGATTGAATGGGCAATGTATTTATAATTTAATAATCCTTTAATGTCAATTGTCAATGTTAAAAAAACTAAAATATACTTTTTACAAACTAATTTTTAAAATAATGCTATGAAGAAAATGAAGAAACTTTTTTTGTCGTTTTTGATGGTTTTCCTGACAGGAATTACCGTTTACTCGCAGGTGACAACATCGGGGGTGAGTGGCACAGTTGCTGATACCAATGGAGAAATGCTTCCAGGTGCAACGGTTGTAGCTGTTCATCAACCTTCAGGTACACAGTACGGAACAGTTACAAATAGTGAAGGACGGTTTAATCTGCAGGGCATGCGTCCCGGTGGACCATATAAGGTAGATATCTCTTTTGTGGGATACGCAACTTCTTCCGTGACTGACTTAACATTAAATCTTGGAGACAATTTTACGCTTAATTCTGTTCTAAAAGAATCGGACATTGCACTTGGAGAAGTGGTAATAACTGCTGCCAGAGCGGTTGAAAAAACCGGTACCAGAACCAATGTTACATCAAGGCAAATTCAGGCATTGCCCACCATATCACGCAGTATCAACGACTTTACCCGTCTCTCGCCCTATGCAGGAGGAGGAAACAGCTTTGCCGGACGTGATGGCCGTTACAATAATATCACTATTGACGGTGCCGCTTTCAACAACAACTTTGGATTAAGTTCGAAAAACCTTCCAGGGGGGGATGCACAGCCCATTTCGCTTGATGCAATTGATGCAATCTCGGTCAATGTATCTCCATTTGATATTCGTGTATCGAATTTTACCGGTGCCAGTATCAATGCCATTACTAAAAGTGGTGATAACAAGTTAAAGGTTTCGGCATATACTTATCAACGTCCGGAAAACTTTACTGGAGAAAAGGTTGGTGAAAATATTGTTCCCAATGCGCGAACAAGTTCACAATCCACTTATGGAATTAGTATTGGTGCCCCGATTATAAAAGATAAGCTTTTCATATTTGTAAATGGGGAAATTGAAAGCAGGGAATATCCGGGAATTGAATGGAGCGCAAGTAAGACCGATGGATCTGATGCGAATGCTGAGAAAAAGATTTCGAGAACCACAACGGCCGATATGAAGACGGTAAGTGATTTTTTGATAAATAACTACAATTACAATCCCGGGGCATATCAGGATTTTGGAAGTTTTGCCAGTGAAAACTATAAAATAATGGCTCGTTTGGATTGGAATATCAATCAAAATCACAAATTTACATTCCGGTACAATGATGTAAAATCTACCAACGATCAGCCTGTTAACTCCAACAGCGCACCAAATCCAAGAGGTTCTGCCCGCATTGGATTGAAATCAATGTCTTTCTATAATTCAAATTACAACTTTACAAACTATGTTCGTTCGTTTACAGGTGAGTTAAACAGTAAATTCAGTGATATTATTTCAAATAAGTTTCTTGCGAGTTATACTCACATTCAGGATACACGGGGAAGTAACAGCGATTTTTTCCCGTTTGTTGACATATATAAAGATAAAGATCAATACATGAGCCTTGGTTACGAACTGTTCACATACAACAACGATGTTATAAACAATACCTTGAATTTTACCGACAATGTAACTTTCAACCTGGGTAATCACATGGTAACAGCGGGTATTTCGTTCGACCGTATGTATTTTATGAACTCATATCTCCGTTATGCACTTAGTTACTACCGCTATGCTTCTATGGAAGACTTTATGCAGGATAAAGCACCTATAGCTTTCGGTTTAACTTATGGATATAATAATGTTGAAGCACCGGGCGCGGAATTAACTTTTGGAAAAGGAGCCATTTATATTCAGGATGAGTTTGCTGTAAGCGAAAACATAACCCTTACCGGAGGCTTCCGCTTTGAAAGGCCATTTTATTTCGATGATCCGGTAGGCAACAAGGCGATTCTTGATTTAACTTTTGCTGATGGTCAGAAAATTGATGTTTCACAATGGCCTGAGCCAAAAATAGATGTTCAACCACGTTTTGGATTTAACTGGGACATTAAAGGCGATAATTCAATGACTTTTCGTTGGGGAACAGGATTCTTCTCAGGATATCTGCCTTTTGTTTGGTACACAAACCAACCTACCAACTCAGGGGTAATTCAAAACACGGTGGAAATTACAAATACAGCAACTTTAGCTGGATTTAAATTTGAAGAGGATTACAAAACACAGATGGCTAATCATACCGATTTATTTCCAAGTACTCCCGCCGAAAAGGCACCCGGAACTATCAATGTTGTTTCTCCTGAATTTGTACTTCCAAAAGTATGGAGATCTACTATTGGTTACGATGTTGAATTACCATGGAACTTAACCTTTACGGTAGAGGGAATGTATTCTCAGGATTATCAGGCTATTGTACAGAATAATGTCAATGAATCTGCACCGTTAGGTAATTTTAGTGGTACCGATAACCGTAGTTCTTGGTATAACAACATTCCTGCTACCGGATTTATGGCATATTCAGCTGCCAAAAAAACCAATCGTATAAACAGTGGCATTTCAAATGCCATGGTTTTGGAAAATACCGATGAAGGTTATCAATATTCTCTTATGGCACAGATAACCAAAAAATTTACCAAAGGTTTGATGGGAACTGTTGCTTATACTTATAGCGGGGCAAAAGACTTGACAACGAACCCGGGTTCATCTGCGAACTCTGCGTGGTCGAGCAATACAGCAGTTAACAGTCTGAACAACCCGGGATTAAGTTACTCAGGCTTTACCGTTCCTCACCGTTTGATTGGTTCTGTTTCGTATCGTATCGAATATGTTAAACATCTTGCTTCAACTTTTTCTTTGTTCTATGTTGGATATAATCAGGGACGTATGTCATATACATACCAAAACGACATGAATGGCGATGGTAATACTTCCGATCTGATGTATATTCCGAAAGACAAAAGCGACATCACTTTTATTGACATTACCGGAAGTGCTCCTATTACTGCCCAGGAACAACTTGATGCATTCTGGAATTATCTTGAAAGCGATTCATATTTAAGTGCCAACAAAGGAAAGTATGCTGAAAGATTTGGCAAATTAGAGCCATGGTACAACAATATTGATTTCAAATTTGCACAGGAAATTTTTACAGGTATTGGTGAATCGAGAAGAGGTACCCTTGAAATTACGTTAGATATTCTTAACGTAGGTAACTTACTCAATAGTGATTGGGGTAGTTATAAAACTTTTGGAATTACCAACGGATACGACAATATTCAATTGATTAAAACCGCAGGATTTCAAAACGGTGCTGCCGTTTACCAGTTAAATGCTGCAAGTATTGATGCTTTTAACAGTAACGCTAAGTTTGTTGATGATGTAAGTACAGGTTCAACATGGAGTATGATGTTAGGAGTTAAATTCAAATTCTGATTTCAAAAATATTCTTAAACTAAGGCTGTCCGGAAAAAGGGCAGCCTTTTTTTTGTGGGTTAATCCAATCTGTTTTGTCACAAACGAAATAAATATTTGCATTCATTTTAATAATTCAATTCGCCAATATTTGCATTTTTTCTGATTTTTAATCTGAATTAAAAATTTTTTACAAAAAATAGTCAATCGTAACGCTCATAAAATCAGTACTATAAAAATTATTTTCAAATTTTTAAAAAAAAATTAGTACTTTGTGTTGCATAGTACTGAAATAAATACATATATTTGCAATACCAATAACAAGGTAATTGATAGTAGCAGATTTAAAAAAGTTCTTTACAAATTGTAACATTTGAAAACAAGCAGCGTCTTAAAGTTGAAAAAACAAAAACATTTCTCTTTCGATTTATAAAACCGATACAGAAAACAGAAACAATACATCGTCAGAGAAAAACAGAAATAGAAAACAAAAACAGAAAACAAA
>DATITY010000630.1:0-2315 GCA_035467235.1 Draconibacterium sp. | reverse complement strand
GCGTCGCCATTTTAATCAGACACCCGGATTCTGGCACCAAATCGAACTGCTCGATGGTTATCCTGCCCAATATCCGCACTGGTTCAAACCTGAAAAACAGCCCGATGGCTCGTGGCTGGCTTCAGGAACAACCGGTGAAATTGTTGGCAAAATGCCGGTTGGCGCTACATTTTTCGATCAGCAGATATTTCCATGGATAGATGGCTACCCTGCCGATTTCAGCAAAATGGGCAACGATATGGCACGAACGGTGTGGGGTGGTTTCGGATTCACACCCTTCGACGGGCTGAACGAGAAGGATTTTTGGAAATTGTACAGGGAAAAAACAATTGAACTCCGCTCCAAAACCGACAAAGCATTGTTGCTGAGTGTGGGCTGCAACCTTTTCGAAAATGGGAGTTTCCTGCGGAGAATCGATAATTTTCTGATGGACCTCTATCTTGACCCGGAAAAAGTGCACGAATTTCTTGACGCCTTAATGGAACGCCATCTCAGTGCTTTATCAAAGGTGTGTGATGCTGTTGGCGATGTGGTTGATATCCTGAAATTTGGTGACGACCTGGGCACTAACACAGGCCCGTTTTTCGATGTTGAAACTTACCGCGAATTCTTCAAACCGCGGCATACCCAACTGTGCGATTTTGTAAAGAAAAACTCCTCCGCACACACCATGCTGCACTGTTGCGGTGGCATTTACGAACTTATTCCCGAACTGATTGAGGCAGGTTTCGAAGTGCTGAATCCGGTGCAAATCAGCGCCATCAATATGGAGCCCGAAAGGCTGAAACGCGAATTTGGAAACGATATCACTTTCTGGGGCGGCGGCTGCGACACCAAAACCATACTTAACAATGCTACTCCGCAACAGGTAAAGGAACATGTAAAACGAAATATCGAAATCTTCAACAAAGAGGGTGGTTTTGTTTTTAACCAGGTGCACAACATTATGCCAGATGTTCCGCCTGAAAATGTAGTTGCTATGTTTGAGGCGGTGCGGGAATTTACTTAAAGTGCTTGTTTTCCCCTATTAAAACTTCATGAAATTTGGTTTTTCAAAAGTTACACTGAGCGGGCACATAGATTCATTGAGCATTTGAATATGCCGTCGGCACGCGATATGGGTAGAAAACAGGTAATCCGACAAGCGGGTTTTGTCCCGGATGGGACAAAATTTTTCAATTTTCATGTTCTGCTACCCACATTTAATCCCTCCGGGATTAATTCTTTTTCCTATTTTTATCAAAAAATTACTTTAACCATGAAAAGATTACTAACCATTACGACAACAATTATTCTTGTATCCCTTTTTACACAGGCAATCGCACAAACCTTTTACCAGTGGCGCGGTCCCAACCGTGACGGAAAATACAACGAAACACAGTTACTGAAACAATGGCCTGAAAAAGGTCCACAGTTGCTGTGGGTAACCGAAACACTGGGAGCCGGATTTGCCGCTCCAAGTGTAACCGCTGACAAACTATTTGTAAATGGTGTTGTTGGCGCTGACAGCTACCTTTTCTGTTTCGATTTGAAAGGGAAACTGCTGTGGAAATCGCCCAACGGAAAAGAATTTACCGGTGAGGGATACTCTGCCAACTTCCCCGGGGCACGCTCCACTCCCACTGTTGTTGGCGATTTGGTTTATGCCTCTTCTGGATTGGGTCGGATGGCATGTTTTGATGTTGCCAACGGAAAAGAAAAATGGGCTGTTGACATGGTGAAAGACCTGAAAGGCTATCTGAATGAATTTGGTTACGCAGAATCCTTTGTTAACGACGATAAAAATCTGTATTGCTTTCCCGGAGGTTCAGCTACAAACATTGCCGCACTCGACCGTTTAACGGGCAAAACCGTTTGGACAGAAAAAGCATTGGGCGATACAACCCATTTCTGTTCGCCCATTTTGATAAAACTTCCGGCAAGACAGATTTATGTTTCTGTTTCGCGGCACTGGATTTTTGGAGTGGATTGCAAAAACGGTGAGCTGCTCTGGAAATATAAGGTTGCATATAAATACGACGGCGACCACGTGAACACACCGGTTTACGAAGCGCCATACCTGTACTGGGTTTCAGGCGATGAAAACGGCAACGGCGCTATAAAACTGGAACTGGCCGCCGACGGGAAAAGCGTGAAGGAAGTGTGGGCAAATCCGCAGGTACGCAACAGTTTTGGCGGTTTTATTGTAATTAACGGCAAACTGTTCGTAACCACCGAAAACAAAAATCTGAATCAACTCGATCCGGCAAACGGAAAAGTTGCGTCTAAAATAAAGGCTCCTTACGGCAACCTGATTTATGCCGACAATAAATTCA
>DATITY010000629.1:0-18292 GCA_035467235.1 Draconibacterium sp. | reverse complement strand
TGTTTATGTTGGCCCAATCTTCTGATGTGGTTTATATTGACAATGTTTCGCTGATTGGTGCTGCTGATTTACTTTTGGTAAATGAAAGCCCTGTAGCCAATGCAGGTCCTGACCAAACAGTAAATGAAGGCGCCACTGCAACACTCGATGGTTCGGCTTCATCCGATCGCGAAGGGGATGCCATAACCTACAAATGGACTACCGTACCGGGAATTGTTCTTAGTTCGGAATTTGTTGTAAATCCTACTTTTACCGCACCCGAAGTAAGTGCCGATACGCAATATTCCTTCAAGCTTGTGGTAAACGATGGGCAGACTGATTCTCAGGAAGATGAAGTTAGAGTAACGGTGCTGCAGGTCAATAAAATACCTACTGCCAATGCCGGAGCCGACCAATCTGTATATGAAAAGTCAATCGTAACATTGGATGGTTCAGCTTCTTCTGACCCGGACGGCGATGCCCTAACATACCTTTGGACTGCGCCGCCAGATATAATTTTGAGTTCAAATACCGATGCAAAGCCAACATTTACAACGCCTAAAGTAAAAATCGTTACAGATTTAATATTTTCACTTGTGGTTAATGATGGTTATCTGGATTCGGAACCCGACTTTGTAACTATTGAAATTAACAACGGAAATGAGCCTCCCGTGGCAGTTTGCAAAAACATTACAGTAGTTTTGGACAAAACAGGCGAATACATTTTAACCAAGAAAGACCTTCTAAATCTTGCAGGTGGTACTACCGATGACAGCGACTTTCTGAATCAATTATCAATCAGCGCATCACCCAACAGTTTTTCATGTTCCGATGTTGGTATTCCGGTTCAAACTGTGATTACTGTTACCGATAAAGACGGTGAATCTGCAGCGTGCAATTCATCTGTTACTGTAGCTGATTTAACAGGCCCGGTATTTGAAAAAGGTTTAACAAATATTCGTGCTGATATTAAACCAACCGAGACTTATGTTTTACCGGATTTATCATTGCAATTTCCAGCCACCGACAATTGCAGCGAAGTTTATTATATTCAAAATCCTGCACCGGGGATGGTTTATACCGGCCCGACAAAGGATATTATTTTGTTGACAGCAATGGATATGTCAGGCAATTCAACACAGTTGCCAATAGATTTAACTGTTAAAGTCAAGAATAATAAGAAATCGGCTGAAATTATTCCAGAAGGAACTGAGGCAGAGAACTCTGTTGTAAAAGTCTATCCAAATCCATTCTCTGACAGGTTGTTTTTCGAAGTAAAATCGCCTGAAAATTCAGGTGTTTCGCTTGAGATATTCAACGCAAATGGTTCTAAAATCGAAAGTTTGAACAAAGGACAAATCATTTCCGGAGGATCAATAAGATTTGAGTTTGTCCCGGTTGGTTTATCAAGCCAGATATTGATGTATAAATTAACTTTAAATAATGAAGTTCGCTTTGGAAAAGTAATATACAGAAAATAATACCTGAAGTAATCTGCAAAATCAGTCGCCCTTTTACTTCTAAAATTTAAAACAAACTTTAGTTTGCTTTAAGAAAATTAAAACATTGAACCAAAAATGAGGCTGTCTAAAAAGGCAGTCTCTTTTTTATGCTAATTATTTGAAACCTATTTTTACCAAACCCGAATAAATATATTGTAAATAATGATCAACTAAAAACATACCGCCATGGAAGAAAATTTAATCACAATTGTAACACTGCCCTATTCCAAAGCGCAAATTTTAAAAATGCGTTTAGAGGCAGAAAATATTGATTGCGATCTGGAAGAAATCAATTTAATTGAAGGCGCTGTTGCGTCAACTGTGCGCGTAAAAATTCTTGAAAAGGATATTGAAAAAGCAATACCTATACTGGAGGATATGCTTGGCGTTAAACCTTTTATTGAAGAATCGAAATCGGATAAAAAAGAGCAGCATATTTTAGTTCCTGTCGATTTTTCCCTGCAAAGCGAGAAAGCCTGTAAAATGGCCGTAAACATTGCAGGCCAGTTACATACAAAGCTAATTCTGATTCATTGTTATATTAATCCTGTGATTCATTCAATTCCGTTTAGCGACATTTATGCTTACGACTCTTCCTTGCTGGCCAAAATGGAATATTCCGAAGAAAACGCGAACAAGGAGTTTCAGAAATTTGTAACAAAATTATCAAAAGAAATTGGTCAGGATAAATGGAAATCAGTAGCACCTGAGTACATTATCAAATCAGGCTATCCTGAAGATGATATTCTGGCATTTGCCCAGAAATATCATTCGCGGCTGATTGTAATGGGTAGCGGCGGTAAAAACGCCCCATACGGAACGCTTGGAAGTATCGCTGCCGATATTATGTATAATGCAACAATGCCGGTGATGATTGTTCCTGAAGAAACATCAGAAGAAACGCTAAACCATTTTTCCAATATTTTGTATGCTACCAATTTCGATGAGAAAGATTTTGCTACGTTGGACAAACTGATGCTGATGTTGAAACCTTTCAACATTAAACTGAAATGCGTACATGTTGGTCAGCCACACGGTGATGGCTGGGATATGGCGCGTTTGGAAGGAATGAAGGATGTGCTTCACGAAAAATACAAAGGCTTTGAATTTCAATGCCATTTGATTGTTGGAAGAGATATTCTGGAATCACTGGAAAAATACATTCAGGATGAAAAAATAGATTTAATATCGTTAACAACACATAAACGCAACATGATAACGCGGTTGTTTAATCCGAGCCTGGCAAAGCGAATGATTTTCCATACGCACACACCGTTGCTTATTTTTCAAGGATAAGAAAGAAAAGCCCGACTCCAAAAAGGATTGAAATGTAAAAAGAACACAGTTTTTAGATAATGTTTTGATTCATATCGCTTTTTAAAAAACCAGAAGTTTGTTTTATCGAATCAGAAACTGTTAGATATTTGAAATTAAACTGCTTTATAATTTTGCTTCCATCGTAATTATTTTTGGCCTTTGAAGTGGCAACCGATTCCCGTGTTATCAAGGGTTGTTTTCGGTTAATAAGACTAACAAATTTAATCAATCTCCACCCTAGTTCCAAAATTATACCTGAAGCATAAATTTGTGGCCGGGCTTTGCCCAACGCATCTGCAATTTGGCAGAGAACATTTTGAAAACTTAAATTTTCGGAAGTTAACAGGAAGCGTTGGTTTTTTGCAGCTTCAAAATTTTCCTCATTCATTAATAAAATCATAGCGCGCACAACATCCTTAACATCGACAAAACCTGTAATACCTTTGGTGTAAAATTTCATTCCACCCCATACGGTTTTAAACATTTTAGCACTGCCGGTTTCCCAATTTGCAGGCCCAAAAATAATCGACGGATTAACTATCACTGCATCCAAACCTTCTTCAATTCCGCGCCAGATTTCAACTTCTGAAAAGAATTTACTTTCAGAATATCCCGATATTTTTTTCGAAGGAACCCAGTTGGTTTCTTCAGTAATTAATTGTTGGTCGTCGAGCCTTCCCAGAGCTGCAATTGAACTGACATGACAGATCTTTTTCACCCCGTTTTCAAGTGCTGCGTTTACCAGGTTCGAAGTGCCTTCAACATTGCTGGCAATCATTTTCTGCCGTTCTTTTGGATTAAAAGAAACGATGGCAGCACAATGATAAATTTCGGTGACGTCCTCTAATATTTTTTCAAGTACAAAGTAATCCAGAATGTCGCCATCAACCCATTCAATCCGGTTAAAAAGTTCCTTTGGAGTTTCAGAATAATATGAAAATGTTTTTAATACCTGCTGTATATTGCTGGTTTTGCGTTTCAACGCTTTCACCCGGTTGCCTGCCGATGTGAGTTCAAACAGCAAATGCGCCCCTACCAATCCTGTACCTCCTGTTACAAAAATCATTCTCATTAAAATTTACACGAATATAGTTATTTTAATTCCCTTCGATTTCCGATATTTGAAAACGAAAGGAAAACGATTGAGATGGAACAGACACTCAGGTTTGAAACCAAGGAAGAAAGCAACGAAAGGAGAATTCGGGAAGCGCTTGAAAGAACAGGTCACGAGCGGTTGTTGTTCTTTTTTCAGCTTTGCGCGGAATTACAATATTTTGCAAAAGATGAGCCACACCCAAACCGACGTAAAAATAATTTTATAGTTGAATGAATTTAGTTCAGAACTTTCCGGAAAGGCTTGAACAGTTTATAGAAACGGCATGCAAAAACCAGGTGAAAATGATTCTGGTTGGAGGCGGTGCCGTTAATTTTCATGGATATCAGCGCCATTCGGCAGATGTTGATTTTTGGATCGAAATTTCAACCCAAAATCTTGAAAAATTACTCTTAACACTGCAGGAAATGAACTTTCATATTACAGATTTTCCTGAAGAAGTGAAGTCAGGAAAACAAAACGTTTCGATAAAAATAAGTTCTGTTTTAGATCTTGAATTAATAACCAGTTTTAATCCCGGAAAATCATTTGAAGAAGCGTATAACGAAAGTGTAATTGTTGAAAAAGAAAATGGCAGTTATCACGTTTTAAGTTTCAATGATCTGATAATCAGTAAAATTTCGACAGACAGGGAAAAAGATAAAAGAGATGTTGAAGAATTACACCGATTAATTTTAAGGAGTAAGAATCCCTAACTATTCCACGGCATAACCGGTTTTGCACCAAATTCCTTCGCCGAAATATTTTCAATCGCTACTTTGATAACTCCTACATTTTCAATTGCCGGTTTACTGAATTTAAATTCGCGGTCGCTGTACTGTGCCATTAACAATTGCATGCAGCGGGTTTTTTCCTCAAAATCATCAATAAATTCAACCTTTCCTTCCACTAAAACCGACTTCGATTTTACACGGTAACTGCATCCTACTTTTACATCCTGCCAGGCCAAATCTTCGCCAAGAATCCAGTTGATACAAACGTTTTGATTTTTCTTTAATGTTTCCCACATTCGCCCGCTTTGTGCCGAGTGCATAATTACCGAATTGCCATCCAATGCAAAATTCATGGGCAAAACATACGGAAAATCGTTATCTGACATTGCCAGATAACACGTTTTGCAAGCGCAGATTATTTTGTCGATTTCCTCCCTGTTTTGGATAAAAAGTGTTCGCATAATCATTAATTTCTAATTCATCGCCCGGTTACCAAGCTTTTCCGATAAATCCTTCTCTACCCGCTTCAGATTTATGTATTTTGATTGTTCGTCGATAACTTTATCGAAATCATTTTCCAGGTATGCACGGTTAATCTCGTCTTCTATAGCTGGCAACATCAACCTTATTTTACGGGCTTTGTATTCATTTATAATTTTAGGGACCAATAAATCGAGTATATCTTCTTCCCTTTCAGTAAATCCGCCACCCCTTTTCCAGATATTGCTTTCAATAAATTTTTCCGAGAGTAAGTCGGTTGCCAGTTTACTTACCTCGCCATTTGGGTGGAAAACGAAATATTTCCAGGGATCAAAACTTGCATTCTCTAAATTCTCTTTCACCTCTTTAAAAATAATCCGGAACAACTCGTTTTGCGAAATCAAATCATCTTTTTCCAACTCGGTAATCATAAATTCGCCAACGCTTATTAATTCTGTCTCACCCGGTGTTTCACCTTCCAGTTCAAAAAGCGGGAAACGACTAAACTTTAATAGAAACCTTAGAAAAACCAGCTCCTCTTCGAGAAATTGCGAGATTTCTATTTCTTTCGGAATTTCGGGTTGCCGGGCTGCTTTCCGGGTTTGTTCCCTGATTCCATTTACTTTTAAGTCGTCGCTTTGTTTTCTTTTCTGCTTTTGAACTTCGGTATATAAAACTTCCTCGTTTACATCGAGCAGTTTGCTGCATTCCTTAATGTAAACCGAGCGTGTAATGGTATCCGGAATTACAGCCACTGAGCGGATAACATCGGAAATCAGCCGCGCTTTTGCAACCGGATCGTTTTCGGTACTTTTTAAAAGCAGTCGGATTTTAAACTGAATAAAATCGGTTTCGTTTTCATGAATATAATTAACGAATCCACTGGCGCCCATCTTCTTAGCAAACGAATCAGGATCTTCCTTATCGGGAAGAAGCAAAACTTTTACATTCATTCCTTCTTCCAAAACCAGGTCAATTCCGCGAAGCGAAGCTTTTATCCCGGCCTCATCTCCATCGTAAATAATGGTAATATTTGAAGTAAATCTTTTAATCAAACGAATCTGATCGACAGTTAAAGCGGTACCCGAAGAAGCAACAACATTTTCGATTCCCGCCTGGTGCATAGAAAGAACATCCGTGTAACCTTCAACCAGGTAACATTTGTCAGATTTCGAAATTTCGCGTTTGGCCTGAAAAATGCCGTAAACCACCTTGCTCTTGTGGTAAATTTCCGACTCGGGCGAGTTGAGATATTTAGCCGTGTTTTTATCTTCTTTCAAAATTCTGCCACCAAAAGCAATAACTCGTCCGGCAAGATTATGAATCGGAAACATAACGCGGCCTGCAAAACGGTCGCGAATCCAGTCGTCACGCTTAATCGACAGCCCTGTTTTCTCGAGGAATTCAATTTTATAACCTTCTTTTTGTGCTGCTTCGGTAAATGGAGCTTTCCCATCCGGGGCATAACCAACTTCAAACTTTTTAAGAATATCGTCCCGGAAACTCCGCTCCCTGAAATAACTTAATCCAATGGTCCGGCCTTCGTTTTCTTCCCACAAATACCGGGTAAAATATTTTTGTGCAAAACCCGACACAATCATCAGGCTTTCGCGTTCGTCGTTCAATTGTTTCTGTTCTTCAGTATCTTCATGCTCAATAACGTCGATGTGGTATTTTTTTGCCAGCCATTTCAGTGCTTCGGGGTAAGTCAGGTTTTCGTGTTCCATTATAAAATTCACCGAATTACCCCCTTTTCCACAGCCAAAACATTTAAAAATTCCCTTTGCCGGCGAAACCGTAAAAGACGGTGTTTTTTCGTTGTGAAAAGGGCACAATCCAAGCATGTTAACACCTCTTTTGCGAAGCGTAACAAAATCGGAAACAACATCCGAAATCTCAGCAGAATCTAAAATTCGTTCTATGGTAACATGGTCGATCATTGCTGCAAATGTAAATAATTCCCTTCAATCAAACTGGTAAAATGATTTTTTGGACAGAATCAATTTAATCGTATTTTTAGAAAAACTTTTTTACTGATGAAGAAGAAACTGGTTGTACTTTCGGGAGCTGGAATGAGCCAGGAAAGCGGGTTGAAAACCTTTCGCGATATGGATGGACTCTGGGAAAATTACGATGTAAACGATGTTGCCAGTATCGATGGATGGTACCGAAATCCGGAACTGGTTATGGACTTTTATAACCAGCGCCGCAAACAGCTTTTTGAAGCTAAACCCAATGCCGGGCATTATGGGATTGCTGAACTTGAAAAATGGTTTGAGGTAAATATAATCACTCAGAATGTTGACGATTTGCACGAACGCGCAGGAAGCACAAAAGTGTTGCATTTGCACGGTGAGCTTCGAAAGGTACGAAGTACAATCGACCCTGATTTGGTTTACACCCTCGATGGCTGGGAACTGAAAATGGGTGACCGTTGCGAAAAAGGAAGCCAGTTACGTCCGCATATTGTATGGTTTGGCGAAGCTGTGCCCGCCTTTTACGATGCAATACCTATTGTTGAAAATGCTGATATTATTGTGGTTATCGGTACTTCGTTGGTAGTCTATCCGGCAGCCGGCCTGGTACACTATGCTAAACCCGGAGCCCCTGTTTTTGTTGTAGATCCAAACCGGCCGGGAGTTGTGCTGAAAAACGTGATTTATATTGATGAAAAAGCCGGAACAGGTGTTGAAATATTAAAACAGAAACTCGAAAAACTTAAATAAATGAATCACAAATTACTTCTTCCGATACTGTTTTTTCTCGTGACAAATATGGCATTTGCACAACGTTTTGATGGCGGTGCTCTTCTGGGTTTTAATGCATCGCAAGTTGAAGGTGATACTTACAAAGGATATAACAAGCCTGGATTAGTCGCTGGTTTTTACGTTGAAACCGATGTTGCTCCCGCCATTTTTGCTGCCATGGAAATTAAATATTCTCAAAAAGGCGCCAGAAAAAAAAGTACATCAAAAGATCCTGCAAAATATATTATGCGGCTGAACTATATCGATTTGCCAGTTTACATGGCCTTTCGCACCAGTGAAAAGAGTTCGATAATTGCCGGGGTATCAACCGGGTTTTTAATCAGTGCCAAAGAAATTGACGAATATGGTGAATTTCCGACAGAGGATCAAAATGAATTTAATACCATCGATCTAGAACCTCTGATTGGCTTTCAGTTCGATTTTATTGAAAATTTAAAGGCCGATTTGCGATTTTCATTGTCAGTACTGCCAATCAGGGGAAAACCGGTAAATACCAACTATTACTGGCAAAATAATCAATTTAATAATGTAATTACACTCTCACTTTATTATCAGATTAGCAGGTAAAAATTAAATCCGAAACATGAAACGAAATATTGTAGTTGCAGTAACCGGTGCCAGCGGTGCGATTTATGCCAGTGTACTTTTCAGAAAATTACTTGAAATAAAAGATCAGCTTGATGAGGTAGCCGTTGTTTTTTCGACCAATGCAAAAGATATTTGGGAATACGAAATGAAAGAAAGTTTCGATCCGGTTTTACCTTTCCATATTTACGGGAAAAATGATTTTTACGCTCCGTTTGCTTCCGGCTCATCCAGTTTTGATACATTAATCGTTTGCCCATGTTCAATGGGTACTCTTGGCCGGATTGCCCACGGAATATCTGATGACCTGATTACCCGTGCCGCTGATGTGATGCTAAAAGAAAGAAGAAAACTGATTTTGGTGCCACGCGAAACTCCTTTCAGTTTAATCCACATCGAAAATATGAAAACAATTACACTTGCCGGTGGAATCATTTGTCCGGCAACTCCTTCGTTTTACAGTAAACCCGAAACCATTGAACAGGCTGTTGAAACTGTTGTTGAGCGCATTTTGAATCTTGCCGGTTTTGATATTGATTCGTTTAGGTGGGGAAATAGGAAAATTTAGTTTTTCAAACTCCCGGTTTATATCTTTTACCACCCATTTTAAAATTGTCTGAAAATACTATTAGGCTCTACCAGTCAGATATTTATAATCTTCATGTCTTTTTTAAATGTGATTTTTGTCGTAACTTGATTGCATATTCATGTGTCAATTTCAATAATATTTAAATTTTAGATAAGCAATTAGAAAAAAGAAAACCAGAAAGTTATTGCCATGAATGTTAAAAATAACATGGTTTCGGGGAAAAGAGTATTGATGATATTCCCTCCATTTCAAAATCATTTTTTTGGGAGAAAATGGAAAAGAACAGAAAGTATATTTCCTCCGCTGGGATTGCTTTATATTGCTTCTCCGCTGGTAAAGGCAGGGTACCAGGTGAAAATTATAGATTTACAGGTAGACCATTTAAGTAAACACCAATATTTCGAACATATTAAAAATTCCGATTTTGTTCTTATCTCGTGTTTTACGTTTGCTATTGATAATATTCAAAAAATAATTCACAATATAAAGTCAACCAACAGTAAAACCAAAATAGTATGCGGAGGCCCATATTGCAACGAAACGAAAAAGCATATTGAAAACGCAGATTATACACTTTTTGGTGAAGCCGATCTGGTAATTGCAGATTTATTAGATTTGATTTCTGAAAATAAATCACTGGCCAGCATTCCCGGATTATGTTACACTTTGAATGGCGATTTTATTAGGAATCCCGGCGAGCAGATCCCGGAGAACCTTGATAATATTGAACCTCCGCTTTTTGATTTGGTCAAAAACAGAAACTATGGATATATCTACGGAGTTAATGTTAAAAACATTTATCCCATTATTACATCAAGAGGTTGTCCTTTCAAATGCGCGTTCTGTACATTTCAAAACGTAAAATACAGGGTAAGGTCTGTTGAAAATGTTACCCGGGAAATAAAAATGAGAGTAGATTCCGGTGCGAAATATTTGATAATATGTGATGATAATTTTCTGTTGAACAGAAGCAGGGTGAATTCAGTACTCGACTATATCATTTCCAATAAGCTGAAAATCAAAATAATTATCCAGGGAAGAATAGATATTATTGACCAGGATCTTTTCATAAAAATGAAACAGGCTAATGTGATTATGCTGATTTTCGGTATTGAAAATGTAAATCAGGATGTTTTAAATTACTACAACAAGAAAATTAATATTGAAAAAATAAGGGAGGTGATAGAAAGTGCAAATAATTTTGGAATCCTGACATTCAGCGGTATTATAATTGGTTCGCCACTTGAAGGGAATGAACATTTTGAGAATATTATTAAATTCTTCAAAAATGTACCACAGGATTTCCTGAGTGTTAATATTTTACGGTACCAGTATCCTTCGCCTTTGTGGATTCGGGCAAACGCTGACGGACTAATCAGGGATGATGAACTATTTGTCTATGCAAATGAGAAATTATCAAAATTCTCGCTGGATGAGCTTTTGGTTGCACAACGCAAAATCATCAGGTCGTTCTATAACAATCCCAAAAGAATTATAAGGTTGATTTATAAACTGTCCAAACACTTTGGGTTCTTTGTTATATTTAAAATAATCGCCTTTTTTATTAACAAATCAATTTACAGGCCGGCTCATGAATTTCACAAATCGTCGGTTCTCAAAAAACTTCGATAATGTAAACCGTAAAATACTGAAAATTTCATTTTTTCATAGGTTTCCAAAATTCAATTACATAACCGTATCCCTTCCAGATGGTTTCAATGCTAACATTTAACATTTCCTTTGGTATTATATTTAAAGGAGGTACAACAACATCATTGGAGCCGGTAAAAAAATTCATGAGTTTTCCACCTTTTTCAGATTCATCGGCAATTACAAGTTTAGAACCCGGTTTGGCAACTCTAATCATTTCATTTATAGCCCTTTCTTTATTTTGGAAAAGATTGATAGACCCCAAATGAAAAACAACATCAAACATTTCATCTTTAAAAGGCAGTTCCTCGGCATTGGCCAAAAAAAGTTCAGCGGATATATTCCATTTTTTAAGATTCCTAACCGAATGAATGAGCATTTGTTTTTGAATGTCAATTCCAAAAAAAGATAAATTTTTTGCTTCTCTGTTTAGGTAATAAAAATTTTCTGCTGCCCCGATTCCGGTTTCAAGAACCACTGAGTTATCTTTTAAATCCAAATGACTGAGGACATCCTTTTTCGCACTTTTTACTCCACCGCAAAACAAGAACATAAAATTTGTTGCCGGAGTATAAATTTTCGCATAGAAAGACCTGATGAATTTTTCCCATTCTCCTTTGTAGGCAAGCGTTCTGCCTCCCATAAAATCAATATAATACTCATTATTCAGATATTCTTTCCTGCACCCGTTACAAACCAGAAACTCCTCATTGACCCCGTTGTTTTTATACTTTTGAGTAACAGAAAGATTTGCCTTACATTCCGGGCAACAAAGAAAATTTGCGTTAGTTAACTTCATGTCGGAAAATATTTTGGATTAAATAACAGATTACAATTTACGATATAAATCGCATCAAAAAAATAATTCTAATTCATTATAATCTACATAATTTAAGTTTGTTTGGCTAATTATTTATTTACATATATTTCGTATTTTTAAATAACTTTTTTGTTAGTGTCAACCCAAATCTTTGAAAAAATGAAAGTCTTAATTACAGGTTCTTCAGGCAATCTTGGCAGAATAATTACAAATCATTTGTTAAAAAATGAAATTCCGGTAATTGGTATCGATATTAATGAGGGTCTAAATCATAGTTCAAATCCATTTTATAAATTTTATCAGTGTGACATTCGTAATAAGTCAAAATTGCAGGATATATTCGAGAGTGAGCAACCAACTCATGTAATCCATTTCGCCTGCACATTTAACCGGATTCGAAATCGAAAAAAAGAATTGGATATTGATTTTGGCGGTTCTCAAAATGTTCTTGAAATTTCAAATAATACACTATCAGTAAAACAATTGATTTATTCGAGTTCGGCTGCTGCCTACGGCGGAAATCCAGACAATGGATTATGGCTTTCGGAAAACCAAAAATTGCGACCTGGAAAATACAGGTATGGAATTATAAAAAAATTAGTTGAAGAATCATTTTACAGCGCAGATGTCAGAGATGATCTGAAGATAATCAGCCTGCGGATTTGCACTGTAATCGGGCCCTCATTTAACAAGCGGAAAAGCGCATTTTCAATTTTTGCAAATTCAAAAATTGGATTAAAGCAATGGGAACAAAATAAAGTGCAGTTTTTACATGAAGATGATATGAATACGTTAATAACCTTAATTTTAAAAGATAACCAGGTTGACGGCATATTTAATATGGCGCCGGACAGTTACTCTGCCGTAAAAGAACTTATTCCTGACAAAAAATACTTTGATATTCCGCTTCCTTTAGTCACAGGGTTCATGTGGATTTCATGGGATTTGCGAATTATGAATCTACACCCGGCCTGTCTTAATCACAGTTTATATCCAATAATACTCGATCCAAACAAACTTACTTCAAGGTATAATTACAAATTTAAATATAGTACTGCTGATGCTTTTAATGACACTTTAAAATATTTTCAACCAACGAAAAGTATTTTGTAAGAGTCTGAATTTTGATTGCTGAATAAAATCAATATCCCTGATAATAATGCTTTTTAAGAATAAATTTTAACGATTTCCATCGAAGATCGCAAAATCATTTTCCGAACTCTTTTCCTGTTCCAAAAACAATCAATGCTCTCAAATTGTCTTATTTTCGCATTCGACTTATAACAAATAAGAAATAGCTTCAACTATGCAAAAAAGAAATTACATGAATCCCTATTTCGCAGGGGTTTTACTTGGATTGGTTTTGTTGTCGGCCATGTATTTTTCAGGGCGCGGACTGGGTGCCAGCGGCGGACTGAAATATGCTGTTGTTGCCGCGGTTGGCGCAATTGATAAAACCCACGCTGCCGAATCTCCCTATTACAGTAAATATTTCGAGAATGGGGAAAAACCGCTAAAAAACTGGCTGGTTTTGGAAGTGCTTGGAATGGTACTGGGCGGATTTATTTCGGGTGCATTTTCAGGTAGATTAAAATTCAAAATCGAAAAGTCACCTAATATTTCGAATAAAACGCGGTTGCTTTTTGCATTTCTGGGTGGAGTATTTTTTGTTTACGGTGCGCAACTTGCACGCGGATGTACCAGCGGAGCAGCGCTTTCCGGAATGGCAGTGTTTTCGGTAGCAGGATTTGTAACCATGATGTCCATCTTTGGTTCGGCATACCTTTTTGCGTGGTTTTTTCGAAAACTTTGGATTTAGAGAGTTCAGAGTTCAAAGTATATTTCAAAAATTCAGTATAACAGTTTTTCAATTTTACATTTTTAATTTCTAATTTTTAATTAAAAAAAATGGGTCCACTTTCAATACTTTCAGAATTTCCCGAATGGTTAGATCTTTTAACAGGTTTTATTATCGGCATTGGTTTCGGTTTTGCGCTTGAACAGGCAGGTTTTTCATCGAGCCGCAAACTGGCCGGTATGTTTTATGGTTACGACACTACCGTTTTAAAGGTGTTTTTTACTGCTGCAATTGTCGCGCTGGTGGGTTCACAGTTTCTCAGCTTTTTTGGACTCCTGGATTTGAGCCTTGTTTTCGTTAATCCGTATTATATTGGTGCTTCGTTAATTGGCGGAGTTATCATGGGAGCCGGATTTATTATGGGTGGATTTTGTCCGGGTACCGGCATTTGCGCCCTTTCCATTGGCAAAATCGATGCTTTTGTTTTTCTGTTTGGAGGTCTGTTTGGCGCGTTTCTGTTTGCTGAAACCTGGCCGCTGCTCGAACCGTTGGCAATGGGTGGTTTCAAAGGGCCGATGAAAGTTGACGAATGGTTGGGCATTTCGCCCGGTGTTTTTACTTTGTTACTGATTTTAGCTGCCGCATTCTTATTCTGGATTGCAGAATTGGCTGAGAAAAAGTTTAGCCGACCGGAGATTTCTTCAGAAATTTAGAGAGATTGATTGTGATTGGTGGAGATTAATAGAGATTGAAATGAATGCAAGAATACAAATAACAGTTTTGCTGACAGGAATGGGAATTCTGCTGGCATTTATGCCAAATCCGTCATCAAAAACATTTAAACTGAAACCGGATGAATTACTTGCCAAATCGGCCTCAGATGAGATTTATTTTTCGGTTGATGAAGTTGCCCGTTTTGTAAATACCGAAGACAGTACAATTCAACTGGTTGATTTGCGAAGCGCCGAAGAATTCAGAAAATGCAATATTCCGGGCTCGGTAAATATTCCGTTTGAAGAATTGTTAAACCAAAATTATACTGGGTATTTGAATCAGGAAAATGTTCGTACCGTTTTTTATGGAAACAGCGATCAACTTGCCAACATGGCATGGACAATTGCAACCGGACTGGGTAATGAAAATAGTTTTGTAATGCAGGGTGGACTGAATGAATGGTACAAAACAGTAATGCTCACAAAATTTGAAGGCGAAAGAATTACACCGCGCGAAAATGCGCTGTTTGAAAACCGTTACAAAGCCCGCGATATTTTCACTCAAATAAACAGTCTGCCCGACAGTTTGAAAACAAAGTTTTTCGATGCTAAACATTTACAAAAGGCAAAGCTGGACGGTGGGTGTGAATAATAAAAAGGATTGAAAGATTGAAAACCACAAGACTGAAGAATTGAAAAACAGTAAATTGAGAAATGAAAAAATTGAAGGATTTAAAAATAGTGCTCCTTATTCTACTGGTGATTTTGGCGTTGGTTATGGTAAAAACCACCGGTAAAAACCGTTTTAAACAGGATGCGAATAATGCAATTGAAACAGTTACAAGTAATAATTTCTCAGTTTCATTAAACGATTTTAAAGCAGCGGAAACCCAGTTTTTGGTTGTCGATCTGAACCAATCAGAATCTGTTCAGTTTGAAAATTCAATTAAAATTCAATTTGAAAAACTGCTTGATAAAAATACACTTCAAAAATTCAAAGAAACAAAGAATAAAATCTTACTTGTTTCCGATAACAATTCGGTTGCTATAAAAGCCTGGGTAATTTTAAACCAGTTGGATTTTAATCATGTATTTGTGCTTTTAAATGAAGAAAATCCGGAGGTTTTAAAGTACGAATTCCAGCCTGACACTGTGGCCAGGCTGGAATTCGTTTCAGAATAATAATATTTCAAAATTTATTTCACCACCGGGTAATCCATTACTTCAGCCTGAGTAAAAGGCAGCCACGAGAGTTTTTCTTTTTCCGCTATCATTTTGTTGTGCATAAAACTGTTATTTCCAAAACGCAGGGTTTTGGCATTGTATCCAAATAATCGCAAATATGCTGTTACAAATGCCGAATAGTGACCGGTCCCGCAGTAAACCACAACTTCTTTGTCAGCAGGAATTGTCTGCATTTCAGAAACAATTCCAAGCATACCGTTGGGTTTGTAACGAACCGCGCCAGGTACATGACCGGCGTCGTATTTATCCTTGCGTTCGTAATTGATGATGTAATATTTTTCAGGATGACTAAAAACCGTATCTGCAGAGATTGTGGCATTTTCATAATCGGTAAACAGTTTCTGAATACGCTGATCCATAATTTCTGACCCGGTAGTTTTTCCTGAATTCATTAACGGGAAATCGCCAGGAGCGGCTTTTGGAGTTTCGGTTGTATTCAGTTGAGATTCGTAATCTGACGAAATATTTTCGAGCCACTTATTTTCCATTTTCGGGCTCCAGCCGCTCATTCCCCATCGAAGAGAATACACATTTCCGTAACCCATCAGCCGCAAAAGCGATGTTGAGTAGCTTGAACTTTGTCCCGAATAACAGGCAAGAATTATTTTATCGTATTCGAAAGGTTTTATTTTATTGGCAAAATAATCAGTCAACCCCGAAATTTCAACATTTACAGCACCTTTGATATGACCGTTTGCAAAAACCTCAGGTTTTCTCATGTCAATTACAAGCGTTTTTCCTGAAAGAGATTTCATAGTTGCATCGGCGCCAATTAACGAAGGAAAATCGCGACTGTTTACATAATCGCCGGTTTCAACCAGATAGTTCAGCAAGGCTTTTGCTTCCTGGTTGATTTCAACCGCTTGTGCAGCGGGTTGTTCCGATACGGATTCAGTCTGATTTGTTTTTTTTTGACCGTCTGAACAGGAGAAAAAAACAGAAATTACAGCAACGGCTACAA
This sequence comes from Draconibacterium sp., assembly GCA_035467235.1. Classification (GTDB taxonomy): domain Bacteria; phylum Bacteroidota; class Bacteroidia; order Bacteroidales; family Prolixibacteraceae; genus Draconibacterium. Next base: position 2,058 of record DATITY010000629.1, on the reverse strand, counting down.
ACCAGTAAATCGTTTTTATTTGTTTCATAGTTTTTTGAATGAAGGATTGAATTATCCTTGATTTTCTACAACTTTTCCATCTTTATCAAAACGCAGTGTTTCAATCCTGCGGCCCGTTTCATCGTATTTAAATTCAGTTGTTGCTACACCGCTGCTTGGATCGTTGATTACGTTTTTATCCTTGTCCATCGAAACCCGTTTAATAACAGCGCCGTGTTCGTCATAAACCGATTGGGTAACCGGCACGCCTTTCCCACCAAGAAATTCATCGTCCTGATCGTACATGGTAGTTTCAACAACATAACCGTTTGCATCAACAACATTCACCCGTTTTGCCCAACCCCAGTATAAATTCGACATCTGTCCGGTTGTATTGTGAACTGAAAATTCGAGTAAATCGCCATGTTCATTATTTTTAAACAGGAAGTACGACACACCGATATCACCACAGTTTTCAGCTGTACAATTGTACAAAGTATCGTTATCGTAGTTGGCCATGCGAGTCACATAACCGCTGGCATCATATGTAAAACGTAATTCATAAAACGGACAGAACGGATTCATAATTACTGAATCGCCTGTCAGATTGTAACGAACTTCTTTAATCATTCCATCGGGTAGTTTGGTCCAGTCATAATTGTGAATGTTGTTGCGGTTTTCAACAGGCTGACCGGTTTCGTCCAGAAAACGCATTGCAATTCTCATTCCGGCAGAATCAAGTTTATATTCGTAAACACTTGCTCCGCCGTTTTTTGCTGGTGCATTTTTTTCATCAAAAAATCTTTTTACCTGCGTATTTCCATCATAAGTATATGTAATTTTTGCTGCTCCCATTGATGAATAGTCAAGCAAGCTGTCGTTTCGGTTGTATTCCACCGAAACAATCTGGCCATTTTCATTCCAGGTAAATTTATAGTTGTTAACGGTTTTGGCTTCTTCAGCGGTAATCGGATGCGAACCTCGTTCCAAATCCCACGAAGTTTCGCTAAAAAGAATACCCCGGTAATATTTTACGTTTTCCTGTGTTTCAGGTTGGGCTGGTTTCGGATTACACGAATAAAAACCAATTGCTGCCACAGCAACAAATAATAGACTGTACAATTTCATTTTTTAATTATTTAATTATTAATTTTCATTATCTCATTTAAACACCTCATTATTAATTATGTTTAAACGTAAAATCAGATTTGCAAAGAAAGTTTTATTTTCGGAGAATTAAATCAGGAATTTACCATCCATTTTGAAAAAACATCGATGTAATTCCAAAACGACAACAGAACGTTATCGGGTAAGTTCTGCTTTTGTAACACAATCCTGTAACAATTGAGCCAAACTTCGCGACCCTCAGCAGTAATTTTAAATGGTTGATGACGTTGGTTTAACTTAGGTTGGCCACGGTGTTTGTTGAAATAATCAGGGCCTCCGCAAATCTGGATAAAAAAATCGGCCGAATGTTCCTTTGCTTTTTCAAGGGCAATGGGATTTTTCGGAAATAGTTCTTTGATCTCGCTTTCTACTAAAAGATCGTAAAAGTCGCTTATCATTTTCCGCATTCCCTCCTCTTTCAGCAATAATAATATTTCGTGGGAGGGAAGTGTAACCTGCGGACGAATGCCGGGGTAATATTTTGAAATTATAAAATCCATTTTTTATATAATCCTTGATTCAGGAATAAAACAGTTAAAACGAAAAGAAGTTGAAATAGAAATACAACTCTATTTGAATAAATGAAATTGGAAATTTCGATTTTTAGAATACCCAGCCAATTCTTATTCCCCCGGTAAATGCTACCGGCACTTCAGATGCAACAATAAATCCATAACTTAGAACATCATAATCGTCACCGCCAAAACCATATCCCACACCACCGTAAATATCAACTAAAAAAGAATCGTCAAAAACCCATTGTTTTCCAAGTTTCAATAAAATAGCCATAGAAAATTGTTCTTTTCTTTTTGTGGTTTCAACATAGGTATTATTATTATAGTAGTAGTCGTAAGAATCAAATCCCATGTATCTCACCGCAATTTCAGGGGCAAAATATCCTCCTTTTAAAAT
>DATITY010000628.1:0-10349 GCA_035467235.1 Draconibacterium sp. | reverse complement strand
GGAATCAGAAAGGTTTTCCTCAACAAGATATTTTGTTATTCGATATTTCTTATTTCTTATTTCTTATTTCACTGTTTTTTTGAAGTTCCCTATTTTTATGCAGTGTCTAGTCCTGAAATAGCGTTACACAAAAAGTAAAGTTATGGAGGAACAAATTAAGAGTGAGTATATTAGGCGTACTCAAAAGGATTACTCGAAGTCCTTTAAATTGCAAGTAGTGCAAGAAATCGAGCGAGGTGAATTAAGTACGACCTCGGCTTCTCGACAATATGGTATCCAGGGAAACGAGACGGTATCCAGATGGCTGCGGAAATATGGTAACTTTGATTGGGAAAATCAAACACCATCGCATATGGAAAAGTCACCGGAACAAAGGATTTTAGAGTTGGAACAGCAGGTAAAACTGCTTGAGAAACAAAAAGCTTTTCTGGAAAAGCAAGTTGAAACTGCGGATAAAAAAGCAATCATTTTTGATATGATGATAGATCTTGCAGAGAAGGAGTTTAATATCGCAATAAGAAAAAAATGCTCACCCGAACAATTGACCATTACCGGGAAAAACAAAAAGAAACTTTAGTTTCTGCCTGTAAATTGTTCGGGGTAAACAGACAGGTTTATTACCGGAGGAACCGTTCCACGTCGAAACGCCAGGAGACGGCCACTAAAGTTGTGGGTATGGTTTTGGACATACGAAAGCAGATGCCAAGAATCGGTACGCGAAAACTCTATTACTTGCTGGAAGATCCACTTAGGGAACTGAGTGTAGGTCGGGATAAACTCTTTTCAATACTTAATGCCAACCATTTAAGCATTAAACCTAAACGGAGTTATCGGGCCACGACAAACTCTCACCATAGGTTCCACAAGCACACGAACCTGGTTGACAATATGTTGCTGACAAGACCAGAACAATTATGGGTATCAGACATCACCTATGTTGGGAACAGGAAAAAACCCGACTATCTGGCATTGGTTACGGATGCATATTCTAAAAAAGTAGTTGGTCATGACGTATCAAATAGTCTGGGTGCTGATGGCACATTAAGAGCATTGAGAATGGCTGTAAAACAAAGGTTGTATAAAGCAGAACCGTTAATCCATCACTCCGACCGTGGTATTCAATATTGCTGCGATGATTATCAAAAGTTGCTTGACAAAGAGCAAATTAAATGCAGTATGACTGAAAAGTATGATCCTTATGCCAATGCAGTGGCAGAACGGGTGAATGGTATTTTAAAAGATGAGTTTCAATTGGAACAGTATGGTGTTGACACAGGAACAATGAAAAAACTGGTAAATGACAGTGTTAACATCTATAACACAAAGCGTCCACATTACTCGTGCTATATGCTTACACCCGAGCAAATGCACCTTCAAAGAACCGTTAAAATAAGAACTTATAAAAAAACAGATGTTTTCAAGGCTAGCCTTGAAAACATCTGTTAAAACATTTATTTTTGTATTAATAAATCTGTATCACTTTTTTAGGACGACACATCTTTTTAAAATTTTCACCCAAAGTTTCCCTTTTATGAAGTTTGTAAAAACACTTTCGGCTATCATACTTCTCTTCTTCTCTATGGTGAATTGTAAAGATGAATTCCTGGTAAAAAATCCTCCCGGTATTCCGGCATCCAACTACTTTCACGATGAAAAAGGGATAAATGCACTGCTTGCAGGCGCTTACAGCATGGTTCGCGGAAGCGCTTTATGGGAGGTTACCTGGGGAGCATCAATCCAGAACTGGACATTTGGTTCGGTCGCTTCCGACGATGCCTATAAGGGATCTGAAAACACAGATTCAAACCCGGCCATCCCCCAGATAGAACGCTGGGAAGTAAATCCTGAAAACAATTATGTTGAGGAAAAATGGAAATGGGCTTTTGGTTTAGGCGTTTTCAGAACCAACGAAATTCTGAAAGTGATACATAAATCGGGGGACATTTCAGATGAAAAGGCTGCTGCATTTGAAGCTGAAGCACGTTTTCTGCGCGCACTTTTTAACTTTGAGGCCTGGCTTGTATTTGGAGATTATATTCCGATAATTACCGAAACCACAAAAAATCCGGCACAGGTTTCAAATATCAATCCTCTTGATGCAGTGCTTAATAATATCATTTCTGATTTAAAGTTTGCGTGGGAAATACTACCCGAAATACAGAATGAACCCGGTCGCCCGACAAAATATGCAGCAATGGCGTTGGCGGCAAGGGCTTATTTACAGGAACTGAAATATGCTGAAGCCAAACCTTTGCTTGACCAAATTATCAATAGCGACAAATATTCTCTGATGCCTAACTATTTCGATAATTTCAGAATTGAAAAAGAAAATAATAAGGAATCAATTTTCGAAATTCAGTCCAATGTAAACGATATCAATGAATCATTAAACGGCGAAATGGGAATTGGACTTAATTTCCCGCATGCAGGCGATATTGGAATGTGCTGCGGATTTCACCAGCCATCTCAAAATCTTGCAAATGCCTTTAAAGTTGATGAAAATGGTTTGCCCTTCTTCGATACATTCAATGATGAGGATTTAAAAAATGATTCCGGTATCCGTTCCGAAGATGAATTCATCCCTACAGATGAATGGCTGGACCCGCGAATCGACTGGACCATGGGAAGACGCGGAATACCTTATCTCGACTGGGGAATTATGCGGGGCCGTGACTGGATTAGAAAACAGGAAGACGGCGGGCCGTACTTGCCAGCAATGAAAACTTTCTTTTATAAATCGCAGCAATACCAATATTCAACTAAAACCGGATGGATGACTGGAGTGAATGCAAACAATTATCGTTACATCAGGTTCTCTCATGTTTTGCTTTGGAGGGCAGAGGTGGCTGCAACAGAAGGCGATTTGACTAACGTTCGCGATTTAGTAAACCTTCTGCGACAACGGGCAGCAAACGAAGTAGTGATGGGAAAGGTTAAAATTCACCGATTACCAAAATCTGTTTATCCATGGGGAAGCGCCGGTGATATTGACTTCACGCAACCTGCTGCCAACTATAAAATTGGTACCTATTCTTCATTTGCGAATAAAGACGAAGCGATGAAAGCAGTACAGTGGGAACAACGGCTCGAATTTGCTACCGAAGGAATGCGGTTCTTCGACCTGAGACGTTGGGATAATCTACCTGGTAAAATTGGAGGAAAAAGTATGGCTGAAATCCTTAACAGCTTTGTTACAGGCGATTTAAGGATTAGATCATTTATGAATGGTGCTAATTTCGGCGAAGCAGATAAATATCAACCTATTCCACAAAGCCAGTTAGACTTGCAACCTGGCGTGCTTGAACAACGTCCGGAACATAAATAGAAATAAAATCTATTTGATATAAAATGAAGAGGGGCAGAAATGTCCCTCTTTTTTTATTATTTTGTTCGCTCATTCATAAATAAAAAAGCGTCATGAAAAAATTATTTTTAGTAATGTTAATCCTTGCTGTTGGTTTTTCGAATACAATGGCTCAGCCAAAAGTACAGTTACAATCCAAACCTGCTGAAAAGAAGATAGATGTGTTGATTGATGGTAAACTTTTTACATCGTACATCTATCCTGATAATATTAAAAAACCGGTTTTATGGCCAGTAATTAGTGCTGAAGGGAATGAAATTACACGACAGTTTCCGTTAAAAAACAAAGCCGGTGAGCGGTCGGATCATCCGCATCACGTTGGTATCTGGCTTAATTACGGAGATGTAAACGGATTGGATTTCTGGAATAATTCGGAAGCCATTTCAAAAGAAGATGCTCCAAAATACGGTACCATTTATCATGAAACAATCGAAAGTGCCAAAAGTGACGATGGAAAAGCAACGCTTGTAACAACCGCATCGTGGAAAGACATTAATGGTAAAAAACTGCTGAAAGAAGTAACCGAACATACTTTTATGGTTAACGGGAAAACCCGGATTATCGACCGTACCACCACATTAAAAGCTGAAAATGGAAAAGTTAATATTACCGATAATAAGGAAGGGATGTTCGCAATCAGGGTTACACGCGAACTGGAACTGCCGTCAAAAGGGAAGGTGGAATTAACCGATTCTCACGGTAAAGTAACCGAGGTTGAAGCCTCTGATGATAAATCCGTATCAGGAAGTTATTTAAGTAGCGAAGGCATTAAAGATGATGCGGTTTGGGCAACCCGCGGAAAATGGATGAAACTTTCAGGAGTAATCAACGGAGAAAAAGTTGCAATTGTAATATTCGATCATCCCGGGAATGCCGGTTATCCTACATACTGGCATGCACGTGGTTACGGTCTGTTTGCCGCGAATACACTTGGTCAGAAAGTTTTTTCGAAAGGGGAAAAAGAATTGAATTTCTCGATTGAGAATGGTGATTCGGCAACTTTCAGATACAGGCTGGCAGTTTTTTCAGGCGATCCTACGCTGGAAGAAATAGAAAAAATGTCAAAAGACTTTGAAAACAAAATTTAGTGGCACTAAACTACATCTGGATATTTTTCTTTCTTTCAGCTTTTGTCATCGGGTTAGTCCGCCTGATTTTTTTTGGCGATGTTGAGGTGTTCCCTGCAATGATGAACTCCACGTTCGACATGGCCAAAAGTGGTTTTGAAATTTCACTGGGCTTAACAGGTGTGTTAACACTCTGGATGGGCATCATGAAAATAGGTGAAAAGGGCGGAGTTGTCGCTGTTTTTTCAAGACTTATCGGCCCGTTTTTTAACAAACTCTTCCCCGAACTTGGTAAAAACCATCCTGCATACGGACCAATAATGATGAACATTGCCGCCAACATGTTAAACCTCGATAATGCAGCAACTCCGGTGGGACTGCAGGCAATGAAAGAGATGCAGCAATCAAATCCACATAAGGAAAGGGCATCAAACGCTCAGATAATGTTTTTGGTTTTGAATGCATCAGGATTGACTATTATACCTGTTAGCATCATGGTTTACCGCGCGCAGCTGGGTGCAGCAAATCCTTCCGATATTTTTATTCCCATTTTAATCGCAACCTTTTTCTCTACGCTTGCAGGTCTTATCTCCGTTGCAATTTATCAGAAAATCAATCTTTTCGACAAAGTAATACTGGCCTATCTTGGTGGACTTACTGCTTTTGTCGTTGCTTTAATCTGGTATTTTTCAACGCTCGATAAAGATGCAGTAACTCAAATTTCCAATATTGCCAGTAACGTTATTCTGTTTTCTGTAATCATCAGTTTTATAACCATGGGATTTTTGCGGAAAGTGAATATCTATGAAGCATTTATCGATGGTGCGAAAGATGGTTTTCAAACGGCGATAAAAATAATTCCTTATTTGATTGCAATTTTAGTTGCCATTGGCGTTTTTCGTGAATCGGGTGCAATGGGATGGCTGGTTTCAGGTTTTACATGGGTGTTTCAACAATTTGGAATTAATACCGATTTTACACCTGCTTTGCCAACAGCTTTTATGAAGCCATTAAGCGGAAGCGGTGCGCGGGGAATGATGGTGGATGCCATGACCATTTACGGAGCTGATTCGTTTGTTGGCCGCGTGGTTTGCACTATTCAAGGTTCTGCTGATACCACTTTTTATATTTTGGCTGTATATTTTGGTTCTGTTGGGATAAAAAATACACGTTATGCCGTAGTTTGCGGATTAATAGCCGATTTTGTGGGAATTACCGCGGCAATTTTAATGGCGTATTTTTTCTTTCATTAAAATTTTGTGACGACTTATTTACAGAATCACAAGTTATTGCTTTTCATCTAAGTTCCTTACATCATAAGTATTACGACATTTAAAAACAAATTTTTTATCACTTAATGATATCTATCTTATAAAGATCGTCACTATTTTGACTATTCCGGTTTGAAGAAAAATATCCGACTTTACCGTTTTTGTGAATTATTAATCCAAAATCATCAAATGGTGAATTTATCTCGGTACTTAGAATTTCAACTTTATCAAGTGTAGGAAAATGAGTGTAGTAAATATCTAATCCTCCAAGTTTTATGGTTCTTCCATTGGAGGCAAAAGATAAAATCCCACCCGAAATGAATGTCGGAAACAATTCATTACCGGCAGTATTTATTTCACTGCCCAGGTTTACCGGAGATGACCATTCTCCATTTTTCCTAATCGACATAAAAAGATCTGTACTCCCATAATTAGCCGGTTTTAAGTCGCTTGAAAACACAAGTGTATCACCTGTTACACTTATTGCAGGTTGTGCAAAATGAAATTTTTTATCATTAAAATGCAATTCTTTTACAGTTTGCCATTTCCCGTCAATTTTCTTTTTAATTACCAATCGCAAACGAATATATTCAACAGGAATCATTTTTTGTATTACCTCAAAATTATCAGTATTGCTTACGGTAACAAACAATTCACCCGTTGCTTCGCAATAATCAGATGGTCCTTCATGATATTCATGGTCAAATCCCGGAACCAAAATTCGTTGAGAAGATACAATTCCACTGCTATCAAGAGATGCTGAGTAGATATTGTAGAAATCCATATTCAGTTTTTCCCTCTTTACATCATTAAAATATTTTTCCGAAACTGCTGAAAAATAGATTGAATCATTTACGAATGTGGGGGAAATATCACTTGCAACAGTGTTAATTAAATTAACCGGTACAATTTTAAATTGTACATCATCAAAAACTGTCAGGCTTTTTTGTGCAACAACCATTGTCGTTAATGCAGCAAGAAATATAAATATACCAATACTCTTCATTCTCTTTCTTTTCAATTTAATCGTTTGCAGTTTTCAAATATGTCATAAATGAGTGCAAATACATCAAAACATCCTTGGTTTACTCCACTTTCTTTTTACCCCAATTTCATACGAAACCATAACTTCGTGTGTGCCGTTATTAAAACTCTGTAGTTCTGATGTACTAAAATCAAAACTATAGCCGATTCTTAGTTTTTTGTCAAAAATCCATTGAGCTATAACACCAAAAGCATCACCTGTCCGATACATTGCCCCTAACCAAACTTTTTCGCCTAACAGAAAATTTGCTGTAAAGTCAAATTGCACAGGTGCTCCAACGGATGCCTTGGTTAAAAATGTTGGTTTAAATTGTAAATATTCCGATAAATGAAAAACATACCCGGCTATTAAATAATACTGACGAACCTCAGGTTGAGTCAAATTATTGTAATTATCTTTAATAGAGTTTTCCAGAATTTTAGGTATGGAAAAACCTACATAATAATTTTCAGAAAGTAAAAAGGCTCCGACTCCAAAATTAGGCAGGTAATGATTGTCGATCTCTCCTTGTAAGGTTGGATCGGTTTCACCTGGATATTGTATGTATTCTGAGAGATTATTTCGATAGTTTGAAACACCAAACTTTAATCCAAGTCTTAACATTGATTCTTCCGTAATCCGCAATCCATAGGAATAATCACCAAACAAACTATTTCGTTTTTCCAAACCAATTCTGTCGCTGACATAATTTAAACCCAATCCCACTTTTTCGTTTTTTGTATTTGATTGCATTGAAAAAGTATAGGTTTCAGGTGCACCTTCCATACCTGTCCACTGATGACGCCCCAGTACAATAAAGCCTATACTTTTCCACGTTCCGGCATAGGCAGGATTGATAGTTTGAGTATTAAAATTATATTGGGTAAACATAGGATCCTGTTGACCTTGAGCAATAATTCCATTTAAAAACAAAAGGCTGAATGCTAAACCTTTACTTATATTTAATTTGAATTTCATTGTTTTGCCTTTTTCATTTTAAATATTAGTTATCTGCTTAGAAATATAAATCCATTCTCCGGTTCAGATCCATCATTATAATACAATATGTAGAAATAAGTTCCGGAGGAAAGTTTTTCCTTGCCCAGCCGCATATTGTTGTTTGAATATCCATCCCACCAGGCATCTGTATTTCCCCATACTGTTGTATTTCCATAATTCTCCTTTTGGTAAACAAGATTACCCCAGCGGTTATAAATTTCTATTTTTGCGTCGGGATAATTTTCAATGCACTGAATACGGAAAAAATCCTGAATGCCATCGTCGTTAGGTGAAAATATTTGTGGTATAAGCAGTTCACATTTACCAACATCCACCACTACTGTGGTCTCATTTTCCACAATTTCAACTTGCGAATTATTTCCTGAAATAAATGAACCTTTTGCAGAAGCTGTATTTGACACTTTTCCGTTTTTCAAATCTGCTGAAGTAATCACATAACTGGTATTGAAAATCTGCCATTCACCCGGATTTAATTCAGCAATATTGTTTAAGAAACCTGTTAATGGATCTTCTACTATAATATTTGAAAGTGTTACATTTCCGGTGTTTGTGATGCGTATTAAAAAGTTGATATTATCAGAGATCTCAAGATTACCTGCAATTCCATCGACAGTTTTTTCCAAAACGAAAAATGGGTTCTGAACTGCATTTACTGTTGCTTTGGCTGAACTATTTATTACTATTCCTCCAGCAAGTTTTCCTTCTACAGTAACCGTATTTTCAACACTTCCCCAATTAATATCTGTTTGTTTTACAATGTATGAAACGTCGTAAACCTTTTCTTTACCTGCATCCAGTTTGCTTATTATATCATTAACCCCTGCCAAAGGGTCGCTGACATTGATGTCAGTTATAATTACATTGCCGGTATTTTTAACTGTTATGGTATATGTAATAACATCTCCTGCTGAATCATAGCTTTGGGTGTTGGTTGTTTTATTCACTTTCAGACCAGGTTCTAAAGAACTGTATGATATTGTTACTGTTGCTTTATCACTCAGTTCAGTAGATATTTCAATTAGCAGGTAGCTGATTGGTTTTGGATTAGTAGTGAAATTTGGTTCAGGATTAAAATTAAGCTCTCCGGTTGCCGGGTTGTAAGTCCAAACTCCTTCTCCCTGTATTATTAGCTTATTTGGGGTGGTAGTTGGGTTGGATGTTACCGGGTCAATCAATTCTATCCTTACTTTGGCGGTTTTTGCCGGGCTGTCATCACTCAGTTTGTCGTTTGTTAAAATATTTATTGTAGCACTATCACCTGGCAAATTGCCTGTACTGCCGTCATTTTCAGCCAATGGAGGCTTTTCGGTGTAATCGAGATTTACCGTTGCAGAACTTTTAAGGCCTGTGAATATTTCTGTAAGTAAATAGTTTATTGGCGACGGATCAGTGGTGAAACCTATTTCGGGTTTAAACGTCAATTCGCCTGTTGAACTGTTATAGGTCCATTCTCCTTCTCCGGTAACTTTCAGAACATTTGGATTTGTTGTTGGTAAACCGGTATTTGGATCAATTAATTCCACTTTTGAATTATTCTCTGTTGGCAGACTTCCATCACTCAGTTTGTCGTTTGCTAAAATCTTAATTACGGCATTTTTACCTGGTATAATTCCGGTAATCCTGTCATTGATGGCTGAAGGTGGTTTGAAAGCAAAGATTTTTACTGTTGATTTGACTTCATAAAAAATGTTTTCAAAACTATAGGAAGCACTGACTGTGTTTTCCAGATAACCGTTATTAATATCGGTTTCCTTAATATTATAAGATACTTCAAAAGATTGATTACTGTCAGGAGTTAAACTTGCAATTGTTTTACTGAAATTAGTTTTTTGGTCAACAATAACGATATTTGTTAAAGTTACATTACCTGTATTTTCCAATGCTAAAATATAGGAAATTTTTTCATTCAGATAGCTATATCCTTTGGCGGTCGTGGACTTGTCAATCGTAAGTTTTGGCTCCTGTTTTAACTGGGTTATTGTAGGATCATTCTGTTCCCTGTTATCGTCGTCAGATAAGTCATTTACAGGATTTTTGTTTAAATCCGCCGAAACAACCATTGCCTGGTTGATCACGGTTTTTTTATCTATGTCTGACTGTGTCAATATATAGGTTGCCTTGAATTTCATGATTCCTCCAACGAACAGATCTTTTATATTTGAATCACCGCCTATATTTGAGCCACCTTCGTCATATATCGGTACCGGTAAAATGCCAGTGCCGCTAAAGTATTTTGCTTCTTCGTTTACTTTAACATCATAAAGGTTAATGTTACCCGTATTTTCAACAGTGTAATTATAACTTATGGTTTCTCCCACATCAGCAGTACCATTACTGTTTACATCGTTGAACTTGCCTTTTTTAATCAATGCAATTTTCGGAATTTGACTGACTGGAATACTGAGGTTGTCGGTGGCAGCGGGAGCTTCGTTTGAACTTGCAGTGACCGTGTTCGTAACGCTTCCTCCGGCATCAATATCGGCTTGTTTAACTGTATAAACAGCGGAACAGGTGGTTGTTGCTCCCGGGGCGAGTGTTGTCGCCACACAAACAGGTTGTGCATTTACCTTGTCATCGTTTAATTTAATATTTGTCAGGGTTTT
>DATITY010000627.1:0-23618 GCA_035467235.1 Draconibacterium sp. | reverse complement strand
TGACAGGCTTTTGGTGCAGCAGCCCTGAAATCCATGCCCAGTTTTGCAGCTCCTACCATCAGCGAGTTTCCCATGTTATTTTTTGCATCGCCGAGATAACAAAATTTGATTTTTGAAAGAGTCTTTTCGCAGTGTTCTTTCATAGTTAAAATGTCGGCAAGAATCTGAGTTGGGTGAAATTCGTTTGTCAGCCCGTTCCAAACCGGAACTCCTGCATATTTTGCCAACTCTTCAACAGTTGCCTGCCCGTATCCGCGATATTCTATTCCATCGTACATGCGGCCCAAAACGCGTGCGGTATCTTTCATCGACTCCTTTTGTCCGATTTGCGAACCCGACGGACCAAGATAAGTGACGTTTGCTCCCTGATCATAAGCGGCAACTTCAAAGGCACAGCGGGTGCGGGTTGAGGCTTTCTCGAAAATCAAAGCAATGTTTTTTCCTTTCAGTTTTTGTTGTTCGGAGCCTGTCTTTTTCACTTTCTTTAACTCTAATGAAAGATCGAGTAAATAACTGATTTCAGCAGGTGTAAAATCGAGTAGTTTTAAAAAGTTGCGGTTTTTCAAATTGATAGTCATGATTTTATTTTTTTAGTTGTTTTTTATTTGTTGTGGGTGTAATTCCGATCCCGAATTCCTGGGTGAGGAATCTATTAATTTTTGAGCTGATTGTTACAGTTTTCTCCTCGTTCCCCGTCGAGACGACATTTCTGAACGTAACTTAGATTTCCCCTTTCTTCTTTCTTTATTCAAGCATTATAGCATTCATGCATTCTCGCATTTTTTCAGTTCTCATACTCCATTGTAATCTTCGAACCATACGATTTGTCTTCCAGTTTTTTTGCTTCGGTAATCACACTTTTTTGCCCGCCATTTTTAATGAAACTAAGGCAGGCCTTGATTTTTGGTTCCATTGTGCCTTCAGCAAAAGTGCCTGCTTCGAGGAATTTTATGGTATCTGCATAATTCAAAAACTCAAGTTTTTCCTGGGTAGATTTTCCAAAGTCCTTGTAAATGAAAGAAACATCGGTTAAAACATAAAATTCATCGGCATGGATATTAGTAGCTAAAAGACTGGAAGCCATGTCTTTATCAATTACCGCATCCAGCGTCCTCACATCTTCCTGTTCATCATAATAAACCGGAATTCCACCACCACCAGCTGCAATCACTATATTTCCGTTTTGTACCAAAAGCTGAATAGTTTCTTTATTAATAATTTCGAGCGGAGTGGGAGAAGGAACCACCCTTTGAAAGCTATTTTCATGTTTTGAAGACGGTTTGAAGATCCATCTGTGTTCCTGCTCAAGTCTGTCGGCCTGTTCTTTCGTATAAATTTTTCCAATTCTTTTCGATGGGTTTTGAAATGCCGGATCATTTTTATCGACCTCCACCAGCGTTATCATGGTTATTACATTTTTTTTAATCCCATGCTTGTTTAACACATTACGCATCATTCGTTCAATCATGTAACCAATTCCACCCTGAGAATCAGCAACACAAATATCCAATGGCATGGCAGGTATGTTGTACAATTGTGTCCCGGCATCATTTCGCAGTAAAATATTTCCAACCTGAGGACCGTTGCCATGCGTTATTACAAGTTCGTATCCGTCTTTTATTAAGTGTATCAGGTTTTCCAGCGTTTCAGTGGCGTTTTGTTCCTGCTGTTCAATGGTACCTGCTTCGTCACCCCTAAGAATCGCATTTCCACCAAAAGCTATTACGGCAAGTTTCTTCATCATGTTTAATTTAGCAGAAGATATATCACTTATTATAAAATTTTCGTTTTTAAATTAATTGAGCTGAAAAACATTGAATGTTAATTATTCTTTGCATCAGTCAAATAAACAAACTTAGAAATTACATAGAACAAAATAAATGTATTTTTATCAGTTTTTGAAGAGCTTATATAGTTATAAAACAGCTGATTAGATTGTGTTTTGTTAAATGAGATTTGTTTTACATAAATTACTTATAATTTGAAATGATATGCTGCAAATTATTAACAATTTTTTCTTTAAAGGTTTGTTGAAAGGAGAAGAATCCAAACGGTAAACCTTAGTTTTTTTACTTAAATTTGCGGCTCGGATTCAATAAAAACAATTAAATGGCAACAAAAAGTAAAAAGCCGACAGAATCGACACAGAAAAAAAAATCAGAAAAAATTCCCTTTTTCAGGAATGAGAAAATTAGATTTATTTTAGGATCAGTCATATTTATTGTTGCTATTTATTTTTTAATAGCATTTATTTCGTTTTTGTTTTATGGAGCAGCCGACCAAAGTAAACTCGATTTAAATCTGAAGGATTTAGTTCTCGATCGTGAAATTACAGTACAAAATAAAGCGGGTAAAACTGGGGCCTTTCTTTCTGAATTAATTATTAATAAAGGTTTTGGAGTAGCATCGTTCTTTTTTGTTTATATGCTTGCAGTAACGGGATTGCGTATCATAAGTAAAAACATAATCAGGTTCAGAAGAAATATTATTTATAGTCTTGTTTCATTAATCTGGTTTTCATTGGCTTTGGGATTAATTTTTACAAAGTCAGAAGATGGTTCGTTTATTTATTGGGGAGGTAGATACGGTTATGTTTTAAGCACCTGGCTGAGTTCGATGATTGGTTTTATCGGAATGATTTTCGTGTTGCTGATTACCGGTGTAACACTGGTTATTATCAGGTTTGAAAACTCTTATCCACTCATGAAAAAACTATTTACCCGAAAACCCAGGGTTAAAGAAATCAGGGAGGAAGCGGAAGAGGATGAAGTAATGGTAAAGGGAAAAGAAATTGTATTGCACGATAAATCGATTTCGAAAGTTATTGAAGAAGGTGACGTAGTTAAAGCAATTTTTGAGCCTGACGCCGATGATGATATCGACATGGAAATTGAGCGCGAAGTTCAGGTTCGCAAAATCGTAAAAGCTGAACATCAAGACGTTGAAGAGGAAGATTTGGTTTTGCCCGCAGTTCAAAAATTAAGTGATGACGATACCGATGAAACTTTCGGAGAAGGTATGGAAGAGTACGATCCGACGTTGGATTTATCGGGATACAAATTCCCAACCCTCGAATTACTCGAAGACCACAAATCGGGAAACGCCGAGGTTACCAACGAAGAATTGATTTCAAATAAAAATAAAATCGTTGAAACGCTGCGTCATTACAAAATAGAGATTACTAAAATCAGGGCGACAATTGGCCCTACCATCACTTTGTACGAAATTGTGCCTGCTCCCGGAATCAGGATTGCAAAAATTAAAAATCTGGAAGACGATATTGCTTTAAGTCTTTCGGCGCTTGGAATAAGAATAATTGCGCCAATTCCAGGTCGCGGAACTATCGGTATTGAGGTTCCAAACCAAAATCCGGAGGTGGTATCGATGCGTTCTATTATCAGTTCAAAGAAATTCCAGGAATCTACAGCAGAATTGCCGATTGCGCTTGGCAAAACAATTTCTAACGAAACCTACATGTTCGATTTGGCAAAAATGCCACACATTCTGGTTGCCGGTGCTACTGGTCAGGGAAAATCGGTTGGCGTAAACGTAATTATTACTTCACTGCTGTATAAAAAACATCCTGCGGAATTAAAATTTGTTTTTATCGACCCCAAAAAGGTGGAGTTAAACCTTTATTCGATTATCGAAAAACACTACCTGGCAAAATTACCTAACGAAGAAGAACCTGTAATTACCAACATTCAAAAGGTAAAGTACACGCTCACTTCAATAAATATTGAAATGGACAGTCGTTACGATTTGCTGAAAAAAGCACATGCGCGTAACGTTAAAGAATATAACAAGAAATTTACCAGCCGCCGTTTAAACCCGATGAAAGGACATAAATACATGCCTTACATAGTGGTAATTATCGACGAATTTGCAGATTTAATTATGACTGCCGGTAAGGAGATTGAATTGCCGATTGCACGTATAGCCCAGTTGGCGCGTGCTGTTGGCATTCACATGATTATCGCCACACAGCGTCCGTCGGTTACCATTATCACCGGCGTTATAAAAGCCAATTTCCCGGCACGAATAGCGTTTAAAGTAGCATCGATGATTGACTCGCGAACCATTCTCGACCAACCCGGAGCTAACCAGTTAATCGGAAAAGGAGACATGCTGATTTCGGCAAACAGCGATATCACCCGCGTTCAGTGTGCTTTCGTTGATACTCCTGAAGTTGAAAAAGTATGTGCATTCATTGCTGAACAAAGAGGATATCCAACGGCATTTCTGTTGCCTGAATATGTGGGCGATGAAGAAGGAGCCAGTCCGGGTGATGTTGATTTAAACAATAAAGACGAAATGTTTGAAGATTGTGCGCGGGTAATTGTGATGAATCAGATTGGCTCAACTTCGATGATACAGCGTAAATTTTCAATTGGATACAACCGTGCCGGTCGGATTATGGACCAAATGGAAGCCGCGGGAATAGTGGGTCCCAGTGAAGGAAGCAAGGCACGGCAGGTACTGATTCAGGACGAATACACTTTGGAACAGTTATTGAATACGCTCAACTGACAATTGGAAATTAAAAATTAGAAATGATAAATTAAAAATGAAGAAAATATTTTTTACAACGTTAATTATATTAATAGCCTTATTTACCCAGGCACAGCAGGATCCAAAAGCTAAAAGTATTTTGGATGAGGTTAGCACTAAAACAAAAACGTTTAAAACAATTTCAGCCGATTTTTCATTTTCGCTTGAAAACAAGGCAATGTCGATAAACGAAAAAAATGATGGTTCGATAAAACTGAAAGGCCAAAAATATTTTGTGGATCTTCCTGGAACAGGCTATAAAGTATATTCAGATGGTAAAACAAGCTGGACTTACATGAAACAAGGAAACCAGGTTACAATTTCGCTAATTGAGGATGCAGGAAACGATTTAATGGATCCTTCATCGCTTTTCAGTATTTATGAAAAAGGTTTTACTTCGAAATTTATTGCTGAAAAAAATGTAGGTGGGAAACCTGTTTATCAAATCGATTTGTTTCCTGATAAAAAAGAATACGATGTTTCAAAAATTTCAATCGAGATAAACAAAGCCACCATGATGATCCAGTCAGCCCAGTTGTATGGTACCGACGGGAATATCTATGGAATTGTTGTTAAAACAATGGATACAAACAAAGATTTTTCAGATACCGATTTTGTTTTTGATGCAAAGAAATATCCTGATGTTGAAGTGATTGATTTGCGTTAGATCAACCTGATGATATGAATAAATCAGTTTTTACAACTATTATTGTTCCTGCTTTATTTCTTTTTTTTATTTTAACGGCAAGTTATTCGTCAGCACAGTTGCCTATTTTCGACCGTATTGCCAACAGTAAGGTTTTGAATGACAGCAGCTCCGTTGACAAGTTGATTAGTTTAGGCGAGATCAACAAGGAAATTGAGTTTACCGATAATTTGATATTGAAACGGAAATACTCAGAATCAGCAATAGAAAAGCAAGAAATCATCATTCAAACAGTTGATTCGTTTAATGTATATATTGCAAAACAAGGCAGGGAATTCAGAAAATTTGATCTTAACAATCTTTCACATTTCTTTTTGAATAATGCCAGGGTTTCATGGAATGAATACTACAAAACCCTGCGCGATCATCAGGGTAACATTCAAAAGTTAATCAGGGATATTCAGGAGCAGCAATATTATTACATCATAAACAAAGAAAGATGGGAAAAAAGCCTTCCTTCCCTCGGTAAATCATTATCCGAACAAATCATTCAGCATATCAGTTCTAACATTCAGAAAATGAACGAAATAATTGCAATTTATGATTCAAACATCAGGAATTTGATTACGGCTGAGAATAAAGTTATTCAGGATATTTTTTATGTCGATACCATTATAAACGATATCAACCATTTTAATGCCAAACGAAAATCGGAGTTATTTAAGCAAACCGGGGAAAACATCTTTACGGCCAAATACCGCGAAAGTTACACAGGTTCAATTGGTGAACGCCTGAAACTCGCATTTCATGAAAACACCAAAACATTTAGTTACTTCTTTTCGACGGTTAAAAATAATATTATTCAGTATTTGCTGATATTGTCATTGCTTATTTACGCTCTCTTTTTCATTCGTAAAAAATTCATTCAGCTAACAAATAAAGAAGATATTATAGATTACCGGATTATTGAAAGGGTAATTATTAAGAAACCTGGACTAACCGCCATTTCAATTGCAATGTTCCTGTGGACAATTTTTATTCCTTATTCACCATCGTTTCTGAGTTTGTTTCTTTACCTGGCGACGTTGGTTATAATACTGAGGATTTTGTCCCCGCTAATGAACCATTTTATTAAGCGAATTATGGTTATTGCCATTATTTTGCTTGCAATTAGCAATTTCGAAGTTGTTGCCTGGTATTTTGGAAATTATTCGAGGTTTTACCTTTTGCTTGAGGCGCTTACCGGTATTTATCTGACATATGAATATATACTTCCGAGTTACAAAATTGAAGGTATTAAAACCCACAATAAAAAGAGGATATTTTATACCCGAATAATTACATTCCTACTATTTGTTTTATACAGCATTGCATTAATATCGAATATCACAGGTCATGTAAATCTTTGTATTTACAGCTTAAAACTTGGAGTTTACACGGCAGTATTCAGTCTGCTCGTAATCAATCTGGCCCGTATTTTTGATTGTTTTTTTGAAGCGGCAATCGAAGTTTTGAATTTGTATTATCCTGAACTGGTTAAAAAACATGGAGTAATAATTCTTGATAAAATGAAAATTTTTTTAAGAATTTTTCTGGCCTGGTTATGGCTTGCAGTAATATTGCGAATTGCTGAATTTTACAATTATATTATCGATAAAATCGAATCTATCCTAACAGATAAAGTAACTGTCGGAAGCTTGTCGTTTACATTGGGTAATGTAATATTATTTGTCTTGATAATTTCCGGAACATATTATATTGCCAAGTTTGTTAAAGTGATATTTGAACGCGAAATTCTGTCGCGAAAAAACCTGAAAAGGGGATTGGCAGCCAGTATTTCGCTGACCATCAGAATAATTATTGTTTTTTTTGGCACACTGCTGGCGCTTTCATTTTCGGGATTGGATTTTGGTAAAATCGGATTGATTGCCGGGGCATTAAGTGTTGGTATTGGTTTCGGGTTACAAAATGTGGTAAGTAATTTTATATCAGGTTTAATTTTAATATACGAAAAACCGGTTCAGGAAGGTGATACAGTAGAAGTTGACTTGCTGCTCGGACGTGTTTCAAATATTGGCATACGGTCGAGCACAATTACTACTTACGATGGGGCAGAAGTGGTTGTACCCAATTCGAATTTAATAAGTAATCAACTGATAAACTGGACATTGTCGGACAGCAGAAAGCGTGTTGAAATAAAAGTCGGTACATCTTATGATTCCAACCCGCACCAGGTACTTCATTTTCTGTTGGAAGCGGCTTTGTCGAACGAGAGAGTATTGCGCAATCCCGAACCCCGTGCCTTGTTTGTTGGCTTTGGTGATAATTCTTTAAATTTCAGATTATTATTTTGGGTTCATTTTGAAGAAGGGTTGGCAACACAAAGCGATGTCGCTCTAAAAATATTCGATATTCTTAAAGAGAACAACATTGAGATTCCATTTCCACAAATGGATTTGCATATTAAACGTGCAAAAAACGATTTGTTGAATGGCGAGGATTTAAAAACAAGTTGAAACTTAGATAAAAGAAGCGCCGCAATCTTCACCAAATCTTTAAGGTTTAATAAAACTTTGAACCGCCAGGCGGTATGATTCAAGCCCGAATCCCATGATACATCCACGGCATACCGGCCCGATTATTGATTTGTGCCTGAATTTTTCGCGCGTGAGTGTATTCGAAATATGGACCTCAACAACCGTGGTTTTAACTCCTGCAATGGCATCACGAATTGCAACTGATGTATGCGTAAACGCTCCGGCATTTATAATTATACCTTCGGCAGTAAAACCAAATTCATGAATTTTATTAACAATCTCGCCTTCAATATTCGATTGATAATATTCAAATTCAATATCAGGAAAGTACTTTTTTAGGGTTTCCAAATAGACCTCAAAACTTTCAGAACCATAAATACTTGTTTCTCTTTTCCCAAGTAAATTAAGGTTTGGACCATTTATAATTATGATTTTCATTGCACAAATTTATATTTTACTCGTAATTAATTAAAATGTTGGTATTATTCATTTTGCTTTTATCAATTACCATAAGGTTTATAGCCATTTCGAAATTAATATTTTTTATAGTAACTTTATAAACTACTTAACGTAATGAAACAATACAATTGCTTAAGTTAACAAGAATATTGTTTTTTATCATTGAAATAAGATTGAATGTAAAACTATAAAAAAGAAAGCTATGAACTGGGAGGAAGGAAAAAAAGGTTTTGAGAACTACTTAAAACTGGAAAAATCGTTGTCGCAAAATTCTGTCGCGGCATATGTTAACGACATTAGTAAACTAATTGTTTTTCTTGACAAGAATTACAGCAAAGTAACTCCATTAAAGGTAAAGTTGGAACATTTAAAAGGTTTTATTGCCTGGCTAAACGAGCGCGAAATCAGTCCGCGAACACAAGCCCGCACAATTTCCGGCATAAAATCGTTTTATAAATATCTGCTAATCGAAGGTAAAATTAGCAGTGATCCAACAGCACTGGTTGAATCACCCAAAATAGGAAGAAAACTTCCTGATGTTTTATCGATGGAAGAAATTGACAGTCTGATTGATGCTGTTGATTTAAGCAAAGCCGAAGGACAAAGAAACAAAGCTATGCTCGAAACTTTATACAGTTGCGGATTACGCGTTTCTGAGTTGGTTGGATTAAAAATTACAAGCTTATTTTTTGAGCAGGGATTTATTAAAGTTGAAGGGAAAGCAGGAAAAGAACGACTGGTTCCGGTTAGTGGTCGGGCAATTGATGAAGTTGGAAGATACATGAATGAATACCGGAAAAAACTTAATGTTGCCAAAGACAGCGAGAATATTCTGTTTCTGAATCGAAGGGGAAGAAAATTAAGCAGGGTTATGATTTTTACTATTATTAAAAATCTGGCTGAAAAAATCGGATTGAATAAAAGCATTAGTCCGCATACTTTCAGGCACTCTTTTGCAACCCACTTAATTAATGGTGGTGCCGATTTACGTGCAGTACAGGAAATGTTGGGTCACGAATCTATTTTAACTACCGAAATTTACACTCATTTAGATCGTGATTATCTAAAAAGTACAATCCAGCAATTTCATCCCCGCTCGTAAATTTTTTAAATACGACATAAAAAGAATCAGGAAAATATTATTAATTAAAATTTAATATTTCCTGATTCCATTTTTATTAACTCAACTTTCAATCAATCAATTTATTAGCTTTCAAGCAATTTGGAATTTTTGATTATTCAAAACATGTTCTTCAACAGTTAATCGTTTCTTTTTATATGAAACTTAATTTTCGACCATAAAATCAAAATATTTTTGATTTCTACTTTTACGTAAGTATTTGTAGTTCAAATTAATATGAATTATAATTGGTGAAAAGAAGAATTAGAAACTGTCACTAAATGTGCTTTGCAAAATCTCTTAAAATTTCAGACAGAAATAGCTTCTATTAAACGCTAGCGGTGATCAACCAAAACAAGTGATTATTGATTTATCTTTGCGGTTGAACAAATTATTTAATTACAAATCGTTGATTGATAATAAATTGAATTTTTATGACTACTAACAAAAAATTATTGACCTGGGTGGAAGAATGGGCCCAGCTTTGCCAACCCGACAAAGTGTACTGGTGTGATGGTTCTGAGGCAGAAAACCAACGTCTTTTAAACGAAATGGTAGCTTCGGGTGCAGCCGTTAAATTAAATGAAGAGAAACAACCTGGCAGTTATTATTTCCAGAGCGACCCTTCTGATGTGGCACGTGTTGAAAACCGTACTTATATCTGTACCAGCACAAAGGAGGAAGCGGGTTTTTCTAACAACTGGATGGATCCGAAGGAGATGAAAGATATCCTCCGTGCAAAGTTCAAAGGTTGCATGAAAGGACGCACTATGTATATTATTCCATTCAGCATGGGTCCACTGGGTTCTGACATTGCAAAAATTGGTGTGGAAATTACCGATTCCGCTTATGTTGTTGTGAATATGAAAATTATGACCCGTATGGGACAACCTGTTTTGGATGTGTTGGGCGACGGTGACTTTATTCCCTGCATTCATTCTGTAGGTGCTCCACTTGCAGAAGGGCAAAAAGATGTAGCCTGGCCTTGTGCCCCGATAGAAGAGAAATATATCAGTCATTTCCCGGAAACACAGGAAATCTGGTCTTTCGGTTCAGGTTATGGCGGCAACGCACTTTTAGGTAAAAAATGTCTTGCTCTGCGAATTGCTTCTTATACAGCTAAACAGGAAGGTTGGATGGCAGAGCACATGCTGATTATGGGCATCACCAATCCAAAAGGAGAGAAAAAATACATCGCGGCTGCATTCCCGAGTGCCTGCGGAAAAACAAACCTTGCAATGTTAATCCCAACAATTCCGGGATGGAAAGTAGAAACTGTTGGCGATGATATTGCCTGGATGAAATTTGGCGCTGATGGACGATTGTATGCAATCAATCCTGAAGCAGGTTTCTTTGGAGTTGCTCCAATGACATCTATGGAAACCAACCCCAATGCAATGCTTTCAGCTAAAGCAAATACAATTTTCACGAACGTGGGTTTAACTCCCGACGGTGATATTTGGTGGGAAGGAATTGGTCATGATTGCCCTGCCGGTACTATTAACTGGAAAAACAAATTGCACGATCCAGCTTCTGGAGAACTTGTTGCTCATCCGAATGCACGTTTTACAGCACCTGCAAGTCAATGCCCTGTAATTGATAAAGACTGGGAAAATCCGGCTGGTGTGCCAATTTCAGCATTTCTTTTTGGTGGTCGTCGTCCGTCAACAGTACCATTGGTTTACCAGGCGCGTAGCTGGAACCACGGCGTTTTTATGGGTTCAATTGTTGGTTCTGAAGTAACAGCTGCTGCTATTGGATTGAAAGCAGGTGTACGTCGCGACCCGTTTGCAATGTTGCCATTTTGTGGTTATAATATGGGCGATTATTTTGGACATTGGGTTAACATCGGCAAAAATGCTCCTGATAAAGCTAAACTTCCGAAAATTTTCAACGTTAACTGGTTCCGCAAAGACGAAAACGGAAAATGGTTGTGGCCAGGTTACGGAGAAAACATGCGCGTTTTGGAATGGATTTTCGATGCGTGCGACAATGCAGTTGAAACGGTGGAAACTCCAATTGGTTTGCTTCCGAAAAAACAGGATATTAATATAAAAGGTATCGACAGTATAGCTAACAATTTGGATGAACTGTTGAGTGTAAAGACTGAAAAGTGGCTCGACGAGTGCGAATTGATTAGTGAACATTATGCAAACTTTGGCACACATCTTCCAAAGGAGCTCGCTGAAGAATTTGTTGCGCTGAAGAACCGCCTGATATAAAAATCTATTTGAGATATTTAATAATGAGGTTGTTTGTAAAAAAGGCAACCTCTTTTTTTTGCTAACTTTATGATTAATTGCCGGTTTTTACAATATCAGCAAGAGCAGAATTTATATTAGGATATTTAAATTCAAATCCCGCTTCCAGTAAATTCTTTGGTTCTACTGTTGGTGATTCAGTTAGCAAAACCGCCGCTTCACCCAAAACCATCTTTAAAACAAATTCAGGAATTGAAAAAACAGCCGGACGGTTTAAAGCTTTTGCAAGCGCCATTGTAAATACCTTATTCGAAATGTTTTCAGGAGCAACAAGATTATAAATCCCGCTTTTGTCCAAATCTTCAGCTGCCCATACAAAAGCCCTGATTAAATCTTTTTCGTGCACAAACGGAAATGGTTGTTTCCCGTTTCCCAAAGTTGCTCCCAATCCAAGTTTAAAAGGCAAAAGCAAATTTGTTATCGTTTTTGCTTCTTTTCCCAGAACCAATCCAATTCTTAGAATATTTTTCTGAATGTGTGAAGGTAATTCAATGCATGCATTTTCCCAGTCCTGAACAACTTTTCCAACAAATCCTTCATCAAAATTAGTGCTGTTTTCATCGTGTGGGAATCCCGACTTGTAAATTCCAATTGCCGAGGCTGAAATGAATTTTCCGGGTTGTTTATCCTGCAATATTGTATTAATTGCTTTTACCAGATTCCGGGTTGTCCTTACCCTGCTTTCGTGAATCAATCTTTTTTTTCTTTCTGTCCATCGTTGTAAAATTGGCGCTCCGGCCAGATTGATTATCACATCTGAACCTTCAATTTCCTTTGCAAGAATGGTGGTTGATCCGTAAATTAATTTACGTTCAATTCCCAGAACTTCGTGACCTTTTTTAATAAGTTCTTCTGAAATATTATTTCCGAGATAGCCGGAAATGCCTGTAATCCTGATTTTCAATTTTTAATATTTACTGGATTAGTTCATTTTTTTTCACAATCGAAAATAAAGTCTTTTCTTTCTATTATTAATGATTAATAACAATAACAAAAATTTATCAGCATAGTTTTGTCAAACTGCGTTGTTAATCTGATGTTTTGTTAATTTTATCTTTTTATATAAATGAGTTTGGGAAAAGGATTTAATTAAAATTCATGTTTCGAAGACTAAGAATAATTGGACTGCGTAGTTCCAGCAACTGGATGAATAAAGTGGTTGCCTGGAGAATTGCCAATATACAGGAAAGGAATTTTATTTACTTGTTAAGTTTGTTTATTGGGCTTTTTAGTGGATTGGCAGCGCTGGTGCTTAAAAATTTGATTCATTTTGTTGAAGTAAAATTGACGCAATGGGTAACAATTGATGCCATAAGTTATTGGTATCTCGTTTATCCAATGATTGGAATTTTATTAACTATACTTTTTGTAAAGTATATTATAAAAGACAACATCGGACATGGCGTTGCCAAAATTTTGTTTTCGATTTCGCGCAAGAATAGCCAGTTTAAACCACATAATACCTGGTCTTCAATGGTGGCAAGTTCATTAACCATAGGACTTGGCGGTTCGGTTGGGGCAGAAGCTCCGATTGTACTGACAGGAGCATCAATTGGCTCGAACCTGGCCAGGTTATTTAAACTTAATTACAAGTATGTAACTTTAATGGTTGGTTGTGGCGCAGCAGGGGCCATAGCCGGAATTTTTAACGCACCCATCGCCGGTATAGTTTTCACCCTTGAAGTGTTAATGATAGACCTGACAATGGCATATCTGGTTCCCCTTTTAATTTCT
Source organism: Draconibacterium sp. (assembly GCA_035467235.1). Classification (GTDB taxonomy): domain Bacteria; phylum Bacteroidota; class Bacteroidia; order Bacteroidales; family Prolixibacteraceae; genus Draconibacterium. The sequence continues at coordinate 10,310 of DATITY010000627.1, read as the reverse complement.
GCAGTTTCAGCCACAACACTAACATGGTTTTTTATGGGAGAAGGTGTATTGTTAAGGTTTACAAACCTTTCACCATTTCAGTTAGGAAACCTTTGGGTTTATATTTTGCTTGGAGTATTTACAGGATTACTTGGTTTATATTTTACGAGGTCAGCAATGTATCTCGAATCGAAATTTGCACTGATTAACAATTGGGTAGCCCGGTGGTTAATAGGTGGTTTTATACTTGGATTACTCATTTTTGTTTTTCCTCCGCTTTGGGGTGAAGGTTATACAAGCATTATTACCATTTTTAACGGGAAGGGTGCAAACCTGTTAAATAACTCCATTTTTGTTGAATGGAAAGGCAATGAATATTTTCTTCTTGTTTTTTTGGCTGCGATTCTCATTTTTAAAGTGTTTGCAATGGCTGCAACAACTGGCTCAGGAGGGATTGGCGGAATATTTGCGCCTACACTTTTTTTGGGCGCTGTTGGCGGTTATTTTCTTGTTAAGCTACTCAATACTTTTTACAGACTGGGCTTACCCGAAGACAATTTTGCTCTCGCAGGAATGGCTGGCATGATGGCTGCAGTGATGCATGCTCCGCTAACCGGTATATTTCTCACTGCAGAAATCACCAGTGGTTACGGAATGTTTGTTCCACTAATCATTACTTCAACAGTAGGATATCTTACAATCATGAGATTCGAACCACACTCCATCTATACAAAGCGACTGGCGCAAAGCGGCGAATTAATAACTCATCATAAAGACAAAGCAGTTCTCAGAATGATGGAGTTGAAAAATCTGATTGAAAGTGATTTTGAAATACTATCTCCAACGGCAACTTTAAGAGATTTAGTTAATGCTATTTCACATTCGCACAGAAATTTATTTCCGGTGGTTGATGAAAACGGCATGTTGAAGGGAATGGTTAAACTTTCAGAAGTAAAAAACCTTATTTTTGAACCCGACCTATATGATTCTGTCAAGGTGAAAGATATTATGTACATGCCCGAATTCTTTATTTCACCTTATGATAACATGGAAATTGTGGCAGAAAAATTTGAATCTTCAGGGCGGTATAATTTAGCTGTTATTGATGAAGGAAGATACCTTGGATTTATCTCAAGGGCAGTAGTATTTTCAAAATATCGAAAAACTTTACAGAATGCTTCCAACGAATAATATTTCAATTCTATAATATTAATAAAATGATATCACGACGTTCATTTGTAACAAAAAGTTCTCTGGCGATTGCCGGATTATCACTGGTGAAAAGTAGTGTATCGAAGTCGTTCACTAAAAATTCAGGTGGCGATTTACCCATTGTTATTTCTACATGGAATCATGGTTTGCCGGCCAACGAAGCTGCCTGGCAAATACTTTCAAACGGTGGAAATTCATTGGATGCAGTTGAAGCGGGTGTTCGCGTACCTGAAGCCGATCCGGAAGTAATTACTGTGGGTTACGGCGGAATACCTGATGCCAATGGAAAAGTTACGCTCGATGCCTGTATAATGGACGAAAAAGGTAGAGCAGGAAGCGTGGCCTGCCTGGAACATATTGTTCATCCAATTTCTGTTGCTCGCCTGGTGATGGAAAAAACACCGCATGTCATGCTGGTAGGAAAAGGTGCATTGCGATTTGCACTTGACAACGGTCTCAGGAAGCAAAACCTGTTAACTCCGGAAATGAAAAAAGCATGGAAAATATGGAAAAAGGAAAAACGCGAATTCAGCACAAAAATTAATATTGAAAATCAACTGATTGAAAACCACGATACCATTGGAATGCTGGCTATTGATAAGAATGGACGAATTTCCGGAGCTTGTACAACCAGCGGAATGGGTTACAAAATGCCGGGCAGGGTAGGAGATTCGCCCATTATTGGTGCTGGTTTGTATGTTGACGGAGAAATTGGCGGGGCTGTTGCAACCGGTTCGGGTGAACTGGTAATGAAAACATTAGGTTCGTTTTTAGTGGTTGAATTGATGCGTGGAGGAATGTCTCCTTCTGAAGCGTGTGAGCTGGCAGTAAGAAGAATTGCAAAAAAAATCCCTGATTATCAGGAGCATCAGGTTGGTTTTATTTCACTCAATGTATTGGGCGAATATGGTTCCTTTTGTATCCAGCCTGGATTCAATTATGCAGTGAAAACAAATACCATCTCGGAGTTAAAAGATTCAGAAGCCTGGATAAAAAAGCTGTAAGAAGGCATAAAAAAAGCCATCAGTCAGTTGACAGATAGCTTTTTTAATTTCTTTCGTTTTTGGTTACCAACGGTTTCCACCGCCACCGCTGCCGCCTTCTCTGCGACCGCCACCGCCACGGTTGTCATCTCTGCGACCACCACCGCCGCCACCGCCACGGTTGTCATCACGACGCTGATAGCCACCGCCACCGCCGCCGCTTCTGCCTTGGTAACCGCCACCGCCGCCACCACTTCTGCTTTGGTATCCGCCACTTCTTTGGCCAGAGTTACTCCGAGGGCGTTCTTCACGGTCATTGGCTTCTTTAACCACAATCTCTTTGCCATCTAATTCAGTTTCGTTTAAAGCAGCGATTGCAGCTTTCGCTTCGTCGTCATTTGCCATTTCAACAAAACCAAACCCTTTTGAGTTACCGGTTTCTCTGTCAACAATTACTTTGGCAGATGTTACTTCTCCATGTGCAGAGAAGAGTTCTTGTAAGTCCTCACCTGTAGTTGATGAGCTTAACTTTGCAACAAATAAATTCATAAAAAAATTAAACAATAATGAATAATAAAAAATAATAAAGTGGAAGTGTTTTTTATTGGAAGATTTGTTTTTGAAGATTAAGTTTTCAATAAATAAATTAAAAAAATAAAATCAAGTTAAATCCCTAACAGTAAAACTTTTAAACTTCTTATTACAAATTAAAGCACTATTTGGCAGATTCGCTACTTTTTAAGGTTTTTTTTTAATTAATATTTTAATTTATTTTTAATATTTGTGCTATATGCTTGTTTTTTAGGCTTTTAAAATAATAATATGTGTCTTCCCATTTCAAATTAGTCAAAACAATATCAGATAAACAGAGTGAATTCCACATAGAAAAAAAACCTTCCGGAAGGAAGGTTTTGCAAGGTGAGATTAAGATTTGTAACTAAATTTAAATAACACTTAATTTAAAAGGCAATCAAAACCAATTAACGGTTTTAATATCCCATGTGTTGCGAAATTATATTTTTATTACGAAGAATATTTACAACGGCATCAACAATTTCATCATCTTCGAGTGATGCATAATTAAAAATTACGTCAAAATCGTTGTTTTCAGCTTTCCTTCCTATTATTTTCTCAATAAACGAATCTCGTTTTGTATCCATTTGGTGTATGTAATCGACTGCTTCTGCCTGGCTGAAATCGTTTATTTGCATAATCCGGTTTATCCGCCAGTCCACAGGTGCTTCGAGCCTGATATTTAGTTTATTGGGAATATCTTTTAAAATTACACCAGCCGAACGACCTACTATTATTTTCCGTCCTTCGTAAGCCAGCCTGCAAATGATGCCTTTTAAAATCTGGATTAATTTTTCATCAAGAATATCGTACACTTTTTCTTCCGAAAATGCTTTTGAAACTTCCTTAAGCATTGTCACAGCTTCAATTTTATCATTGTAATCGCCTGCCTCAATATCATAAATCATTTCATTAACAACTTTGGCAAACACCTTTTTATCAACCCATTCCCATTCGGCATCGGTTTTTGTTTCCGACATGTAACTGTAACCGGTTAATATCTTTGAAAGCTTTATTGCAATTCGTTGGGCAGAACAACCAGCCTGGCGCGAAATTGTTACAACAGGTCCCGGAAAATCGCCGGTTTCAAGGTTGTAACACGAAAAGGTATGCAGGTAATTATTTACAAGTTTTTCCATTTATACAGTTTTTGAAGTAACAAATATTGTAAATTCGAAATTACAATCAAATATTGTTTTATTGATGCGAAGAGTAAACCAAATTCATTTATTTTAGATGTTATTCAGCAACTTTAATAAAATCACTTAAATTTCAATAATCATAAAATAGAAAATGAACAACTCAATAAAAACTGCAATAGCCTCATTTGGCATGTCAGGACTGGTGTTTCATGGTCCGGCCTTAAAAGTAAATCCGGGTTTCGAAGTCGTGAATATTTTGGAACGCACGAAAAATATTTCACAAAAACTATTTCCTGAAGCCAATATAGTGCGCGATTATAATGATATGCTAAAAAATAGTGATGTAGAACTTGTGATTGTTAACACACCAGATAAATTTCATTACGAAATGGCTAAACTGGCTATATTAAGTGGGAAAAATGTTGTGGTTGAAAAACCGGTTACATTGGATAGTGCACAAGCTGCAGAGTTGCTGGCTCTTGCCCGTGAAAAAAAACTTGTTTTAACGGTTTACCAAAACCGGCGGTGGGATGGCGATTTCAGAACCGTACAAAAAGTATTGGCCGAAAATAAATTGGGGCGACTTATCGAATTTGAATCACATTTTGATCGTTATCGCACGTATATTACTCCCGAAACATGGAAAGAGGAAGGCGATCAATATTCAGGAGTTTTATACAATTTAGATTCACACATGGTCGATCAGGCGTATGTTTTGTTTGGAAAACCACTCGCTGTAACTGCTCATTTAAAAATAGTAAGAACGGCTGGAATTGTTACCGATTATTACGATATCAGACTCGAATACGAAAAATTTGCCGCACTCTTAAAATGCAGTTATCTGGTTAAGAAACCCGGGCCACGGTATATTTTGCATGGTGAGTACGGCACATTTTACAAAAGTGGTATCGACCCTCAGGAGGAGATGTTAAAAGCTGGAAATCTTCCTGTTGGCGAAAGCTGGGGTACTGAACCACGCGAAAGTTGGGGTACATTATTTTATGAAAAAGATGGAAAGGATTTCGAAGAAGTAGTTGAAACTTTACCCGGGAACTACAATATTTTTTATAATAATGTTTTTGATGCAATTAGAAACGGTGCTGAGCTTTTTGTAAAACCTGAAGAAGCTGTTGAGGTTTTGAAAATACTGGAAGCCTGTTTGAAAAGTAATCGCGAAAAACGAACTGTTTTATTGTAATTATTGACGCAACCAAACACCAATTAAGCACATCTTTACCAAAAACCAACTGAATGAAATCCTTCAGAATCATTTTCTTTTTTCTTATTTTACTTGCACCGTTGTTAATCAACGCCCAAAAGGAAGCTTCTATCTGGCCAGTTGGTTCCGGAAAACAAATTAATTTTCAATCTGGCAATTTTGAATTTTCTGATTTTCCGGGCAATCCAAATGCAAAAGCTACCATTTGTGATAAAAATGGAAATCTTGTTTTATATACCGATGGGAGAACGGTTTGGAACAAATTTCATGAAGTTGTGAAAAACGGCGAAAAACTTATTTCTGATGAATTATTTCAACCCGAAAAGCCAATTTTTGTACCCTATCCAAAAAAGGAGGGCTGGTATATTCTGTTTTATGGGGAAGATGATTATAAAATAATACAGGGAAAGTACAACAATGCCCTTTATTATGCCGAAATTAATTCAAATGCAAATAACGGAAAAGGGGAAGTTGTAAGACAGAAAATCAAAATTCATGACAATTTTCATTCGGGACCAACCATTGCCGGATATTGCGATAACAGTTACTACTGGCTTGTTAATGACAGAAACGACAATACTGTAATTAAAAAGGGCATTGACCGGATTTACAGCTACAGGATAGATGAAAATGGCGTAACCCATGCACCAGTAATCAGCGAAGACCTTGATATGGGCAGCTCAGGTTTATACAGATTTTCACCTGACGGCGATAAACTCTTTTTTCTGTATGGAGGTAATTCCGGCCCTCATGCAATTGCGGATTTTAATTTTAAAACAGGCAAACTGTATAATTATCGGTTACTAAATTTGGATTTTAGCTGGGCCAGGGAGTTCTCACCCGACAGCCGGCTTTTCTATTACTTTGGCGGGCGGTATTTACTGCAACTTGATGCACAGATTATAGATCATGATAAGATTTATCAAACCATTGATACAATTTATACTTTTCAGCAAACTGTAGATATAACTCATCCTGGAATGGAAATGAGACTGGCTCCCGATGGAAAAATATACTTTTATTACACTGATGCAGTGACAAAAAAAAATAAGTTAGGTAGAATCAATAAACCCAATTTAAAAGGTTTGGCGTGTGAACCCGAACTTGGTTTGATGAATATCGAATCTTATGATTTCAGGTTTCCCGATTTTGTAACCAGTTTTTTCAGGGTAAAAAATACGGTAATTATGGATGAAGTTTTTCCAAATGCCGGACCGGATATTGTAATGTGTTCTAATTCCAAAACAACTTTGGGTATCGGTGAAGATGCCGGAGTTTTTTACCACTGGAGTCCTGAGGCACATATTATTGATCCGTTTGCACCACAAACGCTTTTATCACCGCGGGAATTTTACAATTCGCCCAAGTACGACAACTATGTTTTACGTGCAACCGACGGAAACTGCTGGGTAAATTTCGATACGGCACATGTTACTGTTAATCCGCTTCCCGGGAAATTACCCATCGACGGTAGCTGGTCGGTTTGCCCGTTTGTGGAAGAGGTTGATTACTGGACAACAGGAAATAATACAAATTTTCAATGGCTGGTTGACGGGGGCGAAATTGTTTCAGAGCCATCAAAAGACAGTGTAAAAATCAATTGGGGCGAAACCAATATGGTCGCTTCGGCAAGCGTTGTTTCAACAAATAATTTTGGTTGTTCCGATACGGCTGTTTTCCCGGTTCGGATTAATGTTGAATTAATAACAGAATCTCCCAAAGGACCTGACAGAGTTTGTATTGCAGAATCCAAAAACGTTGATTATCAAATAAAAAACACCAATGGTTCGGTTTACAACTGGGTACCCAAAGGAGGGGAGGTCGCCGCGGGACAGGGGACAAATAAAGTTGCAATAAACTGGTTAGAGGAAGGAATTCATAAACTTACTGTTGAAGAAACCAGTGTAACAATCGATACCATTTGTTTTGGAGAATCTGAACCTTTAAATGTTGAGGTTGTAAACGATAGCCTCAAAATTGAATTGATTAATGTATCTTACAATATTGAAGAAATTATTATTCTGAATTATTATTCTGAAAAGCTGAGAAGAACAGATCACGCCGCTTTTCTTGAAATAAAGGATGAATCGGGTAATGTGTTAAAAGAAATCAATGTAACCGGCCTCGATGACGGGTCATTCTTTTATCTTCCACCTGCTCCTTTTTCTAATCCGGTAATTCTCAACCTGAAAATTCTTAACACCTGTAACGAAATATTTTATTCCAATCCGCAACAGGTAATAGTACTTGATGGTATTGAAAATGTTGTTGAAAGTGCAATCAGTTTAAACTGGAATATCAATCAGTATTGGGAAAATGACGAATTGGAACACGAAATCTGGTTTTCAGAGAATGGGAAAAGCGACTGGAAAATGATTGTAAAAACAGTGGAGAATAATTTTAATTATCCATTAAATGGCTTGTCGTTAACCCATTTTTTCAGAGTTTTTGAACACAATAAAAGCAGGAATACCGGATCGTGGTCGAACACAATAAAAGTTGAAGTTGAAGGTAAACTTTTAGTACCCGATGTTTTTACGCCCAACGGCGACGGAATAAACGATGAATGGGAAATCAGGAATGTTCAGTTTCATCCTTTTCAGCAGGCAGTAATTTACAACAGGTACGGACAGGTAATTTATGAATGTAAAAATGAATTTATTCCATGGGATGGCCGGATAAATGGTGAGATAATTCAGGGGACCTATTTGTATCAGATAACTTTTGATGCTGAAAATATAAAATACGGGCAGGTAACTGTTTTACAATGAGAGATATGAAAAAGATAATCTGCATTGCAGTTCTGCTTTTTTCGTTGCAGTTAAAAGCCCAGGATTTTCCGTATCATTATTTTACACACTTCGATCCGATGTTAAATAATCCGTCGTTAGCCGCTTTAAATCATAAAATAAATGCAAATGCTGCAACCTATAATTTATGGGCTGGCGGATTTAAACCACTGAACGATTATGTGTTAAGTTTTTCTTTATCACCCGATTTTATAAAAAACAGGAGGGGAATTTTTACTGAACCACGATATGCTTTGGGGGCTGTTTTGCAGCGTGAAAATATGGGACCTTTTACTTTGAATATTTTACAACTGATTTATGCTTATCACATTCCATTATCAGGTACAGCGTTGCTTTCGCTTGGCGTGAACGGGCTAATCGAAAATATCGGAATTGATGTAAATTCATTAACACCAATTCAAAATGATGATCCGCGACTTTTAACCGGAAACAACAATGCTTTCGCTTTCGACGGAGGATTTGGTGCAACGATCAGCGGTAAAGATTTCCGGATTTCCTTGTCAGTTTTGAATTTGGCGCCTGCCACCTTCAGATTTAATGACGGTTCGTCCGAAGAAATCCCGGAATACAGAAAATACTTTTTAACCGGAAATTACCTGGTTACAATGTCTGAAAAATTCTTTTTTCAACCTGAAATTACATTGCGGAATACAATTCAAAACAAGCTGGGTTTTGACTCGGTTGCTTCTTTTGATTTGCATTTTATCTCTTTTGGCCTGGGTTACAGAAGCGAAAACACCATTTTTTTATATGCAAAAGTTCCTGTTCAGGATTTTGTATTTTCATATACATCCGAAAATCCGGTAAATGCAAATCACATGATCGGAAATGGCCACACCTTTTCCGTAGGTTGGAGTTTCGACTAATTTAGTGGTGTTTATTGTTTTGGTTTTAAATCCCTCATTTTTAACGAAAACACAAGTGGAGTATAAGGTGGAATTTCATTATATCCGTTTGGCCCATACGCAAATTCTGATGGTATTATAATATCAGCTTCGGCACCTTTATTTAACAGAGCGATACCGTCATTAAAGCCTGGGATAAGATTAACCTCCATATAATTAAATTTCCAGATACTATCGGTTGGAAAATAGTTTGCAGAAGTATCGAATATTGTTCCATCCAGGAAATAACCGGTGTAAATTAAAAAACATGTATCACCACTTTGTGCTACTGGCCCGGTACCAACCTTATTCATAATATAGAAAACACCCAAATCGGTAGTGTCAATATCATAACTTTCAGCTTCAAGATTTGCAAGGGCTTTATCCAGTTCCTGTTGTTCAGTTGCAGCAGTCCTGTCGGGTACATTATCGTCATTGACACACGAACTCAAAGAAATCAAAATTGCAAGTGATAATAACACAGCGGCTGTTTTAATTGTTTTAATCATGGCAAAATCATTTTAGAAATTAAGCTGCGAAAATGATAAATTTTATGAAATTATACAACCGCCAATTTACTGAGATTATGTTTTAATCACTTTTACGAAATGCCTGTTTTGATTTTTTAATCAGAACTTAATAGGAAGGTGTGTGTTTTAAAATTGATAAAATACTTTTTTAAAAACTTTTAAAATTTATGGTGAAAACCAGTTATCAAAGTCATAATTCAAAAAAAATGGAACATTTACATACAAATAATCTCATTAACTCTACCTCACCTTATTTGCTGCAACATGCGCATAATCCTGTAAACTGGAATCCATGGAGTGAAGCTTTAGTAGAACAGGCAAAAAACGAAAACAAATTACTTTTGGTGAGTATCGGATATGCAGCCTGTCACTGGTGTCACGTTATGGAACACGAAAGCTTTGAAGATGAACAGGTTGCCAAAATAATGAACGACAATTTTATTTGCGTGAAAGTAGATAGGGAGGAGAGGCCCGATGTTGACCATTATTACATGACTGCGGTACAATTGATGCAACAACAGGGTGGCTGGCCGTTAAATGTGATTGCAATGCCTGATGGCAGGCCCATTTGGGGCGGAACTTATTTTCCGAAAGTCAGCTGGATGAAAAACCTTCAGACAATTGCAGATTTTTTTCGACAAAACCGTTCTGAAATAGAAGAATATGCATCCAACCTTCAGAACGGGATTGAACAGGCATCCTTAATTACTGAATTAAAAGAAGGTGTGGAGATTGATTTTAGCCTGCTGGAAAATGGCGTAAATGGATGGAAACAAAAGTTTGATATGGAAAATGGTGGACGAAAAGGAGCACCCAAATTTCCGATGCCGGTAAATCTCGATTTTCTGCTTTATTATGGATTTATCAAGACAGATGATAAGGTATTGCAATATGTTAAAACTACTTTGCAAAAAATGGCACGGGGCGGAATTTACGACCAGATTGGCGGCGGTTTTGCCCGTTATTCGGTTGATGAAG
>DATITY010000626.1:0-12081 GCA_035467235.1 Draconibacterium sp. | reverse complement strand
ATTCAGAGCTTCAAAACTGAATGATTCATTTTCTGTCAGATTTTTAATATGGTTTTTAATAATATCGAAAGTACTATGAATATCGCTTAAGGTTTCTTTTAAATCGGTTACACTATTGGATGAAAATATTTTCCATTCATTTGCTGATAGTGGTTTCCATTTATTATCAGAAAGTGCATTCCACTCATCCAAAGAAAATGCTTTGCCGGTACTGTATTCCCGTGTTTTACGGTTGAACGTTACTCTAACTCTAACCCTGTAAAGATTGTTGGTTAACTTCCTACGGGTGTCTAACACAGTTGCTGCTGTTATTCCTGCCTTTTGATAAGTAATCATAAGCCATTTTATTATTCCAATTGGTTGTTTCGTACAAACAATGTACAAGCAAAATTAAAAATAATTGCCAAATAAGGAAAATAATTGAAAATATAATTTGATATATCATGCTGTATATATGATATTTATACAAATTCAGAAAATAATTAAAAACATATGAAAAGATAAAATTTCTGACTCTGAATCAGAAGAGTCCAGGTTCGACCCCTGGCAGGACAACTTGAAAATGAACCACTTATTGAATATCAGATAAGTGGTTTTTGTTTTTACCTTTTCATGACAGTTTTTGGCACACTCAAAGTGAAACTTGAAAATGAATCAACTATTTAAAATCAATCAGGAGGTTTTTAGTAATGATTCGCCAGAGTTAAAGCATTATTTGAACTTTATCTTTATTTGCTTTCAATACCTTTTTTTTGATGATTCAACATCTCCCAAAGCCTCATATACAATTGACAAATTATGGGCAACTTTCTCCTGTGGAATTTGTGGATCGCTGGATGCTGCCATTTTTAACAAGGCTTTCTTAGCATTTTCCCAATCACCTTTTTTCATAAATTGGTTCGCTTCTTTAAAAACCTTTCCTGTGTAATATTGCTTATAATCATAATTAATGCTCGGATAAAATTTCCCACGGTATTTTCGTCCCAATTCATAAGATACCAAATCAACATTTTTGCCTGCCTTTTTCACTGAAGGATCGATACTAATCCACTTAATTAATACCGGCCTTGATTTATGGTGTTTCATTTCATCAACTATTGAACTTTTAATTAATGCGCCACTACTGTTGTGCAGTGCAAAACCAGCCACAATTCCTAATGAATAATCCCTGGTAGTCACATCGTCTTCGTCCGTTTCATCGTAATTATCAGTATGGTCAAAAAATATTTCAAAATGATTTAATACCAACAAATTCGATGCAGAATGCTCACGGCAAACAAATTCACTGTAACCCGGAAATGAATCTGTTGAATACATACTGTCAGCCTTTGCTTTTATCAGAGAATCGCATACAACAAATCTAAGTTTCTCATCATCTGATATTGAATCGGTTAATGCAATTATCAGATTTCTTATTCCCGAATTATAAACTTCAATTTCCTTTGGGTTTTGCAAATTCAACTCCTCAATATTTATATCATTAATAATTACCACTGTTTTATTTTCATCCTTAATCGTTATTTCAGGAGGAGTATTTACCGGAATCTGAATAACTGAACTACAGGAAGAGGTTATAAAAATTATGAAAACAAATGTGTTAATTAAATATGATTTCATTTTTATCTGTTTTTTTTGATTTAAAAGGTACAACTTTTCAACTAAACTACAATCGCCATGCATCTCAATGTTAATTAAATAATCAGGAATTTTCGATACAGACCATGCACTAAAACTACTGCAGAATTTTTAATTTTCCGGAATAATAAATTCATTACTAATGCGTTAACAGTAATTAAGTTCCTTCACTATTTTAACTTCATTCTAAAAACCTGAAAACCATGAAACGAATATTATTAATCATTGGAGCAAGTCTTACAATCCTGTTTATTTGTGCGGTTCTGGCAATCCATATCTGGATTGGGCATGATGTAAAAGAGAATATAAAAATTGCACAGTCGAAATATCCGGGAAAAGCAGAAGATGCTTTAATTGCGTTTTTGTCGGATACCACGAATTCACCTCACGACAGGACACACTTAGCAATCTGGACATTAGGTCAGATTCAATCTGAAAAGGCCGTACCTATTCTTACAGCACTTTACAAAAACGATCCCGAAGGAAAAACCTGCAGAGGCAAACATGATGAAGTTCTTTGCCAGTATGAAATTTATAAAGCTCTTCGTGCTGAAGAGATAAAATGGTGGCCTTTACATCGAAAACTCAATAAATAAATTTCGTTCAGCCGATAGAACAGTGCATTGAAATCCCGGCAGTTTAAACCGGGAGAATATAATGATCATTCTTTAACAATGTAAGTGCAAATTCCCCGGCACAACTTACCATCCGCAGCTATTCCCTCCACTACTATCTGCATATTTCCTGCCTCATCGCTGTTGTAAAACGAAACGCGTGCAATACCTGTTGAATCGGTTTGTACCACTGGATCCCAGTAAATTGTACTTCTGAAATCATCCTTCGTTTCCACAGGCTCCTGAGATTCGTATATTGGGGAATAAAACTTTCGAATAACAGAATAGCCAATAATTTCGCTGCTTTTCATTCCCGCGCCATCAAAAATCTTTTTTTGTGTTTCACCGCGTTTGGTATAAAAAAATATCCCCGGGGCAAATCCTGTTCTGCCGGGTGCTAATTTTACTGCTTCTACCGTTTCGAACCAGCTAGCTGGTAATCCGACTATAAAATCGGTATCTACCAAAACCCCATCAAGAAAATATTGCGGGTCGTTTTCCAAAAATCTTCTCATATAAGCCGATGTCGTTTCAAGCATATCAATAATATCAACATAAATATTATCATATTTCGAAACTTCAAAAATATAATCAGCATCTAAATACGGACGGAGATGAATGCTTTGCTCTTCGTGTTCCTTAGCTAAAACATTAATGTCTCCCAATAAAATGGTGTCGCTTAAACGCCATTTTCTACTAAGTAATTCGCTGCTAACCTCACTTAAATAATGGGTTGTCTTTACCTGATTTTCATTGTTATACCGGTAATTAACAGGCAAAAACGCGGGCCCGGGTGAAATGGATGAGCTGTTATTCAGTTCGATCCAGTTATTTTTCCTGCTTTTATTGTCCCCGGCCTGCAGAGAAACATAAACCGTATCGTTGAAATAAAGGTTTGTGAACAAAAAATTCCCCAGCGAGTCGGTTATTTGTTCATGAATTGCGAGCTGACTTTTTACAAACATCATTGTTACTTTGCAATCCTTGACAGGTTTTTTTGTCAACCAGTTGGAAACCGTACCCTTTACCTGGATGCTGTTTTCGGGTTGATAAACGATTTCCGGATATTGATTTTCGCTGATTTCCTTCCATTCAAAATACCGGTAACCATGCGTGAGCATCAAATTATCAAGAGCTTGCAGGGTGGAGAGACTATCGTCTTTAAAGTACCAGGCCGGATCTTCTATTATCCCTTTTAATTCCGAACCAAGTAGAAATTGCGTCAATATATTGTTGGGAAACGTTTCAAGTTCCATTTGGTTCTGAGGATTGTAAACCGACATGGAAAGATTTGCAAGACAAGGAGTTCCATTATTTGTGACGGCCTTTACATTGAGCTTTACTTTTTCGCGGGCAAGATATTCTGATTTATCGGGTTCTATTCCAATATTGACATAATCATGATGATTCACAAAAACCAGCCTTTCGCAGCGGGGAATCATTTCGTGGTCGAATAAAGTAAATTTAATGATTCCGGTAGGTAAAGTACTTTTTTCGATATCAAGACTAAAGATTTTTTCTGAAATGGAAATTTCCTTTCGGTAACAAATCTGACCTCCTGTTTGACCGATTATTAAATATTCTGCATTCTGATTGTTTCCGGACAGATGAGAATTGGCTGAAACTTGAATGTTAATTTTAACTGAATCGTTTGATTCAATTGCAAGTTTTATGGCGTCAACATCGGGTAACGGAAGGTCAATCTTCAATTGGATTTTGTTCGCAATTGTTGCATTTGCAGTGTATTTTCTTCCTGCTTGCGGTTCTATAATAAAACTTCCCATTCCTTTAAAAGAACTCTTGAAATCAGTTATTTTGTTGCCCCGATCATCAACGATTTCACCTTTAACTGCAATTGCTTTACCATTTTTGTCCGTAGCCTTAAAAGCCATTTTATTTTTCAGGTTGCCCACAAATGTTCCACCCTCCGGGAAAAACTGAAGATCGACATCTTTTGTTTTTAACACTTCCGATTCTGTTTCAATTTCTTTGTCCCTGAGATTCCAGATAATAATATTCTTACGGAAAAACCAGTCGTCTTCAAAATTGCGCATCCAGTTGGTGTAAGCCCTAATCTGGCAAACACCGCTCGAAATTGAATCGGCTAAATGAAAGTCGCCGTAAGCCAATCCGTTTTGCGACCAGCATATTTTTTTGTCGATTACATCACCCGAAGAACTGATAAGTTCAACATAAAGATTACATTCAGAAATTGATGAGTTTAAAAGGTACGCTTTAAACCAAATATCGTCGCCGGCCCAATAGGAAGGCCGATCGAGATGAAGATATATTTTTTCATTCGGATACAATTGATTAAAATGATTGGCTTTTGCAAGTAATTCCTGTTCATTATTTTGCCGAACCGGTATTGGATAAAAAGAGTGAAATATTAAAATCGTCACCAGCAAAATAAAAATGGGTATCAGTTTCCTAAATGTTTTCATGGCATTATTTATATTCTCTCAAATTTAACCACAAGTAAATATAAACTACATAACTGGCTATTTTTTTCAGAAAATAAACAAATAAAATCGTTTTTACGGCAAATAATCCAACCGTTTAATTGAAAATCAGGGTAATTGGAATCTGGTTCTTACTGTTTTGGTTGAGGAATTATAATTTCTCCGGTATATGAAATATTCTGGCGATTAATACTTGAGGCACTTACCGATGTAATACCTGTTTTGGAAATATGGAATGTCAGATCGATAACGTCATGTTGGTTTTTAACTTTAATATCGATTACATATCCCGACTTCTTTTTACCCTGTTTGTAACTTTCAATGGGTTGAATGAACCCCATCGGACTGTTGGTGAAACTTGAATAATCTCTTGAATAGGTATTGCCGTAATAGGGCATATAAGAAAAAATAGAATCGTTTCTGACTTCAATTCCAAATTCGGATGTCAATACTTTTGTACCTGCATTAACCGGATTTACCGACTCGGCTTTAAAAATGAAATTTTTACTTGCAACTATTTCCTTGATTTGTTTAATTTTTTGTGCTTTCATTTCAGCCTTTAGTTCCCTTTTACTTTTATTCTCTGAATTCTGTGCATTAAGATAAGTCCCCGTAAGAACCATAATTACAATTAAAATGAAAATCTTCATGGCAGTGGTTATTAAAGTTAAATGTTACGTGTAAATATACTCTTCTTTAAGGAAATCGCAATAAATCAAATGTAATGATTAACCTGATATGGCTGACAAAATGCAAATTTATTCATCTCAAATTTACAAGGTATGTTTTTCCAAATATTTAGGAGTTCGCTTTTCAATGTAATTGTGAATAAAAAAGAGGATGTCAGCCAACTGGCAGACAACCTCTTAAAAATTTAACTAAACTAATCGCGTATTTCTGTTTTCTGAATTAATTCCAAATATTATTTTCAAACATCCAGTTTTCAGCAGTCAATTCCGGTTCACTGTCACTTTTATTTACATTCCATGTTACCTCACTCATCATCCAGCTTTCCAACTCCAAACCAGCTTCTGCTTCTTCAACAAAATTGTTGCTGAAATTCCATGTTTTTTCACTGGTCATCCAGTTCTCAAGTTGAAGACTTGCTTCTTTTTCCTGAACGATATGTTTAACATCGGTTGAATTTGTGTTCCAGACTAAATCATCGGTCATCCATTTTTCCACCTGAAGTGTTGTTTCAATGCTTTCCTGGCTTGAGGCTTTTACATCTGTTCCTTTTGCATTTACATTTCCAGCTAATAATAAAAAAGCGATAAATGTTCCTGCTGCTAATTGTTTCATTGTAGTTTTCATATTTTCAGTTTTAAAATCCGTTTCTGTTTCTTTGTTTTGTTTTTCGTCTTAATAGACTTAAAACATGCACAAAGGTTACTCGGATTTTTGTTAAAAAGTATTAGAACTTTGTTAACGAAACCTTAAGGTCGGTAAACAGCAAAAATTACCGGTAAATAAAAATACTTCAAAGTATCTTATCTTCAGAAAATGCCGGTAAATGGCGAAAATCAGGATATATTTAAATTGGTTCGAAGTAAAGATTTAGTGCAATTATTTTTTTACAATAACTTGATAAATGGGAAAGATAATGTTAATCAGTTATTGTTGCCACGGAACCAATGGTGAGCGATAATAATTGATGTCCATCGCTTCAAACCGTTTACCGTGATTTGCAAGTCGGAGTTTATATTCTTCCCAATCCCTTGAATCGGGTGATGTCCATCCAATTTCCGCATAACCGGGCAAACGCGGAAAAACCATGTATTCAACCTCATCCATATTGGTAACGGTTTCCGACCAGAGCGCAGCCTCTATTCCCATAATTTTATCTTTGGTCAAACCGGGAACCAACTCCGTTGGATTCCAGGTATATCCATGATCTACTTCGATGTATCCAGCCCATTTTAATCCCAGGGTGGTTGTAGAATCGTATTTCATATCGAGATACGCTTTTGAAGCAGGGGATATAATCACTTTTGCACCTTTCTCCAATGCCATTGTTGTATTTTTCACATTATCCCAGAATTGAACGGTTGCTCCTTCAACCAGACTGGCGTTGGCAATTTCGTCCCAGCCAATTACTTTTTTATTGTATTTAGTCACAATTTCCTGCACCCGGTTTACAAACGGAATGTAATCTTCCATGGGTGTTGAATGAGACTCGTCGCCACCAATATGAATGTATGGAGCTGGTGTGATTGCAGCAAGTTCGCGAATAACATCATCGATAAACTGGTAGGTAATTTCCTTCCCGGTGCAAAGTGTGCTGAATCCAACTTCGATTCCGGTGTACAATTCCGTTGCTTTTCCATTGCAGTTCAATTCGGGGTACGAAGCAAGTGCAGCATTCGTGTGTCCCGGCATGTCGATTTCAGGAATGATAATAATATTTCTTTCCTGCGCGTATTTAACAATTTCGGTGTATTGATTCTGTGTATAAAAACCGCCTTCTCCTCCGCCAACTTCAGTTTTACCGCCAATTTCGGTGAGTTTTGGCCACGACTTAATTTCAATCCGCCAGCCCTGATCATCAGATAGATGAAGGTGCAGCGCATTCATTTTATATGTAGCCAGAAAATCGATAAACCGCTTTACTTCTTCCACCGAAAAAAAATGCCTTGCTACATCGAGCATTGCTGCACGATAAGCATATTCGGGAAAATCGCGGATTGTGCCTGTTGCAATTTGCAGTGGAACACCTGAAGTGGCTTTTGCAGGCAATGTTTGCAGCAAAGTTTGTATTCCGTTAAAACAACCTGAAGCATTTTTTGCCTCGATTGTTATTTTCTTATTATCAATATTTACAACGTATCCTTCGTCTCCCAATTCGTCGTCTTTACTTGTTACCGACAGGTAAATTCCAGCTTCGGGGATTTCAGATACCGGTTTAATTTCAGGTGTAAATCCCGATATCCGGTTGATTTCATTGGCCAGGTATTGCGCAGTTTGTTGCAAATCTTCAGCCCCTTCCTGAAAATAAACAATTGTTTTGCCGGTTAATTCATATGTTTCGCCTGTGGCTAAAACCGAAACCGGTTTTGGAATAAAACTGGTTTTAGTAAGATCGGTGGGGACTTTTGTACACGAAACCTGGAATAAAACCATAAAAGCAATAATTGATGCTAAGACACCTTTGTTTTTCATATTTTTAAATTTAGTTGATCTCCATTTCGGGATGTAAAAATACCTAAACGGAGTAATATTCTGAAACAAGATGAAATATTTATTCCAGAATTCTCCCAGGTTCCCTCCTGTTTTTGCCCGGATTATTGGTCAGATCATCACCCAAATCCTCGCGGGCTTCGCTGGCGATTTTTTCAAGTTTCTGAACAATTTCAGGATAGAATTCTATCACGTTGTATTGCTCTCCCGGGTCGCGGCGAAGATCATAAAGTCCGGCTGCCACATCCGAATTTTCATATGCACCACCTGGCAGGCCATCTTTCCCCGGTTCAAATCCCACATAAGTTCTTCCCTTGTGCGGAAAAACCAGTTTCCACTGCCCGTCCTGAACAGCTTCCAGGTTGTTGTTGCGGTAATAATAGTAAAATGATTTTCGTGGCGGTTCCACGTTTTCACCCTTCAAAAGGGGTAAAATATTTACTCCATCAATCTTCTTTTTGGGTAGTGGCGCACCTGCAATTTCGGTGATAGTGGGCAGAATATCCATTCCGGCTACCAGACTATTGTTTATCGTTCCGGGAGAAATCACCCCTTTCCACATCATTAAACACGGAACGCGCTGTCCACCTTCGCATGTAGTGCCTTTTCCTTCCCGCAATCCACCCGAACTACCTGCATGGTTTCCGTAATTTAACCACGGACCGTTATCTGAAGTAAATATCAGCAATGTGTTTTCTTCCAGATTCAATTCCTTCAGTGTATTCATAATTTGGCCAACACTCCAGTCGATTTCCATCATAACATCGCCGTATAATCCCTGTTGCGATTTTCCCTTAAATTTACCGGAAACAAAAAGCGGAACGTGCGCCATGGGATGCGCCAGATACACAAAGAATGGCTTCGTTTTATTTTTCTGAAGAAACCGGATGGTTCTTTCAGTAAAATCAGTGGTGAACTGCGATTGGTCGGGATTGGTTTTTACAACTTCATCGCCCTCAATTAAGGGAAGTGGCGGGTAGTAATTTTTGCTGGTCGGATGATTTGGCCACATGTCGTTTGAATATGGGATGCCAAAATATTCATCGAATCCGTTGTTGGTTGGAAGAAATTGCCTGTGGTGACCCAAATGCCATTTTCCGAAAGCGGCTGTGGCATAACCTTTCTTTTTCAATACTTCGGCAATGGTTTCCTCTTCTGCATTTATTCCGGTTTTAGCGGTATGGTCGAGCGCCCCCCGGAAACCAACCCGGTTTGGATAACAACCTGTGAGCAGCCCGGCACGTGAAGCGCTGCAAACTGCCTGCGGCGAATAATAACGAGAAAAGAACATTCCACTGGCAGCCATTTTGTCGATATTTGGTGTGGAATAACCAACTGCGCCGGTTAGAGCAATGTCGCCATAACCTACATCGTCGAGATAGATGATGATGAAATTGGTTGGTTTTTCAGCATTAACAGCAGAACAGGAAATCAGCAATACAAATGCTGCCAATAAAAGAAATGGGATAAATTTTGGTTTCATGCAGTTAAATAATATGATGACGGACGTAAAGCTAATTTTTTAGTCAGATTAATCCAATAATTCTGTTTGATTTTCATGAATGGAAATATTCCGGAATAACCATTAAAAGGGATTTTTACATGAATTGATACATACTTTAATTATCTGTCATTTCCATTTAATGAACAATGAATATATTTTGTTGTTTTTGTATTTATAACAACAGTTTTACTGTTAAACCATGAATAATAACTACCCTGTTGAGCACGCTTTTATCGCTACGCTAAAAGAAATTATTCTGGCTAATTTAGGCGATGAAAATTTTGGTGTGAAGGAGTTGGCTAAGGCTGCCGGGATGAATTATTTCCTTTTGAACCGCAAGTTACACTCCATTTTAAATAAAAATACAGGTCAGTTTATTCGGGAAATCCGGTTGCAATTTGCAAAGGAAATGCTGGAACGGAAGGAAATTACTGTATCCGAGGTTGCCTATAAAGTCGGATTCGGCAGTCCAGCTTACTTTAACAGGTGTTTTCATGAGTACTTCGGATATTCCCCGGGGGAGATAAAAAAGAAAGGAAATGGACGTACAAATGAAAATATTGAATCTTCTTTGACACCTTTAGCAGAAGAAAAGGTTTATTATAATTCACAAAAGTCACAACCCATTCAGAAAAAAATAAACCGCAAAGTTCTGATTTTTACGGTATCCGGAGTTTTAATTTTGGCTATTTTATTCTTACTTTATTTTTTACCACTTTCCCTTAATTCAACAACACGTTTAAATCCTGAAGACAAATCGATTGCAGTTCTTCCTTTTAAAAATCTTAGCAATGACACTGATAACCAGTATTTTGCCGATGGAATGATGGAAGAAATTCTGAATCATCTCAATCAAATCGGTCAACTCAGGGTTATTTCCAGAACATCGGTCGAACAATTCAGGGGAAATACAAAATCAGCGCCTGAAATTGCCAAAAAGCTTGGCGTTAACTTTATCCTTGAGGGAAGTGTGCTGCAACACGATGGAAAGGTCAGGATAATGGTTAATCTAATTGACGCCAGGCTCGACCAATACATTCTGACAGAACAGTATGACAG
This sequence comes from Draconibacterium sp., assembly GCA_035467235.1. Taxonomy (GTDB): domain Bacteria; phylum Bacteroidota; class Bacteroidia; order Bacteroidales; family Prolixibacteraceae; genus Draconibacterium. The sequence goes on along the minus strand of DATITY010000626.1, from coordinate 1,630 downwards.
GGAACTATCCGATATCTTCCAAATCCAGAGTGATATTGCGAAACAGGTTTCTTCAGCATTGAACGTGGTCATTTCCAGTAAAGTAATCAAACGGATAGAAAAGATCCATACCAGAAATATGGAAGCATATTCCTGCTATTTAAAAGGGCTTTTTTTCCTGAACAGAAGAGGCTGGGGAGATTTGGAAAAGAGTACTGATAATTTTGAAAAGGCAATCGCAGCCGATCCTGATTTTGCTGAAGCATACTCAGGAATGGCTGAGGTTTATTATGTTCGTACATACAGGAAAATTTACCCAAGGCCAGAAGGATATATTAAATCGAAAGAACTTGCTCTAAAGGCACTTGAACTGGACAATAATCTGGCAGAAGCACATGCAACCATAGGAGCAATTTTAGCGTGGAATGAATGGAAATGGGAAGAGGCCGCGAAAGAATGTGAACTGGCAATCGGGTTAAATCCAAACAGCGCAACTGCCCATCAATATTATGCTGATATACTTATTGTTATGAATCGACCCACGGTGGCCAGGCAACAAATTGACATAGCCGCAAGACTAAGTCCCACATCAACAGTGATATATTTGCAAAGTGCCAATTATTACCTTGCTGAAGGAAAGTGTGAGGATGGTCTTAAAGAGTGTCAAAAGATTATTGAACTCAACCCTCCGGATTTTTATTCAGTCTATTACGCGTACTTTGAATTATACAAATGCCTGGGAAATGAATTAAAAGCCGTAGAATCTCTTCAGAAGGCATTCAGCTTTATTCCTGAAGATGAAAAATACATCAGTAAAATTAAAGAGGCTTATGATCAATCAGGAATGACCGGCTTATTAAGATGCTGGATTGAAGAAGAAAAGGAAGATCCGGAATGGGGTGCTATTGGAGCTTCCCAAAAATATGCCATTCTTGGAGAAAAGGAAATGGCATTGAACTGTCTTGAAGAAGCATTTAAATTGCGCATACCAGCATTGCCCAATATAAATTACGATCTACGATTTGACAATATCCGTCACGAACACCGGTTTCAGGCTTTGCTCGATAGTATGAGACTTAAACAGTACCAATAGAAGAATAAAATTTACGATTAAGATTCTCTGCAATTGTCATTTTAAATTTCAAACAGATTCACATTATGATGTAAATTTTTTCATTTTTCTTCGTATATGCCAACACACTGATTTTTATTAAGATGAAAGAAGTTAACACTTCAAATCAAATTTTTATCGCAAAACTCACTGAAATTATCGAATTAAATATTGCGAATGAAAATTTTGGTGTAAAAGAATTGGCTCAGGCTGCCGGGATGAATTATTTCCTTCTGAACCGCAGGTTACACTCCATTTTAAATAAAAATGCAAGTCAGTTTATTCGGGAAATCAGGTTGCAATTTGCAAAGGAAATGCTTGAAAATGAAGAAATCACCGCTGCAGAAGTCGCCTACAAAGCCGGATTTGGCAGCCCGGCATATTTTAACCGCTGTTTTCATGAGTGTTTCGGATATGCTACAGGGGAGATAAAAAAGAAAGGATTAATTGAACAGAAAGAAAACAACAATCAATCTCTTTCAACAGCAAATGTGGGAAAAAAGGCAAAAAAACATTTGCATCATAAGCGAATAATCCGGG
>DATITY010000625.1:0-4795 GCA_035467235.1 Draconibacterium sp. | reverse complement strand
TGACGGCGCTCACGGCTGGAATACAGAATGGCCAAGAATTCGTGATGTCGTAACTGATGGAAATCCTGAATATCTGTTTACAATGCACGGTCTGTTCTGGCGTTTCCCCGGAACTTTTACTGCTGAAAATTCAGCCGGAATTCGTCCGCGTTCAGCTTACCTGAAAGTAGTTGGCGATTTTTCCCGCTGGAACGACCGCCTGGTTTTTGGTTGCGACGATTCTGCACAGAAAGAGTTTCTCAACAAAAGAAAACAAAAGGGAAACATCGAAGGACCTGGGCAGTCGAACTCGAATCTATGGTTTACAACTCCCGAAAAACCCGACCAATTGGGGCCGAATACAGCTTCCGGAGCAGTTTGGCTGAATGAGGCGGTGAAAGCAGGCGAAGTTTCCGAGCCCTTTCTTTTTGCAGGCTGGAAAAAACGTTCGGCATGGATTCATAACAACAGCAAAAACAAAGTAAGTTTTAATTTCGAAACTGATAAAAATGGTGACAATCATTTTAACACTATGAAAACGGTGGAAGTAGCTCCCGAAAGTTCTCAATTTGTTGAATTTACTGAAAATGAATCGGGTGAGTGGATTCGCGTTTCTGTGAATTCGGCAACAAATGCAACTGTAAGTTTTAATTATACTGATGAGGATGAACGGATTTCATTTCCGGCAAAAATGTTTGACGGAATTGCTGAAACAAGTGAAACCGATGTTTTGGGCGGACTTTTATACGGACTTGGAAACGATCGCCGGGCGCTTGGTATTTCTGTTGTTCGTTTCGAAAACGGAGTGGAAACCGAAACCGGTTATTATGAATTGGATGTAGCATTAAATCTGGTAGCCAAATCCGATCCTGAAACCAATTCATTCATTAAAGAGAAATTTGCCATTCCTGAAAATGTGGTTGAATTTGAAGAATCGTCGGTTTTGGTGGTTGACGATAAAGATCGTCGCTGGCGGTTACCACTGGGAAACGATGCTTACAAACAATTAACAAATGCCGCACAATTGCGCATTTGTCGCGAAGTGGCCACCGAACGTGACCTGTTAAATGTCGGCGGTACATTTTATGAACTTCCTGCCGAAAATGCCGATGGTTTTGCCAAAATCCGCCCGGTGGCATCGCACAATTTCCGCATTCATGATTATGCTTCCTATCGCGGAATGCTTGTAATGACAGGCTTAAATCCGAAGGTAAAAGCAGGTGAACATGTTGTTGTTTCCAATGATGGCAAAGCCGCTGTTTGGCTGGGCGCCATCGACGATTTGTGGGAAATGGGTAAACCTACCGGTAATGGCGGCCCCTGGAAAAATTCAATTATAAAAGCTGATGAACCTTCCGATCCGTATTTAATTGGGTTTTACGATAAACGGTCTTTGGAAATTTCTCATGAATCATTGGAGACCGTCACTTTTAAAATAGAAGTCGAGCCGATCGGTCACGGACCATGGATGTTGTACCAGGAAGTTACTGTAAAACCGGGAGAAACTTTTAAACACGAATTTTCTGCAAATTTTCAGGCGCGCTGGATTCGCTTTGTTGCAGATGCAAATTGCACGGCAACTGCCTGGCTCAAATATGAATAACGGATGGATAATTGAAGAAAAAACGCAAATATTATTTTACCCTTACAGAAGATTCCCTGATGTTGATTTTCCCGTTTAAAACAATGGATTCCACTTCTGCATGGCAATCACTTTCAATTTGTTTTAATAAAAGATTTGCAGCATGCATCCCCATTTCGTAAGTGGGTTGTAAAACGCTTGTTAATGCGGGTTCAACCAGAGGAGCAAGTTTACTTTCGGAAAAGCCAACAACCGCAACATCTTCCGGAATTTTAAGTTTGTGTTTTTTCAACATTTTCATGACACCAATGGCCGTGGGATCGTTAAAACAGAAAATGGCTTCAGGTATTGTTCCCTTTTGTATCAGGCTTTCCATGATCCTTTCACCGTCTTCAATAAATAAACCGGTTTCAACAATCTGATCACTGGATACCGGTAATTTATGTTTGTTCATGGCATCCCTGAATCCCTTAATCCGGTTCTTTGAAAGGCTCAGATGTTGCGGCCCGCTATAATGATAAATATTTCTGCAACCTTGTTCAATTAAATGTTCAGTTGCAAAAAATGCCCATTTATAGTCATTAAAAAGTACCTTTGAAATTGGAATCTCTTCGTTAACGCGATTAAACATTACCACTGGAAATCCTTCCTTCACCATTTTTGTAAGATAATTCGAATTGCTCGTTTCGCTTGAAAGTGAAATAATTATTCCGTCTACCATATTGTCTTCCATGGTAATCAGGTTTTCCTTTTCTGTTTCTGAATTTTCATTTGAAGAAGTGATTAAAACCTGGTATTTCTTTTCAAGTAGCACTTTTTGAATCCCCAAAATCACTTCGGGGAAAAAGGAGTTAATGAATTCGGGAACAATTACGCCAACATTATAAGTTCTACGCTGAATCAATTTTTTTGCAATCGGATTTGGACGGTAACCCATTTCTGCTGCTGTTTTCAATATCAATTCACGGGTGTCCTTTTTAATGTCGTATTTATCATTAAATGCCCTTGAAACTGTGGAAACAGCAACATTTAATTTTCTTGCAATATCTTTAATGGTAACATGGTACATAATATTCCAAATATAGAAAGTATTTCTGAATCTGCTTTCAGAATCGTTTCCGAAACCGTTTCCGAAACCTGAAATCGTTTCCGAAAACGTTTCCGAAAAAGATAGTTGCATTCACCAAAAAGTAACGTATTGAAAACGATTAAGTTTACCATGTTTTTAAACTAATCTTATGAACGAATGATTTCAACTGACTATATTGTAATTCTGGCCTTTTCGCTGTTGATTTTGATGATAGGCCTTTCCTTTTCCAAAACATCGGGCAAGGACATGAAATCCTTTTTTGCTGCCGGTGGCGCGGTTCCCTGGTGGATTAACTCGCTTTCCCTGTTCATGGGTTTTGTTTCTGCCGGAACTTTTGTGGTTTGGGGTTCAATCGCCTATACATCGGGCTGGGTTTCAATATCAATCCAATGGACGATGAGTATCGCAGGTTTCATAGTCGGATTTCTCATTGCGCCCAAATGGCACAAAACCAAATCGTTAACCGCAGCCGAGTACATTTCGAAGCGGCTGGGAGTAAATATCCAAAAGGCGTACTCATACATTTATTTGTCAATCATGGTGTTTATGACCGGCGTGTATTTGTATTCGGTTTCACGCATTCTGGAAGTTTCAACCGGAATACCGCTTTATATATCGATTGGTTTGTTGGGATTGATTGTCATTATTTACACAACCCTCGGAGGACTTTGGGCAGTTGTGGTTACCGATACTTTGCAGTTTGTCATTCTAACTGCGGCAGCAATAATCGTAGTTCCGTTGTCGCTCGATAAAGTGGGAGGCATTCAGCAATTCTTCAATTCATTGCCTAACGAAGGATTCTTCAACCTTTCAAATCACGAATATACCTGGAGTTTCCTTATCGGTTTTGGTTTGTATAACTTCTTTTATCTCAGCGGGCAATGGGGATTTGTACAAAGATATACTTCGGTTTCGTCGCCAAAGGATGCCCGTAAAGTAGGCTGGTTATTCGGAGTTTTGTATGCCGTCAGCCCAATTATCTGGATGTTGCCCCCAATGATTTACAGGGCTTTAAATCCCGAGTTGAGCGGATTGCAGGACGAAGGCGCATACCTGTTGATGTGCAAGGAAGTTTTACCTGCCGGAATGCTTGGATTAATGCTTATCAGTCTGGTATTTGCCACGAACAGCTCGGTTCAGGGGGTGTTAAATATTTCGGCGGGTGTAATTACCAACGATTTGTATAAAGTCAGGTTTCCGGAAACATCAGAAAAAAAATTAATGGTGATTGCCAAACTGGCAAGTATTTTCTTTGGTTTGGTTACCATCACAATTGCCATGCTGGTTCCGTTTATGGGCGGGGCAAAGGAAGTGGTTCTCAGTGTGGCGGCATTAACCGGTTGTCCCATGTACATGCCATTAATCTGGTCGCTGTTTTCGAAGAAGCAAACCGGGAAAATTGTACTGGCAACAACCGTTATTTCATTGGTGATTACACTTTCGTTTAAATTCCTGCTCCCTGCAATCATTGATTTTAATCTGTCACGGGCAGGCGAAATGATTCTTGGAGTAGTTGTGCCGGCCGTTCTGATTATCATTTCTGAAATCATACTTCGAATCAGAAAAACAGATATTTCGGAGTACAAACAATACCAAACTTCGGTAGATAAAAAGATTGAACTTGAAAATGTGGCAGAAGCGGCTGAAGAAGCGGCTATTGAAAACAAACAGGGATTAAGTATGATCGCCATTGGTATTTTAGTTACCGGACTCATCATTGGGATTTTAGGCCTGATGGCAGAGAATGGCGCGATGTACGTCATTGGAATGGCCGTTATTCTGTTGATGATTGGTGGCCGCATTTATTTTAAAGCAAGAACTTCCAAAAAATAATATCAGATGATACATTCAAAATCAACCACAGAAAAAAGAAATAATAAATCGGTGGAAATATCTGCCGGAATCGTTGTTGTTGGAGGAGGAATGGCCGGAACCTGTGCTGCAATTACGGCAGCCCGAAAAGGGGTTAAAGTAGTACTGGTTCAGGACCGTCCGGTGCTGGGTGGAAACGGTTCGAGCGAAGTCCGGCTTTGGATTTTGGGAGCTACCTCGCACATGGGCAACAACAACCGCTGGGCGCGTGAAGGCGGCGTTATTGATGAAATACTAGTGGAAAACATGTTCAGGAACAAAGAAGGAAACAC
>DATITY010000624.1:0-2748 GCA_035467235.1 Draconibacterium sp. | reverse complement strand
AACTTTCATACGGATAATCGCCAATGTGTTTTGAAAAGAAGAGTATCGCATCATTAACATATTGCAGGGCATCTTTCCAAAGTTCGGCCTGTTCGTTTGTAAACATCACCCAGGTGGTAATTTCCCTGCCCGAGTCCGGCAATAATACTTTTCCTTTTAAAACATGGAAACGTTTATCGGCAAACCAGGCAAAATCGTGTACCTGATTTGCAGTGTAACGCAATGTTTTTGTCTGTTTTGATGAAGTTGGAAAACTGGTTCCTTCCATGTCAGTTTTTTTGTACCAGGCAGTATCTGAGGCAAGTTTATCAAGCATTTCAATTTCGGGCTGGTTTTGAAGATTTCCGGTTGCGCCCACAACATAATTTAAAGGAAGTGTGATACTTACATCGAAACTGCCAAATTCTGAATAAAATTCTCCCTGATCGAGATACGGCATTTGATGCCAGCCCTCCTGGTCGTAAACTGCAGGTTTTGGATACCACTGCGAAATCTGGTACGATTCGCCAATATGACCCAATCTTGAAGTTACTCCTTTTGGAATTTTTACCCTGAACGGTGTTGAAATTATTATGGAATCACCCGGATTCAGCGGCACATCAGGAAAAACCTGGCAAATATCGGGTTGACCGGACAACAAATTCCATCGAACCTGATTTCCATTTATTTCGAAATTCAGTGAATCAATAAATCCTTTTAATTCAGGATCATTAAACAACTTTTGCTTGCCATTCAACCTGAGTAACTGTTTGGCTAACGGTGTGTTATTGTTTGAATACGCGTTGGGCCACAAATGGAAATATAAAAAATGAAGCGTGTCGGGTGAATTATTGATGTACGTAACTGTTTCAAATGCATTTAGCTCGTGAAGCTTATCGTTAAGAGAAACATTGATATTATAATTGACTTGTTGCTGAAAATATTGCTGGGATAAAACCACCTGAAATGACCCAAAACTAAACAGACAGATGAAAATCATCTGCCTGATATGGTTTTTTATGCTGAAGTAATTCATTAACTTGTAATTACACAAACAAATTTCCTTCATGGTTTTATTGTGAACTGAAGGGATAAATCAAGTGATTTAAACCAAAACGATAATTAAAAGAATAATTAAAATCAGAGCTGCTGCTCCAATATAAATAGTTCCACCGCTTTTAGCTACATTCTTGTCAATGTCTCTTGCTTCTTTTTTTAGCTCACGATTTTCTTTAACTGTCATGTCTGATTTATCCAGATTACGGATTTCTTCAGCACGATTTGTTAAACGGCTTAATTCTACTTCAGATAGTTTGTTTTCTGTTGCTACTGAATTCGATTTTCTGTCAGCCGCAATTACAATTGTCGAGCTCATTGTGAAAATCATTACGATTACGAAAAAAATAGTCCTTTTCATTTTTTTGAATTTTTAAATTATTTTATGAAATAAAGGTAACTGTTGATAAACTGGTACATGTTACACAATCCTGCTTTTAAATTACATAATTCACACATTGTCAGCTAAACTTCAATTGCCATTATAAAACTTTGATGAGCCGGCCTGAATGCCGGGAAGTGGAACTTGAATTAAACAAAAAAAGTTGTCAAACTTCTGGTTTGACAACTTTCCGGATGATGAAAGAGATTAAAGCAAATCAACAATTTTGTTTAATTCTTCTCTTGTTTTGCCAAGCTTTATTTGAAGTTTACCAAACATTTCATCCCTTTTACCTTCTTCATACATCAAATCGTTGTCGGTTAAGACTGCAAATTTCTGTTTGAGCTTACCTTTCTGCTCATTCCAGTTTCCTTTTACTTCTGTCGTATTCATCTTATTCAGATTATTATTTCCTCAACTGGAGGGACAAGTGTGAAACTATTTTCACATTGCAAATTTCATTTGTTCAATGCTGCAATGTGTTACATAATTAGTTGTAAATATTACAACATTCACACATTCCTGTCAGCCATTTTTTTGATTTACAGTTCAATTTGGTTAACGCTGTCAAAGCCTGTCCCGGCATGTCGGGACCTATAGGCGTTGACAGGTTAAGGCATTGCAGACTTGTCAGCGTGCCTCCGATTAAAGAAAAATAAGGCCTGCCTGACGGTAGGCAGGTAATAAGGTAAAAATCATATTTGTAACTTAATAAGTTGCAAATGTGATTTTTAAAAGAAAATACTAAAATGAATAACGACTTGAAAATCGCTGATGGCTATCTGGGCTGACAACAAACGTCAAACAGAATTAAGAAAAAAAGAAAGAGACCTAAAACGGCCTCTTTCTAAAATCACACATAAAAATCCATGCAAAACATGACTCCACTCCGAAAAGTACCCTTTTGAATTTTCTACTTTTCAGAGTAGTCTCAAACTTACTTTGCCGGGATTATATCAATAATTACGGTGCGATTGTAAAAACGTTCCTCAGGAAATTTGTTGTTGAACGGAGCCAGATTTTCGTCTTCACCAAATCCGTGAACTTCAAATTTAACATCAGTTCTGTTGGCTTTTGCCAAAGCTTTTTCCATAATACCCTTTACATCATTTGCCCGTGCCAGTGAAAGTTTCAGGTTGATATCTTCACCACCAATAATATCGGTATGGCCATGAATTATTACTGATCCATTTTTAGGAATCTTTGGAGTTACAACTTCGGTCAGGTATTTATCATACATCGCAATGGCTTCAGAGTTATTGAATTCGTAAATAACGCTGAATCTCATCATCTCTTCTGCAACCGGCGGAGTCCAGAGTACAAGGTGCGCA
>DATITY010000623.1:0-10215 GCA_035467235.1 Draconibacterium sp. | reverse complement strand
GAATATCGTGCGTTTTGAAGCTTCGCACCAGATACAAAATCAGCACGTAAAAATAAAACAACAGATTCACGACTTTGTGATGGGGCATTTTTTCCAGAGTTATTCGTTCGATCTCGATAATACACTTTACTTTTTTACTTCGGGCCGGTACGAATACCAGAATAAAGGTTACGACATCACTTTGGAGGCGTTGGCCAGGCTGAATTACAAAATGCAGGTGGCCGAAATCGACACTACTGTAGTTATGTTTTTTATTACACGTCAGCCGTTTTACACCATCAATCCCGAAGTTTTGCATGCAAAAGCACAAATCGAAGATATCTGGCGGGTTTGCGAGGAGATTAAAGAACAGGTCGGACAACGTTTATATACCGAAATTACATCGGTAGAGAGAACTTATGAATTCCCGGATTTAAGCAAAATGGTTGATGATTATTTACGGTTGAAACTAAGACGTAATATTCAGAGCTGGAAAACGCATAAGTTACCAAAGGTTATAACCCACACTTTAAAGGACGATGCAAACGATGACATTCTGAATTTCCTGAGAACTTCAAACCTCGTGAATAACAGGCACGACAAAGTTAAAATTGTATATCACCCTGATTTTATTACCACTTCAAATCCTTTGTTCCGAATGGATTACAATACGTTTGTACGTGGTTGCCATCTGGGAATTTTCCCCAGCATGTACGAACCCTGGGGATACACTCCGCTCGAATGCCTTGCAAGTGGTTTGCCATCGGTAACAAGCGAAGTTGCCGGGTTTGGCGATTATGTGGTAAACAATATTCACGACCACGACGAAAAGGGGATGTACATTATTAACCGTAAGGGACGTAATTTCTTCGATATTGCTGAAGATTTGGCCAACATGATGTTTGATTTTGTGCAAAAGAGCCGCCGCGATCGAATTTCACTGCGGTATAAATGTGAGGAAGCATCGCTGCATTTCGACTGGTCGAATCTGGGTAAATACTATGACCAGGCTTATAATATGGTCATAGAACGTTAATTGCTGAAACTTTCCTGTATGTTTCATTTTCCCATTGGGGTTTTCGATTCGGGCTACGGCGGATTAACCGTGCTTAAAGAGTTGGTAAAAGCCTTGCCCGGTTACGATTTTTTATATTTAGGCGACAATGCCCGTACTCCCTACGGAACCCGTTCGTTTGAGGTGGTTTACGAATATACCTTGCAATCGGTAAAATACCTGTTCAGCCAGAATTGCCCGCTGGTGATAATTGCCTGTAACACGGCATCGGCCAAAGCGCTTCGCAATATCCAGCAGCTCGACTTACCAAAAATTGCCCCCGACAAAAGGGTGCTTGGGGTTATTCGCCCCAGTGTTGAAAAAGTATCTGAAATAACGGAAAACGGCCATGTTGGAGTGCTCGGGACTGTGGGAACAGTAGTTTCTGAATCGTACCCCATTGAACTGGAGAAATGGTCGGGTGGAAAAGTGATTTCAACGGTTCAGGAAGCCTGCCCAATGTGGGTTCCCATTGTTGAGAACAATGAAATCGGAACCGAGGGCGCTGAATATTTTATAAGGAAGAACATTCAAAACATACTTCAAAAGGACAAAGATTTAGATACCCTTGTTTTAGGGTGCACCCACTATCCGCTTTTAATGGACACTATCCAAAAATATGTTCCCGAAAACATTAAAATATTGCAGCAGGGAGAAATTACCGCCGAAAAACTCCGTGAATATTTAACACGCCATCCCGAAATGGAAAACAGGTTATCAAAAAACGGCAGTCTCAGATTTCAAACCACCGAATCGGCTGAGAATTTTGAGGGGAAAGCCGCGTTATTTATGGGGCATAAGGTTGAGGCAGAGCATGTTCATTTTTAACTCTCTCTACCCGTCGTTTGCAACGAAGGGTAAGTTGTATTGGAGTTTGCAACTCTTTAATATTTTAGCTGGTTTTATAGTGCTTTAACAACGCAAACAATGATACGACAGCCCAAACTCCTTCTAAAATTATAAAAGGAAAATATTTCATGAGTATTGAAGCTAAACAAGCTAAAACAGCCCCGCTTAGGTTTAATAAAATATAAATCAAATCATTCTTATCTAATTTGTTAGATACATTTAAAACATAAGCCAGCAGTATTTGAAATACTCCTGCAATGCCAATCCAATCTACTGTATTCATTTTTCTATTTAATTTATGTTTCAAAAGTACACATTAACACCTGTTACTGAGTGTGTTTATTTGCATTTTGCAGCGTATATATTTTTGTAAACAATTTTTTCAGGGATGTGATACCCCACCTGATCCTCGTCGGGTAAAAAAGAAATGCCGGGCTTTAGCTCAAACTGAATGTGGCTAAAGCCCGGTTTCTTGTATCAAACAATCCGTCAGATAAATCTGACGGCAAAGGATAGAGCAGTAAGCATCTTTATGCTCTATCTTACGCCGTTGACTTCAGTCAACGGATAACAGAAAAAAGAAAAACCGGGCTTCAGCCCAAACTGTATATGAGCCCGGTTTCTTGTATCAAACAATCCGTCAGATAAATCTGACGACAAAGGATAGAGCAGTAAGCATCTTTATGCTCTATCTTTTGCCGTTGACTTCAGTCAACGGATAACAGAAAAAAGAAAAACCGGGCTTTAGCCCCATAATGTGGCCAAAGTCCGGCTTTTGTTTTCAAACCAGATATTTTTTTTGGTGCTGATATTATTGCACAGCTTCAGGTTCCGGTTTGCTCATCCGTTTTTTTACCTGTTCGTTGTTGTCGGCAATTATCTGGGCGCAAGTGCTTGCAAAAACGCCATAAGTTGCTGGGTCAACCTGTTCCATGGCACGCAGATAGATCACAATTTTATCGTTGATAATTCCCAGCACATCCTTTTTAACCACAGTGGCATTGTCCTGCATACCTTCCAATGCTTTTTCGGCTTCATAAGCAATACGCGCCTGTTCAAAAGCGGTTTGGGCAGTTTGCAATTCGGCAATCAGTTCGGCGCAGCCCGAAAGCAAAGCAATGGCATCCTGAAATTTTGGCTTTGCCAAATCGAGCAGCAGCGAGCTTACCAGCGACGATTCGGTGGCATAACTTTCTCCAACTATTACCAATCCGTAGTTGGCGAATAAATTAAGCAATACAAGGGCAGCCTCTTTAATTGTATTGGTAGGGTGATGGCTTGCTCCCTGAACCAGGTAATAAAACGAACGTACTTTGTCGTCGCGCACTTCGTCCATGGTTTCCAGGTCGCTTTCGGCTTTCGACCGTTTTATGGCCAGGGTAAGTTTAAGGTTGATAGCATCGAGACTGGTAAAGGAACTACCCAGATAGGGATCGGTTAATCCCGATTCCTTAAATGCACCCGACGTTCGGGTTGCCACGTCGTTCACTTCGGTAACGCGGCTTGTGGTCAGTAATTTTTCAATCATGTTTTAAAATTTTAGAATGTTAATGATGGTTACCATTGGCAGTCTGTAACGGGGTTACCTGTTAATCAGTTGCTTTGGTAGTTATAATCTGCGGCCAAAGTAAAGTTTTTTGTTAAATATGCATCTTTTAAAAATGATGTTTTACGGCATAAGTATATGTACTGAGTACATTGCTCCACTTTTCAATAAGTCAACCAATGTACTGATTACGTTACTCCACTTTTTGGTTGGGGAATGAATGTACTTAGTACATTGCTCCACTTTTCAATAGGACAACCAATGTACTGATTACGTTACTTCGCTTTTCAAATGGGCAAGCAATGTACTGATTACATTGTTCCACTTTTTGGTTGGGCAGACAATGTACTTAGTACATGCCTGCACTTTTTGTTCAGGCAAGGTTTGGGATAACACCTGTGGCTTAATTAAAATCGCAAAGCGATTAAATGTGAATAACCATGTGTGCAACGCATGGCTGACTAACTGCAAAAGTCCCCAACCCGGAGGGTTGGCATGTTTATAGAAATATCAACAAGGGTGAAAGGTGCGACCCTGGCCAGGATCGAATGTTCGTCATAATTTTTTTTCTATAAATATATGATGCCGCTGGCATCAGTTGGTTTCATGTTCCCACCCTGGAGGTTTGGCAGTTTTGCCGGTAATTTTTTTTTGGATTGAACCAGAATTAAATGCTTTTACACGCGAAATAATAACCGGATTATGTTACTTTTAAATCCGCTTAAACAACAAGATTCTGAAACATACAGCTCATTTACATGAATTAAAAATCTCAAAAATCAGATTGATGATCTCAATTTATGAGATAAAAAAGCGACACATAAAAAACCGTATTTTAAATTATAAGATAACTTTGATTGAAAAACAACGGAGTAAGAGGTAATTTTAACAGATACGGTGCAAATAAAAAAATCGATAAGATTAAATGAATAAATAATTCAAGGAATAATTAATAAAAAAGAAGTTTTATGAAAAAATTAGTATTAATAGCAGTATTGTCGTGTTTTGCAGTAGTTATTTTCGGACAAGACGCCAATATTGAGAAAACTTATGGAGGTATACCTACCGCTAATCCAAATATGGAATGGCAGGACAATTTAACTCCAAACGAAAAATATATTGGGGTCATTCAGGTTGACTCTATAATTAGTGCGTCAAAGATAATTGAAGCATTTATGGCTACATTTCAGTCATTACAAGACGCAAATATTATGACTAAGCAAATGCGTACAAATAGCTCAATTGGTGGAGTTACATCCGCAATGAATGGTGATTATGAATCTATGGATGATTTTTCAAAAGCTGGCGATTCAGATTCTAGAAAACAATACCAAGGTCAAAATACTTGGACAGTTCAATTTATTGATGGGGTGCGTATGAATCGATTTTATTATAATATAGGTGTTCAAGCAAAGGATGGTAGATATAAATTAACAGTAACCCCTAGTGGTTCATCTGGGTATGCAAATGACCATATTCAAACTGAATGGAGTCAAATGTTTAAAAACGGAGAGGTAAAATCTATATATTCCAAGTATTATGATCAAATGAAAATTAAATTGGCATACACAATAGACCAATGGATTAATGAAGTTGATAAATATTTAAAAGGAAATGCCAATAATGACTGGTAAAAATAAGAAAACCGCTAAGCGGTATAGCCAATAAGGGTTTCAGTGGTGTGCGAAAGGTTGTAGCCCGCTTCAATTTTTTGTGTAACTTGACAGGAAATCGCACGCAATCGGCAACATTTCATACCGCCAAATGTTAACGCGATGTTTAAAGAAAAAAGAATATGAATGCTCGTAAATACAAATTAATTGGAATCTCATCCGCAGCTTTCTTTATTTTAGTAATCATTGGACTAATTGCTTTAAGAATTAATTATTTAAATAAACATGAAGTTAAGCCCAAAGAACCACAAACAGTAATTAACGATTCAAGGACTTACAATCAATCATGGAGAATGCTTCGTGGTTCTGAATACGCAGAAATTGGAAAATTAATTTGTCAAAATAATATTAAAATCTGCGGGGAATATCACGTCAAAGAAGTGACATCTGGAGAATATGTTATTGCATGTTCGCCAGACGGAATTAGTTGGCAATACTTTGTTGCTTACACAAAAATTGGAAAATTCTATCGTGCCTCTGACGAAATGGTTTCAAAACTGACTCCGCCGAGATAACTTAAAAAGTATCAGTTAAAATGATTGTACAAAAAGTAATACCCATAGACCCCAAAAAGGAAAATGAAAAATATTTAATTTTTGTTGACTACATTTTGGTTAAACTTAAAAATGGAAGACCCGCTGGAATTTCAATAAGAAATTTAGCGAGTGACTATAAAACAGAAATGGGTACAACATTTGACAGTCAAGAATTAAAAGAGTTTATACAGTTATATGACGGACTATATTTTAACAAATTTAAATCGTCAATTGACAGACTTAATATTAAAAACAATACCGTCAGAATACTATCAGAATATGGCAGTATTGGAGAATATCTGAAACAACATGGAAATAATGTAAATAAAGGCCAAATATTCACAATAAACAAAGGCAAAATTAAAAACTTAAAATCGTGGATTGTGGGAAGTGTTTTATTTCTTGCCGCGGCTACCACCCTGATGTTAAACGCAATGGAAATAATACAAATTTTCCCTCAAAAAGATAACAGCATAAATCAAATCCAATTTGGCGACCAAAAAGGAAAAGACCAACAGACAAAAGAAAATGTAGAGTTACATGGTGATTCTCTAAATATTTTAGAAACTGATTCATTGTCAAATAAATTAAAGTGATTAATGAAAAATAAAAACCCCCCGTTGGCGCAAATTTGCAATTTGTGCCTTGCCTGTTAGGGCAAAATAGTTTTTGTTTTTGCAAAGCAAGGCACGAGTCACAGACTCGCATCAGCGGAGGGACTCGCAGTCACCCGGTGAATATGGAAGCTTAAGATTTAGAATATTAGATAAAAAAGCTCCACATAAAATACCATGTTTACCATTATTAGATAACTTTGGTTGATAGAAAACAGAGTTTATAAACAAGGTCAATGGAACTGTGCTAACTTGAATTATCATATTTCATAAACTAAATTTTAAACCAATGGAATTAGACAAATTTATTACGGCTTCCTTAAATTCAATAATTAAAGGAGTTGACAACTCGAAGGAGTTTGCAAAAGAGAATGGTGCAGTAATTAATCCGCATATTGGTAAGTGGGACTTTGACAAGACATTAACAACATACATATGTAGAGAAGAAGGTGCAAGAGCTGTATCAAAAATTGATTTTGACATAGCCATTACAACATCTTCTGAAAAAGATAAAGCTGGTGGACTCGGAATAAATGTATTTTCCGCAAATTTAGGAGGGAAATTGACAAAAAAAGATTTGGCTGAAACCATATCGAGAATTAAGTTTAATGTCAATGTAGTGCTTCCAAATACAGACACTAATAAATAATTTCAGCGACTGTGAAACAAAAGACTTTGTAATATTTTAATCTATCGTTTCTTACTCTTTTGACTTATACCCGAAATTGGATAAGGTTTTGGACCATATTTTTATTGACAAATTTTTAGACAAAATAAACTTATTCAATGATTAATAACTAAAAACAGACAAGGTCACTGACTTTAATCAAACAATAGTATATGACTAAAAAATTTGACGGGATATTTTTAATACTAATAATAATAGCGATTGTTATTGTGTACAAAATATTATCCGGCATTTTTACAATAATAGCTGATAATATAACAATCATTATCATAGTAATACTTTCTGGATTAGGTGTGTTTACTGCAATCCCGCTGTACCTTGAAGCATATTTCAAAAGTAAAAGATTTAATCACATTAAAGATAGTATTAGCAAACACACCAATAATTGCAACGAATTAAACCATTATATACAAGAATTAAAATGTTCCTATTTAAACATAGAATCTTACAATTACGGAACAGGACCAATGACCGATAATAGTATTTATAATTTCCATAGACGAGAATGGAATAAGGTCATACAAAGTAATCAAATACATAACTGTTCTGCTACTGTTTGCAAAAATGCAAGTGACCAACCAATAAAATATCTTTGTAAATACTTCGGTATAAAAAATGATGAAGAGTCCCTCTCAAAATTTGAAAAAGTACTAAATGATTTCACATCTGTTGAACAGGGTAAAGATTTATTAAGAAAAGAGAAGGAGACAATTTTAAGAAGTATATCTCAGTCAATTCCATATCTAATCAAGAAATACAGAAATGAAAGATTAATTAGAGAATTAGGATTTGAAACAGTTGATATTAGTGAGACCTATATTCCAACTTTCACCTTTCAATATGTTTCAGCAGGTGGATACAGTTCTTCAAAATGTGATATAAAACTGAACATTAAAAATCTTAATCTTTTAATCAATTACTTAAATGATACAATAGTATGGTCAAAAAGTATTGCTGGTCAAAGAGCGTTAATGACTTCTCAATTGAGAGATAAAATAAAAGAAAGAGATAATTACAAATGTTGCTCCTGCGGTTTAGCAATTGAGGATGAACCTAATTTACTATTAGAAATTGACCATAAAATCCCACTTTCAAAAGGAGGAATGACTACTTATGACAATCTTCAAACTTTATGTTGGAGATGCAATAGAGCAAAAGGTGCAAAAATTTTATAGTAAATAAATATGGCGATAAGCATGAATTTTGTTTTAAAAATGAATAATTTGAAAATTACGTTGAATATCACGCGATATAAAAAATTGCCGGAACAGTAGGTTATTACAGGGTTGTAGCCCGCTTCAACTTTTGTGTAACTTGACAAGAAATCGCCCGCAATCAGCAACTTTTCATACCTCCAACCGTTACAACGAGGGGAAGTAAAAAACAAAAAACCACTTCCTTGCCGGGAAGTGGTTTTTTAACAGTATCGTTTAAATCTTTTAATCGCAATATTCTTTTACAATGGCATTCATCTGCCCCGCCTGCCCCTCGTTTGCAACGAGGGGTAAGTTGTATTAGAGTTTGAAACTCATGAATTTCCTTTTCCCATTCGGAATTTCCCATTGTTTTTTATTTTTAATTTTTCTAAAGAAATTCTTGCATTGCAAATGCTGAAAAAGCCCACCCCTTCCCGATATATCGGGACAGGCTGTTGCAAACGAGGGGGAGTAAAAAAAACCACTTCCATCGCTGAAAGTGGTTTTTACAGTATTATTTAATTCTTTTTACGAACTAAATTCCCTCACAATCCGGTTCATCTCTTCCATTTGCTCCTCAATACTTTGCAGCAATTTATACTGTGCCCGTGTGCGTACCAAATTGTGTTCCGGCGATTTGGTTTTGTAATAGTTGTCGCCATCAATATAATCCATTAAAAACCGGAGTACCTGTTCGTAGGTAATATATTTTGCCGAAAATGCCAGGTATTCAATCTCTTTTTCGGTAAGAAACGATTTTGCCTCTTCGAGATAACCTTTTGAAAAAGCCTTAAAAATTTCCATATCCATCGAAACATTGTCAGGGTTGAGGTCATCTTCCAAACCGGTGTTGGTGTAAAAGCGAATGGCGTCGCCAAAATCGTTCAGAACCGTGCTGCTTAAAACTGTGTCCAAATCAATTACACAAAGCACTTCACCCTGTTTGTCGAAAAGAATATTGTTGATTTTTGTGTCGTTGTGACTGATTCGCGTTGGAATGGTACCGTTTTCAACCAACTCGTAGAATTTAAGCATCTCATCGCGACGGCTTTCAATCCAGCCGATTTCTTCCGAAACTTCAGCTTTCCGGCCAACCGGATCTTTTGTCAGCACTGCATCCCACTGTTTAAAACGGTAACGGATGTCGTGAAATCCGGGTAAAATATTGGTTAAAGGTTCTTTCAAGTCGGCAACCAGCGACTGAAATTTGCCAATCCCTTTTCCACCGGCAGTTGCCAGTTCGGGAGTTTCAGCTGCGTTGTAGGCAATTGTATCGTCAATAAAAAGACTAACAGCCCAGAATTCATCATCTTCATCAACAAAATAAAGTTTACCGTCATTTGCCGGAATGATTGTCATTGCTTCGCGCATTGGGTCACCGCCGGCTTTTTCAACTTTCTTTTTAATGTGCAGACAAACTTTTTGAATGTTGTCCATCATTGCCGGGATAGGAGAGAAAATCCGTTTGTTTTTCCGTTGGAGAATATAATTGGGTGAACCTTCGCAGGTTTTAATGATAAATGTATCGTTTATAAAACCTTCTCCAAGATTTTCTACAGCAATAATTTCACCTTCGAGCTGAAACTTTTGGGCAATCGATATAAGTTTTGCATTCATAATTTAAAGTTTACCAAAGTTTCTGCGGATAATCACCTTTTGCGATCAAGGCATTTATTTTTTCAATCACAAACGGTTTGTCTTCCTTGTAAGTTACCCCAAACCAGGGCGAATTGGCTTCCAAAACCTTGACTGTTGCCACTTTGTCGTCGATTAAATTGAATACCACCGACGGAATATACATCTCCGATTTTGGTTTATCGATTTCAGTTTTCAGGAATTGGGTGAATCTTTTTTCGAGTTGCTCAAAAATGGAGGGTTTAAAACCCCAGTTATTCATCGAGGCAATTTCGTTACCAGTAAGCGGGATTTCGGAACCATCGGCTTCAACAGAAATAATGTCGGTTCCACGTTTTTCAATCTTCAACGTTTCAACAATTTTTTGCAGGTTATTATTTTTGTCAGCAGCGCAAATTCCCCTCGACACTGATCCGAAATCTGATAAAGTTTCTTTAAGTTGGTA
>DATITY010000622.1:0-5525 GCA_035467235.1 Draconibacterium sp. | reverse complement strand
ATTCGAGGAAAATAAAAAGCAAACTTTCTGGTATCTTTTTATCTGCCCGTTCTTTAAAATTAAAAAAGTGCAATAAATAAATCGTCAATTCCACTTCAAGACTCAATTTCAGTATGGTTTCACAGAACCTAATCCATCAATGTACTGATCTACTTTTGGTTCTCCTTTGTAACGCAACTTCCCGACACCTTCAATTTTTGCATAAAGGGTGTTTGTGGCATAAACACTTCCTGTTCCAAAACCGGCAATGATAAAACTTACGTCTTTTGTTTTTAATTCGCTAGCGCTGACATGTCCTGCACCTTTAATTGTCACATTGAGTTTATCGGCAACACCTTTCATTTCGAATAAAAAGCCACCTTCGCCATAAACATCCACATTTTGGGCTTTCATATCCAAATCAATATTTGCACCACCTTCAATGTGAACTGCAAAATTGTTTAAGTCGAGATAACCATTGGTTTTCAGATTAACGCCACCCTCAATAGTTAATTTTTCAAGGGTTTTGAAAGTGATGTACAAACTAACCCTCCGGTATTTAAAAAACGATGCGTCCATTTGAATAAAAACCTCACTCTGATAATTCTTGATTTTAAGATTGTCAAATACATCATCGTTTGAGGTTTTAACGGTAATCGAACATTCGTCTCCCTGGATTAAATACACTTTAAATCCACCATCGAGTTTGATTTGGGTAAATTCACCAATACTGAATGTCTTTGTCGGCCAGCTATCTTCTTCCTGTGCAAAAACTGTTACAGAAAAAATGGCAATTACAATTATTGTTATGAAAAATTTGCGTTTCATGGTTATTATTTTTCTAAGTTTCTGATATTCAAATTTACGCCTTTACTATTAAAACTGTATTTAATTTCGATGAACTTCCATTTTTCAAAGGTAAACGGATGAAAATCAGATTTGGTTATAAAATACTGGTTGTAGAAGACATCAAATGTTTTGTTTTAATCCTTCATACTACCCAAAAAACCAATTCCATATAAAACAGATCCAAAAGCAAGAATTGTAATAAGCAAGTCAATACTATTTAAAGAAGGACTTAAAATGAATATTTTAACGGGATAAACGACAGCCAAAATCAACAGGAAAAACATAAAATAAATCAATTTTATATTCACTTTAGTCATTAGTTTAAATGAAGTTAAACTCCACGCTACACCAAAAATAAAAATGAGAATCCCTTCCAGACTTTGCTTTTCGAAAATTTTTATACCTCCCCACACAAGAGGTAAGGCACCCAAAATAAGCAACGAACGTGCAATGCTCTTTTTGAATTTACTGCGTGCCTTTTCATTTTCAATGATTGGAAAGATGGAGAATTTTTCAGGTTCAGGTTTATATTCAGCAGCAAATAAATCCTGCTCCGCATAGATGATACCCCGTTTAATTGCTTCCTGAATCGCAAAATCTGCTGCTTCCTTCTGATATAGTTTTCTTTTTTTCAGCACTTTCCTGATTTCTTCATCGGTGTAACCGGCAATTATTTGCTTGTATTCAGGGTTCTGATTTTCATTGTTTGATTTTTCCATCATTTTGAAATACTTTTGTGCCACTATAAAATTGATTAAAATTAAAACAAATAACGATGTATAATTTTGAATACAAAAATCCGGTAAAAATTATTTTCGGTAAAGATACCATTTCGAAAGTGGCTGCTGAAATACCAAAAAATGCAAAAATATTGCTTACTTACGGAGGTGGAAGTATAAAGAAAAACGGCGTTTACGATCAGGTAATGAATGCCTTAAAAGGGGTAGAACTTCTGGAATTTGGAGGAATTGAAGCGAATCCGCATTACGAAACCTGTATGAAAGCAGTGGAAATTGTAAAAAATGAGAATATTGATTTTCTGCTTTCTGTGGGTGGTGGTTCGGTTTTGGATGCAACAAAATTCATTGCAGCTGCAGCCCTTTACAAAAATGGTGATCCGTGGGATATTCTGGTTAAAAGAGGAAAAGTTGAAAATGCAATCCCGATTGGAGCTGTTTTAACACTACCCGCAACCGGCTCCGAAATGAATGGAAATTCTGTGATTACGCGAATTTCAACACTCGAAAAAATGGCATTCAGTTCGTTAAAAGTAATGCCACAGTTTTCAATTCTCGATCCACAATGTGTATTTACGTTGCCTGACAAACAGGTTGCAAATGGTATTGTTGACGCTTTTGTGCATGTAATGGAACAGTACCTGACTTTCGATGTAAATTCGCCGTTGCAGGACAGATTTGCCGAAAGTATTTTAACCACACTTATTGAAGAAGGCCCGAAAGTTTTGGCTAACAGAAATGACTATGATTCAGCCGCGAACTTTATGTGGAGTGCAACAATGGCACTGAATGGTTTAATTGGCGTTGGTGTTGCGCAGGATTGGGCCACACACGGAATTGGCCACGAACTGACCGCATTTCACGGAATTGACCACGCACGGACACTTGCCATTGTTTTACCGGGAGTTATGAATATTAAACGCCAAAGCAAAAAGGATAAAATTCTGCAGTACGGTAAAAGAATCTGGGGAATAACCAGCGGTACAGATGACGAAAAAATTGATGAAGCCATTGCAAAAACAGTTGAATTTTTCGAATCGGTTGGACTGCCCACTACTCTGCCCGATTATAACGTCCCCGAAGTATCGGTTACCAAAATAGTTGCCCGTTTTGAAAAACGCGGATATAAACTGGGAGAAAAAGCAGATATCGGTTATCAGGAAATTGAACAGATTTTAATGGATAGATTGTAAAATTAATTATGGATGGCATACCTCTGCGGAATGCCATCCAACTATATTAATCCAAAACAAATTGCCATAAAACTGGGGCCGTTTAAACCACCGTGCATGATTACACCAATCCAGGAATTTTTTGTTTTCTGAACAACATACGATTGAATAAAAATCAGAGGAATTAGAGTGATTAAAAGTTGCCAGCCAAAAGCAATATGAAATAAACCCCAGCCAAATCCATGAATCAGCCATGCATATTTTCCAAATGCAATTTCCTGTCGTGGTAACATAACACCCCGCCACAGAAATTCTTCGCCAAGAATATTTAAAATCCAGTATGGAAACCAAACCAGTAATAACCAGTAACGGCCTTTCGAAAGTGGCTCAAACGACATGAAAGCAGGTGAACGATCAAATTGCCCAACCGCAATTTCCAAACCTTTCATAATTAAACCACTTAAAACTCCAACCGCAACTAATCCTGCAAAACACCAAAGTAAATCACGTCCGGTAATTTTCCTGAAACGCAAACGGTATTTCCACGTTTGTTGTGTTATGTTGAATCCTTCGTATTTTAATATAAGAAACCCGGTAATAATTAACGGGGTAAAAATACCAAGGCCGCCAACAATGAACCAGAATAAAATGGTCTCCTGCCCGGTAAATTCGCTAAGATGTGGAATCAGGTATTTGGTTAAACCGAACATTAAAATGGCGGCGGGAATGTAAATCGCAAACGAACCGGCCAGACCAAGTTTCTTTAATTCAACATTCTTTTCCATTTATTATAAATTTGGGAAGATTGATTTATATTTTGAATTTCGTTAAATTGAAAAAAGGGTAGAATTATATATGGACGCTATTAAAGATGATTGATGAATTACAAACCCAATATATAAAACCAATCAAGAATAAGATAATCCTGCCCTTTTTATTTTCGGTTATACGATTTTAAGATTTACAGGTTATTTCAATTTATAATTTATTAAGAAATTTTAACAAATCACCAATTTGTAATAAATATCAGATTGCCCGTTAATAACCAATTGGAAAACAACAGAAACATATGCATTACGGCTTTAACGTAAAATCGGATTCAAATAATCCACAATCATATCATCGTAACTTTTCATCAGTTTTCTGACGAGTTCATTATGAGGATTGAATGCAAATACATCGATTTTTTGTATAGGCAAAATTTTGGGCGAAGTGCCTGTAATAAAAGCAGCCTTAAAATTTTTCAGTTCGCTGAAATCAACCTCACGTTCATTAACAGGAATTTTTAAGTCATGAGCCAGTTGAATTGTTTTTTGCCTTGTAATACCAATTAAAACTTTGTTGACGGGAGAGGTTACTATTTCGTTTTCGGCGACAAAAAAAACATTGCTGCGACTACCTTCTGTAATCCTATCGAGATGATTCATCAGTAAAACTTCATAAAAACCTTGTTCTGCAAGCAATTCATCAGCCCTCTGTCGCACCGAAGTCTGGAAAACCTTGGCATTGGGATTTTCACGTTCAGCTTTCAGAATTCCGCAAACAACGCCATTTCTGTACATTTCGGCAGTTGGATATTTATGCGGAACAAAAAAGGCTTTCAGGTTTAATTTACACGAAATCAAAACATTTCCTTCGGAAACTTTATTTTTATCAATCAGATTTTTCAGAAAAGTGCTGATTTGAGTTTCTGAAAAATTGATGGATTTTCCAGCCAAAAGTGCTGAATAGTAAAAGCGTTCAAGGTGGTCTTCCAAAAACAGTGGAATTCCATTTACCACCCGTAAAACTTCGTAAATGCCACCTTCGTTTTCGCCGGCAACAAAAACTTCAATCGGTTTGATTTCATCATTAAAAACAAAAAATTTATGAATTGGTAAAACAGTCATTTTTAGTTGATTTGTGGTAAATTTATTCAATTGTTTTTAAAAGGATTAAAATGATTGAAAGAATTCCGGTTCCGGTAACATTTAATATACATAAACACCATTTTCGATTTTTGCTTAAACGAATCGGAATATGGAAAAATCTCGAATGGGATCTGATAGAACCTGAATTGCTTGGAATTGGAGAAAACCTGGTCGATTTTTATACTGGCGATTTAACTGTCGAAAAAATCTGTGATGAATGCATTCAGTATTTCAAAATCAAATTTATAACCGATAAAATCGCTTTTCTAAATTGGCTGCAACCTCTGGAATACCGGAAAATTGAATTAAGCGATTCGTCAGTATGGATTATTAAAGAAGGAAAAGACACAGAAAGGTTTATACACATACATCCAGCCAAACAATCACCACACACCATTCGTGTGCGGGCTGCTACTTTAAAAACCGTTTTGGCGCTAATGATAACGAACGAACACATTTCGTTGCAAATGAATGATAACCTACAGAATGTTAATCAGTTACGAATAACTTGCCTTCACCTTTCACCAATAAAATCATTACAATGCGGAAAAGGAATTTTGCAACTGTGGGATTTATTCACCCGCTTTTAGTGAGCAACACTGCCGTTCAGCTGAAGCACATTTAAAACTGAGTTTTTATAACTTCTTCCTATCGGAAGTTCCTTACCCGGCACTTCAATGGTGTGGGCTGTAAACGCCTCTATCCGGGGAATTGAAACGATAAACGATTTATGAATCCGAAGAAAACTGTCGGCAGGTAATTTTTCTTCCAGGTTGGTCATGCTGGTTTTAGTAATAATCCTTTTCTTGTCGGTATAAATCTGCACATATTCACTTAACCCTTCGATGTATAAAATTTCATTTAAATTAACTTTTATC
>DATITY010000621.1:0-6420 GCA_035467235.1 Draconibacterium sp. | reverse complement strand
CGCAGTGCTGTTGAATGGAAATGGTTTTTCCGTCGTTCCTGCATTGGCCTTCCCAACAGCTCCTGCATGATGCGCCGGGTTTTTTCCAATTCGGTTAAAATCAGGTTTAAAATAGGCTCTCTGACTTCAGGATTTGTAACCAATGCAGCGTATTTTTTCATGATTTCCTCGTCGGTGCTGGCCAGACTGGTATCGATATTGGTTAAAACATACCTCACAAACTGGCTGCTGCGAATCAGTTCCTTTAGTTGATTGTATTTTTCGGGGTGCTCCGTCTGCATTTTTTCGAGTGTTGAACCAACCCCGTACCAACTTGTAATGTGAAACCGTGATTGTCCCCAGCTAAAAACCCATGGAATGGCGCGCAAATCGGAAAAAGTTCGTTTGCCGGTTCGCCGTGCAGGCCGCGAACCAATCTTGCTTTCTTCAATTACATCAATTGGTGTTGCCTGTTCGTAGAATTCCAGAAAATGCCCGTTTTGAAGCAGTTCGACATATATATTGTGACTTTCACTTCCTAAATATTCCAGTACGTCAGCAACTTCATGTTCATTTTTTTGCTCTTTCTGATGCAGTAAAGTGTTCATTGTGGCGCTGGCCAGCATCAATTCGAGGTTGTAGGCCGCATTAATTTTGTTGGCAAATTTCTTTTCAATGGTTTCGCCCTGTTCGGTTATTTTGAATTTTCCGGTAAGTGTGCCGTGTGGCAGCGACTGCATAAACCAGTGCACCGGACCGGCACCGCGGCTGATTGAACCTCCTTTCCCGTGGAAAAATTTGATCTGAATCCCATACTTTTTCCCCACTTCCGAAATCTCTTTCTGGGCTTTATACAAGTACCAGGTACTGGCTAAAATGCCGCCATCTTTATTGCTGTCGCTGTAGCCAATCATCACCTCCTGGATTTTATGGAGCTGATTTCTCTCTTTTCTCTGATATTCCAAACTATTCTGAACTTCGGGGAAGCTGAAATATTTTTCCATAATTGCAGGGCTTGCAATTAAATCGGCAATGGTTTCAAACAGCGGAACCACATGCAATTTCAGTATAAGGGTATTTTCGAAAGCAGTAAGTCCTGCTTCGCGCGCCAGTATATAAACCGTCATTAAATCTGATGCATTTTTAGTCATGCTAACAATTAACGAACCCAGCGCATAAATTGAATAATCGTAAATATGTTTCTGCAAAACATCAAAACATTCCAGAACACTTTTAGATTCAAAAGGTAAATTACCCCAGTCGCGGATGAACGGGCGGTTCGACTTTAGTTCCGACAGAATTAACGTTTCTTTTTCGCTTTCAGAAAACTCATCCTGAAAATTATAGTTTGTTTTTGATTCATTGATGATTTGAATGAGCGCCTTTTCGTAAAAGTTGCTGTTTTGCCTGATATCGAGTTCGGCCAGATGAAACCCAAATGAACGCACTATTTGAGTTGCATGATTTACGGCATAGTTTGCCAAAGCCGAAACTCCGTGTTGCAGAAGCGCTTTTTTCAAACATTCCAAATCGCTGATTAATTGCCCTGAATGTTGGTAACTTCCTTTTCTTTCGACCAATTCAAAAGATTGTGCTTTGCCAATATTAATGGGGAGTTTAGTTATGAGCAGTACCACAAAAAGTTTGAATGCCTCATTGCGGTTGGCCGTAACCAGATTTTTTGAGTCGCCTCCAATTTCTGCTATTATTTCTTTCAGTCGTTCCGAAATTTGATTTGGCATTTGGTGAATATCGCAGTAAAAACTTAGGTTTTCCGATAATTTCAGCAGTTCATCCTTTAAAATCAGAAATGCATTTAACCTCAGTTTTTGAAGCGCATTTTTTGTAACTTCTGCTGTCACAAGCGGGTGTCCGTCGCGGTCGCCACCAATCCAGGTACCAAATCTTAATTGTGGAAAATTATTATTTTCAATCAGAACCGAACTATCGAAACCTGAAAATTCCCATGCCTGAATCAAACGCCGGTTTAACAGGTTTATAATTTCAGGAAATACATTTATAAAATAGTGAATTACGTTATCCAGTTCGGTTTCGACTTTTGGTTTTTCCATGTAATATTCATCGATAAACCAAATGGAAGTGATTACCCGTTTTATCTCATTCCTGTTTTCTTCGAGCTCAAATGAATTGTACATTGAATTTTCCCTCTTTACCAAAAGCAGGTACAATTCACGGTATTTTTTCAGTATCACCGGGCGTTTCGCCTCAGTTGGGTGTGCCGTTAAAACAGGTTGAACAGATATTTCCCCGAATACCGATGAGATTTGCTTTTCAGTAAAACCATTCTTTTTTAAAATTTCAAGACTGCTTGCCCACAAGCCGTTTATTGAATTGAGTGAATTTTTCTCCTCATTTTTGCGCCTGTTCTGCACAGCACCGTTTGTTTCAGCCAGATTCAGCAACTGAAAACTCACCGAAAACAGATGAAAATGTTTCTTGTTAAACGAAGTTTTGCTGTAATCAACTGATTCAGATATCCATGGAATGCAATTGGAAAGTTCGGATTCATTATTTTCAATCAGCACTTCTTTAAAGCAAAGCAGAAGGAATTCGAGGTCGAAATAAGGTTTTCCCAGTTGTGTTTTCAGCGTTTCGAGTTGAGCCATGTTTTCAAATTATTTTTACTGTTGTATTTTGAAAGAACAAACCGAGCTGAAATTACGGCAAAATCAATTCATTTCTTTCAAAATGGATAACGTTTTTTCAACGTGTTGGTTCACTTGTGTTTGTGAATTGAAAACATAAACTACTTTACCGTTTTTATCGGCAACGTAGGTAACACGGCCGGGTAGCAATCCAAAAAAGTTGGTTGGCACACCAAATTTCTTTCTGATTTTGTTTCCTTCATCGCTTAAAAGGGTATATGTTAAACGGTGCTTTTCGGCAAACTTTTTATGACTTTCAACCGATTGTCCGCTGATTCCGATTACCACAGCGTTGGCATCTTTAAAATCTTCAAACTGGTCGCGAAACGAACAGGCCTGCGCTGTGCAGCCGGGACTGTCATCTTTTGGGTAAAAAAACAGCACTACACTTTTACCGGCTGTTTTAGCCTTTAAATCGAATAAATCGCCATTCTGATCTTTTAAAACGATTGCGGGAATCGTATCGCCAACTTTAATTTCCATGTTATTTTCTTTTGATGATGAATTTCCAAATGTTATTTGAGCGGTAAAAAGCAAAAAATAAATAGTTAAATAAATACGGTAAAAGTTTCTCATTTTAATGTATGATTTGTCGTAAGGAAAAATATTTCCAAAAATTGCTTTTAATTCTTTCCAGAAAAATGGTTTTATATTTATGGTCCAGCTATCCGTGCGATACACCAATTTTCTGAATTTACTGCGGTAGTTCATTAATGGTAAGCTCCACAAAATGAACAAAATAAGCCATATATTTTCAATTATCTTCATTTGTTAATTGTTTTGGGAAACCAGGGAACAAAGGCGCTTGTTCTTTTTACATACTCTTCAAATCCGGGTTTGGTATTTTTCATGGTTCGTTCCAGCATTGCAACGCCCGAAACTTTTACAATCAGCCAAGTCATTAAAACTGAACTTAAAACCGGAAGATAACAACCCGAAGCAACACTTAAAACAGCAAAACCCCACCAAACTGCAGCATCGCCAAAATAATTGGGATGGCGGGTGTATTTCCAGAAACCGGTTGTAAGCAGTTTCCCTTTGTTTGCAGGATCGGCTTTAAACCGGTTTAATTGCCAGTCGCCCCCAGCTTCAAATGTAAAACCGACAAGCCAAATCAGAATTCCTAAAATATCCAGAATTCCGAATGGATTCTCTCCTGAAAAATAGTTGATTGCCAGTAATGGAGCGGAAATAATCCAAACAAGAAATCCCTGCAATAAAAACACCTGGAAATAACTAAACCACCAGTAACGCTTTTCGCCGTAATTTTTACGAAATTGCTGGTAACGGTAATCTTCGGGTTTGCCCGCATTACGAAAAAAAATATGCATCGAAAGCCGCAATCCCCAGAGTACAACCAATGCCATTGTAATTATCTTTATTGTTGAAATACCAGGCGTTGCAATAAAGTAAAAAGTGGCTGCCAAAACAAAGCCCAAACCCCAGAAAATATCAACAATACTGGCATTTTTTATAAATACACTCAGTACCCAAACCAATGTGAAAAACACCACAACTATTAAAAGTCCCTGTAAATATATTTCGAAGAATGTCATTTTATTTGTTCAATAGATTTGTTTCTAAAGTTAAACAAACTAAATCGCTTTTGGTTGATGAACAGGAGTTTTTTTATTAAATCATTTGGTTTCCCTAAAAGTTGTGATATCTGATTAAAACTTTTAAACTTGTTTGTCCAAAATCAAAGTAAAACCTAAATCAGTTTAAAATGAAGAATTATCACAGTTTTATTGGTCTGTTAATCATTGTATTTTCAATTTTTTCAGGGTTGTCGGTTTTTGCGCAAATGACCAACATTGAAAACAACATCGCAAAATACAGAAAAGGTGAAATCACGGTAAAAGCAAAACCAGGTTCAGAAGTGAATATTGAGCAAGTTGCCCATGAATTTTGGTTTGGTTGCGCCATCCCCAACAGTTTGTTTGATGGTTCCATGTCATCAGAAAACGTGGCAATTTTCAAACAGAAATTCCTAGGCAATTTTAATTCGGCGGTAACTGAAAACGCAGTGAAATGGGGAACAATGGAGCGCAGAAAGGGAGAAGTGAATTACAGTGTGATTGACGCCATGCTGAAATGGACAGATGAAAACGATATTCCGCTGCGCGGGCATAACATTTTTTGGGGAATTGAAGAGTTTGTGCAGCCGTGGGTAAAAGAATTGTCGGATAAGGAGTTGGAACAAACCCTGAAAAACCGCGCCGAAACCCTGACTGCCCGGTACCGTGGCCGGTTTGCCGAATATGACCTGAACAACGAAATGATTCACGGCAATTATTACGAAGAAAGACTTGGTGCGGACATTACTAAAAAAATGGCGGAATGGTGTAAAAATGGCGACCCGGACATCAAACTTTACGTGAATGATTACGATATCCTGACCGGAAAAAAACTACCCGAATACATGGCACACATCAGGTTGCTGCTGAAACAGGGAGTTCCTGTTGCGGGAATTGGTGTTCAGGGCCATTTACACACTGAAAGTTTCGACCGTAAGGAACTGCAAAACGCACTCGATTCGCTGGC
The DNA here is from genome assembly GCA_035467235.1 of Draconibacterium sp. Taxonomy (GTDB): domain Bacteria; phylum Bacteroidota; class Bacteroidia; order Bacteroidales; family Prolixibacteraceae; genus Draconibacterium. The sequence continues at coordinate 1,231 of DATITY010000621.1, read as the reverse complement.
ACAGTTTAATCTTCCCATTCGTGTTACCGAGTTTAATATCCCCGGTCAGCGCTCTAAATATTACAACAACCGAAACCTGAAAATGACTGAGGAAGAAGAGGAGCAAAAAGCAAAGGATTTGGTTGACTATTACCGCATTTGTTTTGCCCATCCTGCCGTTGAAGGAATTCTGATGTGGGGATTCTGGGAAGGCGCCAACTGGATTCCGCAATCATCGCTTTATAAACGCGACTGGACGCCAACACCGGCTGCAACCGCATACCAAAACCTGATTTATAAAGAGTTGTGGACAAACGGAAAAGGAAAAACAACTGGAAAAGGAGAATATTCGTTGCCCGCATTTTACGGAAAATACAAGGTAACTGCAAACGGTGATACCAAAACTGTTGATTTATCGAAAGCAAAGGGGAAAGTGGTGTTGGAGTTTTAAGATTTACTCAAACAACACCTTCCCAAAAAACTCATGCCGGTGATAATCCGGGTTTTCGGTGCCAACCGGATTCCAGGTAACAAAATGAGGTTCAGGTGTTCCGTCGCCACATTTGTAAAAATTGGCAGTAGCTTTTAATCCGTTTAAACTCGGTATTTTGCTGTATTGAAAACAGCTCAGCGGAATGCGAATCATCATTTCCCACTCAATATTTCCCGATTTGTTGTCGAAAGGTTTGTTTCCCAGCGACGATTCAATTTCAATTTTTTCAACAATTGCGGGGTCAACAAATTTGCGGTTACTGCGGCCCGGACCGAATGCCAGATGCGTAGTTCCAATACAGTTAAACTCGAAATTGTAGTAATTATCACCGTCAGGTGAAATGAAGAACTCCACACAGCTGTCCTTGTAAACTTCGCCATTGGTGCGGGTTTCCATAGCGCGGATGTGTTTTTCGCTCACGTAGTATTTTAGCCAGATTTCGGTTCCGGTGTGGCCAATCCTGAAATTCAGTTTCGGCTTGTACTGATAACCTGCCCAGTTCAACGTATCGATGGGATTGGTAACTGTTTTTGTTTCGAGCATGTGCGCGGCCTCTTTCAATGAAACCTTTTTGCCGGGATTGATTTGTTTAATAAAAAGTTCTTTCATGATTCAGTTGTTTTTTTGTAAAAGTAAACAAATCCTGTTTTTGTCAAACATTACCGCTTTAAAACTGCTCTCTTAACGGTAAAGCTTAGTATATTTGAGGTTCTTTTGTAACTAATTTTTGTGATCAACACAATTTGTGAAAAGTGTTGA
>DATITY010000620.1:0-1908 GCA_035467235.1 Draconibacterium sp. | reverse complement strand
TTTGATGCAGAGTTTTTTTACAGGTTTAGGAATTACCCTCGCAAATTTTACTCCGGCCATACTTGTCTCACTCGGTTTCTTTGCCCTTACCGATAAGATGGACAATGGTATTCCTGTATCTACCTATTGGGCATTTGGTATTGGTGCGATAGCATCGATTGCTTCGGTGCTCATTTCAGTTTTCACTACCAAAGAATTTCCGCCTGATGCCAAAGAACTAAACAGGCTGCAGGAGGAAAAAGGCAAAGGCAATTTAGTAGTTCGTACCTGGATGGATATTTCGAAAGCATTTAAGCTAATGCCCCCTGCCATGAAACAGCTCATTCCGGTTAAGTTTTTCAGCTGGTATGCCTTGTTCTGTTACTGGATGTACCTAACGTCCACTCTGGCCATTACGCAATACGGTATTCCTCTTGAAGACATCAATAAAGAAGAGGTCATCAGCGGTTCTTCAGCCTATGCTTCGGCTCAAATACTTACCGGACAGGTTAATGGTACTTATAATATAATCTGCTTTCTTCTGGCCTTCGCCCTGGTTCCGCTTGCAAGCAGAATTGGGGCGAAAGGTGTACATTTTGTCAGTTTGCTCCTGGGTGGGATAGCCATACTCAGCATTCCTCTGCTGGACCATGGCACAGTTTTGTTTACCCTGCCAAATCCCTTTGGTGCGGAGACAATTGCAATAAGTGAACTGTATTTGGCCGCGTTTGGACTGGGCCTCACCTGGGCATCGATGATGGCCATGCCATACCAGTTGCTGGCCGGAGCAGTGCCTGCAAATAAAACGGGTGTATATATGGGTATTTTCAATATGTTTATCGTGATCCCAATGATTATCCAGATTCTGACTATGCAGTTTTTTGTATACGACTTTCTGGGCAATGATCCGGTCAATGTGATCCGTCTGGCAGGAGTGTTTTTAATTTTGGCTGCAATATTTACACTTTTCATAAAGACCAGATCCTATACTCCTGAATAAGCTGAAAATGGATAGGTTATTAAGATCCAATTGGCTTTTAAAATATATACTGAATTACAGGAACAGGACCATGCTGATCTCAAAGAATTTATAACAAAGAAAATGGTTTTTAATCTTGGTGCCTGCAATAATTAGTCTTTTGTAATGGGAGATATTTTTACAAAAAAAAGCTGTCTCATGTAAACGCTGAGACAGCTTCATAGTTAAGGATTTGCAAATAAAAAACTTATTTAAACCCTAAAAATTCCTTAAAAACCAAGATCTCTAAGGATGAAGTTTAACATTCCCCCGAAATTAAACTTCGATAATCAATATTAATTCTAACTAAATTGCACACTCTTATGAAAAGAGATTACAAATTAATTAATAATTTTTTATATGAATGGTGATAAAAATCAGTTTTTACTTTATTTTTTATATAAAGAGCTTTGAAGAAAGTTTTAACCGATTTACTCAGCTGTTGAGAATGTTTCGAAGACAGTTTAAAAATGCTGCATTCTGAGAATAAACAAAATGTAACATTGAAACTTTGCAAATTTCTAACATTGAGTGATTTTTAGAAAATAAATATAGAAAATCAGCTTTTACCACCCCGCCCAAGAGGGTGGCTGATTTTCAGGGATTTCGATTTAAGATTAAGAGGAAAATATCATTGAAAAACAATTATCAGACTTTTCGGAGGGTCTACAACATTTAAACTTTCCAACTTTCAACTTTCAACTAATTCCATCTGCGATGGATTTGCTTTTTTTTGCAATGACAAGTTAATTTCCAGGACTGGATTAGCAATGCTGATCCATGCCGCTCCGAAGTCAGAATGAAAACCAATCCATCTGCGATGGATTTGCTTTTTTTATTTCCACAAGCTTATGCAAATACATTTGCAACGCTTGTTCCAATAAAAAAACCAACGCGATGCGTTGGTTTTC
>DATITY010000619.1:0-2762 GCA_035467235.1 Draconibacterium sp. | reverse complement strand
CGCAAATCGAGCAACTTACATCCATTTCTGCGCTGGGCTCTGTAAACGGGAAATACGATGGGCGTAAACGAATTTGAGTTCCATCGCCAAACAGTTCTTTTGCAAACTGCAACAAGGTTTGTTTCAGATCGGCAAACGACACATTTTCATCAACATACAATCCTTCAATCTGATGAAATATACAGTGTGAGCGGGCTGAAATGGCTTCGTTCCGGAAAACACGCCCCGGGAAAATCATCCTGATAGGAGGTTGAGTGCGTTCCATTACCCGGATTTGTACACTCGAAGTGTGGGTGCGCAATAAAACATCGGGATTTTTTTCGATGAAAAAAGTATCCTGCATATCGCGGGCAGGGTGTTCCGGCGGAAAATTCAACGCCGAAAAAACATGCCAGTCATCTTCAATTTCAGGACCTTCAGCAACAGTAAAACCTAGACGGCCAAAAATGCCAATGATTTCGTTTTTTACCAGCGACAACGGATGACGGGTACCAAGTTTAACAGAATCGCCCGGACGGGTCAAATCTAATCCCGAATCACTGCCGACGGCAGATTCAAATGATTCCTTTAAAGTATTGATTTTTTCAAGTGCAAAGTTCTTCAAGGTATTCAGAGCTTGCCCAACTTCCTTCTTCTGCTCGGGCGAAACATTTTTAAAATCTTCGAACAACTGACTGATAGTGCCTTTTTTGCTGACGTATTTTAACCGGAGTTCCTCAACTTCTTCTTTTCCCGAAACAATTATTTTCTCAATTTCTTCTTGTAAAACCTTGATTTTGTCTAACATGTTACCCTTTGTTGAATTGAACCGCAAAGATAATTATTCTGTTGAAAACGGGACGTGGTTTTGGATTATAGTGTTTCTATTCTTTAGTCATGCTATGACTTTGAGTCATAGTATGACTTGAGTTTTAGCACCGGACTTTAGAAGGCTCCCGGATAACCTCAACTAATCGTCTTTTGCTATTTCTATATCGTCTTTAACCCATTCCGTAATTTGATTCCAATCGACAATTCCAACACGGTTGGTCCAAATTGGATTAATGTTTTGCTGAAGGGTCATTTCAGTGTATTCTTTCCATTTTTCCAACGCCAATGTTAACTCGTCAATGGCTTTTTGCTGATGTTTTTTGTCTTTTGTTTCGCGATACCAGGCAACATAAGTTGACCCAGTAATTTTATGCCCATAATATTTTCCAAGCGTAGCAATGGTTTGTATGTCGTGCAAGGTTGCCAATAACTCCCGGTTTTCGGTTGAATCCATCGATTCAAGGAGTAAATGTACTTTTTCGGAATGTTCATAAAGTTGCTGGGCTACTTCAACCGGAGTTGTTAACGGAGTGGTTCCACCTGAAATAACCATTTTCACAAAATCGGGGATGGATTGAAATCCTGATTTCGGGTGCGGTGGCAAGTTGATAAACCGGTTTACATCATGAAACCCAGTTTCGTTTTGTGCGAATTCCTTCCGGCTTTTACATGCTTCAATGTACCATTGAAAATCAAGTGCTCCCCAATGAAATCCGGTGGTGACGGGATAAATCATCGATGCTTCCTGCCAGGCGGTAAACAGTTGTTTCGCATCAACTTCGGGAAATTTGTGTTGAAGGATTTGAATAAACCTCTCGTTTCCCAAATCCGGATTATAACCCAGCCTGCCCCACAACATCCAGTGGTACCAATGCTTAACAATTTCCAGTTGCCGGGGTGATTCGGGTTGTTTCGAAGTAAACTCTCGTCCCCAAATCCATTGGTCGGAGCCATAATAAAATCCCCGCGAAACTTCGGTTGGCATGTTTTGAATAAATGTGCGCACAAAATCGGGAGCGCCCCAGCGGAACAAGTAATTATCATCGTTTCGGAGTGTCCAAAGTGTTTTTATATCACCGATGTCTTTTACAAAACCCTCGTGAAAAGGCTGCTCAACCGCGCTCATAACATGTGCCTGCGCATATTTAAAGCTGAAGTTGAATTCGATGTTTTTGTGTTCAATCAGGGGTCTGAATTTCTCCATGATATCTTTTGCTCCGGCCATGTGCTGACGGTGGATAAAAACAAATTTCCGGTCGGGCATTTTTTCCGCTGCATCCAAAACTCCCTGCGCATAAGTTTCGTAAGCCCAGTCTTCCTTTTCCTGAAAACTGGCCTGTTTCATATTTTCGCCGGTGGTGAGGCCGATTCCGGCAAGGTCGGGGTAGGTAACAAACATCTGTTTTACACTTTTCCGGAAATAATCGCGGGTAACCGGATTATCTGTTTTGTCTGTAATTCCGTATTTCCCGTCGGTGCCATTCACAAAAATATTCCAGGTAATGATGTAAAAATCAATGTTGCGTTCTTTGGCATAACGCATCACCTTTTGCCAGAACTCAATTTTTTCATCAATCGAAATCTGTTTTACAATTTCATGGTTTGCCAAAATTTCGGGAGCATCGAAACCCGTAGCCTCCAAATCGTAATGCTCTTTCCATTGTACAGTTGAGCACTGAACATCGGAAAACGCCACATCCTCATAACCCGGAACTTTCACCATTGACGGAAAAGGGTGCAAACTCCACAATGAAATAAGGTTAAACCGGTAACGTGCCAGATTGTCGATATATTCCTTCCAGAAATCGAAATTCCACATTTCGGGAATATTTTTCTGAGCAACATCCGAAACATCGGTATAACTTGGTGTACGGACATCGAGCGGAATATTGAATTTTGTTCCGCGCCGCGCCATGTACGGATTTTGTGTGGTTTCCTGAACACCTTCAAAA
>DATITY010000618.1:0-4983 GCA_035467235.1 Draconibacterium sp. | reverse complement strand
AGGCTTCGGTGCTGGTTACTCCATCGCCAATGTCCCAAAACCATTCAATGGCTTCGGGATTGGATTTATAATAGAAATTTACCAAAGTTGCTGATTGAGTTGAATCAGATATGTCTTTTGCATCATAGCCAAAGACAACTTCACATTTCTGCGGAAGAATATCAGGGTTATCCAGATAAACAGTTTCACAGAAAGTGCTGTTACAACTGTCGGCACCAACTGCGGTAAGACAAACATTATATTCAGATTGCTTCATGCTGAATTTCATTTCCGGTTCAAATTCGGAGCTGTTTGCCAAATCGCCAAATTGCCAGATGTATTTCAGATCGTTACCCATCGATCCGTTTACAAATTTGAATGTTACCATCCCTTCGGCACTGTCGCGGGCTGTTTCATAGAATTTAAAATGAGCCAGACAACTTTGCTGTTCATATAAAGTACCATCCATAATATTAATAAGCTGAGAGAAAGTACTCTTGCAGCTATCAGTAACAATGGTGAGTGTTACTGTGCGGTTAGGATTTATATCTCCATCTGGCCCGCCAAGCGGGTGATTGAAAATAAACATCGGATTTTGCTCGTCGCTTGTGTTTCCATCACCAAAATCCCAGTACCAGGCATTTACATTGCCTTCGGATGTATCGTAAAAATTAATTGCCGTGGCAGGCACAAGCGTGTAAATATTTGGGTTGACCGCAAATTTAAATGCCGCTTTACAATCGCCTGTACTGTAAAAATCCTGCGCACTTGTTGTAAGGGAAATTATTAGTAAACCAAGTAAAATTGTCCGTTTCATAATTTCAATTTCTAGGTAAAACAATTTGAAGACGAAATTTCCCTTTAAAAGGTTGCGTTTAATTTTTACAAATTTGAATTACAATTATTTAACCCCTGTTGTTCCGCCGCCTTTCAAGGTAAGTTCCAACGGAGCATTTGTTTTCCAGGCTCCTCTCGTAAAATCAGGTACATCTACTGAATTTGAACGGTTTGCCACCGATTTTTCGCTCAGCGGTGCGATTGCGCTCCACAATGCTGCATCGTAAACATCCTGATCGAGGTGCAATCCGTTGCGCAAACAATCTATTGTACGCCAGTCCATCATAAAATCCATTCCGCCGTGTCCGCCAACTTTTTTTGCCATTTCGCCGATATGTTTTACAATTTCGGGAGTGTATTTTTCCTCCAGTTGTTTCATTTCCTTTTCATCAATCCATTCATGACCGGTTGCAATTCTTCCTGGTTCCGGGTATTTCTGTGCAACTCCTTTTGTTCCGCTGATGAGGTGAATACGCGAATACACCCGCGGACTTGAAACGTCGTGCTGAAGCATAATAGTGCGGCCTTTAAACGTGCGAATTGTGGTTGTATTCATATTTCCCCGGTATTGTTTACCTGCAAATTCCTTATAAAAACCGTCTTTTTCAGCCAGTTCTTTTGCTTTTGCCGACATCAAAAAGTCGTTCGACGACATGGCAGTCAGGTATTCCATCTGGTCGCCACGGTTGATATTCATTACCTGACTTACCGGGCCCAGTCCGTGAGTTGGATAAAGGTTACCGTTTCGGTAATTTTCTTTTAACCTCCACATTTCGGCATAACCCTCTTTATCAAAATTAGACTCAAGCAAAGTATGAATATAAGCTCCTTCGGTATGAACAATTTCTCCGAAAAATCCCTGCCGGGCCATATTCAGGGTCAGCAATTCAAAAAAATCGTAACAGGTGTTTTCGAGCATCATACAATGTTTTCTTGTTTTTTCTGAAGTCTCAACCAATTGCCAGCATTCGTCGATGGTTTTTGCTGCAGGCACTTCACTGCACGCATGTTTCCCGTTTTCCATGGCATAAACGGCCATAGGTGTATGCCATGCCCAGGGTGTGGTTATATAAATAAGGTCGATATCCGGATTTTCGCACATTGCCTTCCACGCCTCTTTGTTACCTGAATAGGATTTTGCACGCGGTATTCCGGCTTTTTCCAGTTTAGCCTGTACTTTTTCCACCCTGTCTTCGTACTGATCGCAAAGTGCTGCTATTTCCACGCCTTCAATGTGCGACATGCGTTCAACGGCGCCAGGTCCGCGGTTACCCAAACCAATGAATCCAATACGCACTTTATCGAGTTTTGGAGCGCGGTACCCACACATATTAAACTTTTGAACTGAGCTGTTTTCATACCCTTTTTCAAAAGATTCGGTGTTAAACACTCTGGCACTTCCGGCAAATCCGGTAGCTATTATACCTGAACCAATAAGTGTTTGCTTTAAAAAGTTTCTTCTGTTCGATGCCATTTTGATTAGTTTTTATTGTTAATACTTTAATATCTGTACGCTAAAAGTAAATCCCGTGATTTTTAAACTTACCAAAGTTAACAGGTTATCCTAATTTTGATGAAGGCAATAAACCTAAATTTTGATTTTTTTCAGTTCCTTTTTATTCCCAAAACCACGCTGATTCAATTAATTTAATTCCATTTTGAACAGTTTTATTGTTAAAAGAAATTAAATTAAATTTTTTTTAATGTGATTGTTGATTTGTATTATGCAGCAAATCAACACTTTGAGTGAATAGAGGAAATATAAAAACACTTAATTGTATTTTATATTTAAACTCTTTTCCGAAAGATTAGTCAAAGCCCCGAAAACATTTAAAAACAAAGTCATGAAAACAAAACAATTTTTATTAACGTTTACCGCAGTTGCTTTCGCAGTAGTTGCAACAGCCGTTGAAAAACCAAAAATGAATGTGATTGCTTTAAGCGATGAAAAGGCTCTTATTGCAATTGAAAATGAAAATCCGGCTTATTTCGAACTGAGTATCGAAGCTGAAAATGGTGATTTGGTGTATTACAAAGAATCTGAAAAGGAAATTACCGATTTGCGCCAGGTTATTAATTACTCGAACATGGATAACGGATTTTACACCTTAAAGCTGAAAATTAAAGACACTTATGTTTCAAGGGATTTCGAAATAAACAATAATGGGATGATTGTTGGCGAATCCAAAATGGAATATGCACCGCATTTTGCTTACGACAGCGATGTTCTAAAACTGTCCTATCTTAATTTTGATAAGGAAAATGTAAAGTTCAAAATCTATAACAATGGTGAACTGGTTTTTGAAAACAAGCTTGGTAAAGAATTTGTTATTTCTGCGGGCTACGATCTTTCAAAACTCGAATCGGGAAAATACGAAATTGAAGTGTCTTCAATCAGCAATCAGTTCTCCTACAATATTGAAAAGTAAACAGCAGTTTAGTAGTCCCGAAAATGCTGTCTTCAAGATAACGGTTTTCGTGAAGGAGAGATCTGTTCCAATATGCAGATCTCTCTTTGTTTTGAGATGATAATTTTTCTTTTCGGAATTTGATGGATTTATGAAAATGCAGTAAGAACTACACCGTTACAAACTGTGCAATATTACGGTTGATTTCGATGCGGTTTTTCAACGACCGAACAATTTTTGAGTAAAGTTCGTCTCTCAATATATAGTCTTCAACATCGGCATCAATGTTTGGATTGTCATTAATTTCAATTACATACACTTCACCATTTACCATTTTCAGGTCAACGCCGTACAGTCCGTCGCCAATGAGTGAAGCCGCCTTTACCGCGGTTTTTATTACTGCTTCCGGCACATCCTCAAAAGCAACAGTCTCAGAGTTTCCTCCCTTATATTTGCTTTCACTTTTCCAGTTGTAAATTTGCCAGTGGTCTTTTGCCATAAAATATTTACAGACAAAAAGCGGTGCCTGGTCGAGCACGCCAACCCGCCAGTCATATTCCGAAGGCATAAATTCCTGTGCAATAACCAAATCCGACAAATTGAAAAGCTTTTTCAGCGATTCATCCAGTTCTATCGGATTATCCACTTTTTCAACACCCAGAGAAAAAGCGCTGTCGGGCTGTTTTAAAACCAGCGGAAAAGTAAGATGTACATTGTGCGATTTGCGGTAGCTGGATTTTGACAAAACCACAGTGGCGGGGGTTTTTATCTTATTTTGTTTCAACCGTTCGTTCTGGAAAATTTTATTTGAGCAGCGCAAAATCGACCATGGATCATCCAAAACCACCAAACCTTCGGCATAGGCAGTACGTGAGAATTGGTAAGTGTGGTTATTTACATTGGTGGTCTCCCTTATAAAAAGTGCATCGTATTCCGAAAGCTGGCTGAAATCTTCTTTTGTAATAAATTCAGTATAAAATCCTTCCTTTTCGGCAGCCTTTTTGAAATTCTGCAACGCTACCGGGCAAGATGGTGGATTTGGTTCTTTCGGGTTTACTAAAATGGCCAAATCGTATTTGTAATTTTTAAACCGTGGCCGGCTGAAACGTTTTTTCGAGAAATAGTCGCGGGCAAATTCCTGCACTTTTTCGAGGTGATCGGGATTTACCTTTTTCAAACTTAGCGGTGTTACTTTCTGAATCATCCATTTTTCGGTTTTCACGAAATCGATTTGCAGCAAAGGGGCTTCAAAAAGGTGATACAGCTTTTGAGCCAACTGTCTGAATTTTGGATTTACCGATTTGCTGAAATAGACGTACATACTAACTTTATTGCCTTCAACCTGTTTGAATGTTTTCTGGATGTCTTCGTCTATGTATCCCGAAAGCGAACGGATCAGCGACAGACTGCTAAAGTCGCGCAGCGTAGTAACATTGGGAATAATGCGGTGGTCGCGGGCCGAGGCCAGTAACGACACATAGTAACCCATTTTCTGATATTGATATGAATTGGCAAGGTTAAAAATGCGTACGTTTTTAAGCGATTGAAACTCTGTTTCGGTAATGTACCCTCTCGACGAAACCACTTTCACCCCTTCAATATGAAGATTCCAGTTTTTTGGATTTCGCACAACAATAATATTCGAAACGCTTTGTTTTTCGGTGGTTTCATCAAGTTGTAAAGCCATCCTGATTCCGTTCTCACCTTTCATATAATAATCGGGCAATTCCGCGGTAAATTTAAACCCCGCATTTTCGTA
>DATITY010000617.1:0-16310 GCA_035467235.1 Draconibacterium sp. | reverse complement strand
CGATTTCGGGCTGAACAATACGCTGTCGCAGTTGATTTCGTTAGCCGTATTTGCCTGGTTCTTCTTACTTTCTGTTCCTGTAGGGCTTTTGCAGGAACGAATCGGGAAGCGCAACATGCTCAATATCGGAATATTATTAACTGCCGTTGGTCTGTTTCTTCCCTTTTTTATCTATTCATTTTTAACGATAATGATTGGATTTGGTCTTTTGGGAATCGGAAACACAATCATTCAGGTATCTGCCAATCCGTTGCTTATCGATGTGGTTCCATCTGGCCGGGCTTCCAGTTTTTTAAGTTTTTCACAATTTGTAAAGTCAATTGGCTCGATGGCAGCTCCTTACCTTGCAACTTTTTTCGCCGTACGTTTTGGCGACTGGAAACTGATTCTTCTGGCTTTTGGCGGAGTATCACTGTTATCAGCGGTTTGGCTGCATTTTACCAAAATCAGCGAAACCCCGGCCAGGGAAGAAAAGGCAACTTTGGCTTCGTGCCTGAGATTATTGGGGAAAGGGTACATCGCTTTAATGGTTCTCGGTATTTTTTTTATTGTCGGACTTGATGTAGGAATTAATGCAACATCCGGCCAGTTTTTATTGCTGAAAATGGAAATGGGAACAGAAGCAGCTCAACAGGGACGAAGCCTTTATTTTTTAGGAAAAATGCTGGGAACTTTTCTGGGGGCACTTTTTTTAGTGCGGTTTTCATCTTCCGGATTTTTAATTGGTTCGTCGGCAGCAACTCTTTTAACAGCGCTTCTTTTTATTTTTTCGCCAACCCCATTCATTGCTTTAACCCTGATGTTTTGTATCGGACTGGCGGCCTCCAACATCTTCCCGCTTATTTTTACGGCAACAGTAAAAAAATATCCCGACCGCGCCAATGAAATTTCCGGGCTGATGATAATGGCTGTGTCGGGTGGGGCTTTTATTCCGCCAATTGTTGGAGGAATTACCGATTTGTTTTCGATAACCACGGGTATGTATGTTTTTGTTGTTTGCGGATTATATTTGTTGTTTGTATCTGTTTATTCATTAAAAAAAGTATAAAATGCGAGAGATTTGGATATTCATTATCGGTATTTTACTTCTCTCTTCCTGTCAGCAGGGAAAAGAAGTAAAAATTGATTTTAACGCGGTTCAGTATGTCGATCCGCAAATTGGATCGGTTCATGGCCGTTGGTTTTTGTATACGCCGGCTGCTCTTCCGTTTGGAATGGCAAAACTGGCGCCGCATACAAATGCCTATGAAAGTCCCGGAAGCTGGCTGCCAGGTGGTTATGACGACCGCCACAATTCAATTGAGGGATTTGGCCATTTTCATGAATTCCAGATTGGCGGTGTAGTGGTTATGCCAGCTACCGGCGAACTGAAAACAGTTCCCGGAACCCTTGAGAATCCCGACGGGGGCTACCGTTCGCGCTTCGATAAAACTGACGAACATTCAGAACCAGGCTATTATTCAGTTTTGTTGAAGGATTACAACATAAAAGCTGAATTGACGGCCACAGAAAGGGTTGGATTTCACCGTTATACTTTTCCTGAATCAGTAACCGCAAGATTGATTTTTGATATTGGCCACAAACAAGGCGAAAGCAGCGATGTTACCGATGCCTTCGCAGAATTGGTTAACGAAAAAGAAGTGGAAGGTTATGTGGAAACCAATCCGGAATATGTGAAATTTTGCGATCCGGGAAACCGTGTGAAAATGTATTTTGTTGCACGTTTGAGCAAAATACCCGATAGTTTTGGAACTTTTCAGGATTCGATAGTTCAGGAAAACAAACCAATGACAAAAGGTATCCGGAATGGAATTTATTTAACATTTAAAACCAGTGAAAACGAAGTAGTTGAAATGCAGGTTGGTTTATCATACACTGGCATCGAAAATGCACGGCTGAACCTGGAAACTGAAGCTGATTCTGTTTCTTTTGATGAAGTAAGAAAATCTGCAACCGTGAAATGGAACGAAATGCTTGGGCGAATTCAGGCTGAAGGTGGCCGGGAAAAAGATTTGAAAAAATTCTATACCGGGCTTTATCATGCGTTGCTAGGTCGTGGACTGGCCAGCGATGTGAACGGGCAATATAAATTGAATGGCGCTGGTGTGGGACAAATTCCGCTAAACGAAAACGGCACGCCAAAATACAATCATTACAATACCGATGGAATGTGGGGAGGTTTCTGGAACCTGAGCCAGTTGTGGTCGATGGTTTACCCCGATTACTTTAGCCAGTACATTCAATCAAATATCGATTTTTACAAGGAAACCGGCTGGCTGCACGATGGAGTGGCAGCTGGTGCCTACACAAACGGTGTTCAAACCAATTTTCAGGGATTGCTGATTGCCGCGGCGTACAATTGCGGAATCCGCAATTTCGACTGGGAAACCGGTTACACATCAGCCTTAAAAAACGAAGTGGATTTTAATGGAAGAACCCTTGGAAATGGGAAATTTGATTTGAAACGGTTTGTAGAACTCAATTATGTGCCTTACGAAGAAATCACGGTTTCTAATGGATGGGTATATAATTTCGGGGCATCGCACACGCTGGAATATGCTTTTAGCTCTTATGCCGTGGCGCAAATGGCTAAAAACCTCGGTAAGGCTGAAGATTACAAAATCCTGATGAAACAGGCAGATTACTGGAAGAATTTATTCGATCCGGAAACAAAATTTATCAGGCCAAAACTTCCCGACGGGACGTTCATAAAAAATTTCGATCCAATGAAACCATGGGATGGTTTTCAGGAAGGAAATGCATTTCAATACACCTGGTATGTACCTCATGACCCGGCAGGGTTAATTGAAAAAATCGGGTTGGAACTGTTTAATGAAAGACTTGAAACCACATTTACCGAAAGCCAAAAATCAGGTTTTGGCGGAGGTAAGGAAATCGACAGTTTTTCGGGGGTTCAAAAGTTGTACAACCAGGGAAACCAGCCTTGTCTGCACCAGCCGTGGTTATTTAATTATTCAGGCAAACCATGGCTTACTCAAAAATGGACACGCACTATTTGCGATGAATTTTATGGCATTGAACCGTTGCATGGCTATGGTTTTGGGCAGGATGAAGATCAGGGGCAGCTCGGCGCCTGGTATGTAATGGCTGCACTCGGATTATTCGATGTGCAGGGGCACGCAGCCGCCGAACCTACTTTCCAGTTTGGCAGTCCGGTATTCGACAAGGTGACCATTCAACTTCTCAATAATCCTTCAGAAAAGCTAATTATAACTTCAGATAATAATTCGGCAGGAAATATTTATGTGCAAGGATTACAGTTTAATGGCAAAAACATTGAAAATTGCTGGATAAACCGTGCGGAACTGATGAAAGGCGGTGAATTGCTATTTCAGATGGATTCAGTTCCAAATATAAATTGGGGAGTAAAAACTCCACCGCCTTCAATGAGTACAGAATAATGACAGTTTTAATTTGACGTTGTCAGGTCTGCGACGCTGACAAGTCTGAGGATAAAAAACCTGTCAACGTCCATAGACCTGTCAGCGTTTTTTACACAAACAAAAAGTTCAGTATGAAACAAAAATATTCAATTTTAACACTCCTCCTGATTGTTTTAACCACAACAATTTTAGTTGCCCAAAGCAATGAAATTCTTTTAAATGAAGGATGGAAAGCCAAACGGGCAAATGAAGTTCCTGTGGACGGAACAATTGTTTCATCCCCTGAATTCGAATTTTATGATTGGATGGATGCAGTGGTTCCGGGGACGATTTTAACAACTTTGCTACACAACAAAAAGGTGCCCGATCCTTTTTTCGGAATGAATAATGAATTGATTCCCGATATTTACGAAACAGGTGCGGATTATTACACGTTTTGGTTTCAAAACAAATTTGTCCTCCCGCAATTGAAGCCAAATCAACGTGCGTGGTTGAAATTCAGGGGGATAAATTATTCAGCCAATATTTTTTTAAACGGGAAACGGGTAAATTCCGACACGCACCGCGGGATGTTTCTTCGCGAAAAATATGAAATAACACCTTTTCTGAAAGATGCTGAAAACAATCTTGCGGTGTTGGTTGAGCCACCAACACCCGTTGGCAAAGTTAACGGAGGTCAGGGCGGTGATGGAGTAATTGCCCGATCGGTAACCCAGCAATATACGCCGGGTTGGGATTGGGTTTGTTCGATTCCTGACAGAAATACCGGAATTTGGGATCAGGTTTCGATTGAAATTACCGGGCCGGTTGATGTGCGCGATCCTTTTGTGAAAACCAGGGTTCCGGGGAAAAGAACTCCCGGCAGCAAACAGGATCCGGCTTTTATTTCCATTTCGGCAGAATTGGTAAATGCTGCTGATGTTGATCAGGGCGGCATATTACTGGCAAAAATCGGGGACAAACAATGGAAGGTTCCTGCAACAGTTAAAGCGGGTGCAACTGTAAAAATTGAGTTTCCGGAAATCAAATTTGAAAATCCAAAACTTTGGTGGCCAAATGGAATGGGAACACCTGATTTATATAACCTTGAAATTCGTTTTGAACAGAACGGAACGCCCACCGACAAAGAAGAACTCCATTTTGGAATCAGGCAAACTGATACTTATTTTGATAAAATAATTGGAGGCAGGGTATTTTTGATAAACGGACAAAAAGTTTTTGTAAAAGGCGGAAACTGGATCTCCTCCGATGCATTGTTACGGCTTTCTCCTGAACGTTATGAAGCTGAAGTAAGAATGCACGCACAAATGAACATGAATATGATTCGGATTTGGGGAGGTTCGATTACCGAAAGACCTGAGTTTTATGATGCATGTGATAAATATGGAATTCTGGTATGGCAGGATTTATGGATAACCGGCGATTGCAACGGATGCTGGTTTGATCCGTTGAAAAAGGAGTCGCAGGCAAGGCGGCGTGCTTACCCCGACGATCATTCGCTTTTTTTTAATTCGGTGATCGATCAGTTGAAAATGCTCAGAAACCACCCCAGTTTATACATGTGGTGTGGTGGCAATGAGTTTCCCCCGCCCGATGACATCAATGCAAAACTGGAAAATGAAATTTTTCCGGAGTACGATGCAACTCGTTACTATGTCAATTATTCAACTTCCGACAGTATTCTTCGGAATATTATTGGTGGAGTTGGCGACGGTCCTTATGGAATTCAGAATCCGTTACGGTTTTTTGTTACTCAATCATTTCCGTTTAATCCTGAAATGGGCTCGGTTGGGATGCCAAATGTGGAAACCATGCGGAAAATGATGGCAGAAAAAGATTTGAATCCTCCGGTTAACAATCGGGCAAATCGTGTTTGGCAATATCACAAGTACATTGGTTACGAAGATCAAATCGAACGTTTTGGCAAAATTAAAGGCATCGATGACTTCTGTAAGAAATCGCAGGTGGTGAATTATGAACAATATCGGGCTTTACAGGAAGGTTTTAATGCGGGAATGTGGGATAAATATACCGGAATGCTGGTGTGGAAAAATCAAAACCCGTGGACATCGTTACGCGGACAATTTTACGATGTTTATTTAGACCAAACAGGCGGTTTTTACGGATTTCAGCATGGAGCTGTTCCGCTGCATGTACAGCTTAATTTAAACGATTCGAGTGTTTGTGTAATCAATCAGACCCTGTTTGAGGCCAACAATCTGGCTGTTGAAACGCAGTTGTTTGACCTGCATGGAAATAAACTCAGTCAAAATCAATTTCAACTTAATGTGGCGACAAATACATACAAAATCGCAGGTAATCTTTTTTCAGGGACAAAACCCAAAGGACTTTATTTTGCCCGGTTATTATTGAAGGATGAACAGGGAAAAGTAGTGGATGAAAATTTATACTGGTTAACGAATTCGCCATCAGACATGCAGGAATTGGAAAAATTGGAAGCGGTAAAACTTGATCTTCAGGTTGAAAATGTAAAATCGGAACACACTTTTGCAATCATTCAAAACAAGACCAACGAAACAGCCTTTTTTACACGTTTGAAAGTACTGGATATAGAAACCGGTGAACTGGCACTGCCCGTATTTTTCAGCGACAATTATATCACCATTTTCCCGGGAGAAATGAAGCGAATCGAAATTGATTTGTCGAATTTGTCTTCTGAAAAGAGCAACAAAGGTTTGCAAATCGCGCTTGAACCGTGGAATGGACTGGTGATAAAACATGATTTATAAATTTAATTTTTATGTTATGAATAGAAATTTCTCTTTTATGATGATCTCATTTATGCTCCTTTTTTTTGGGGCCTGTCAGCAACATTCAAAAACAGACAAAGTGTTAATTAAGCAAATTCAGCAAGATCAATATTTTGCTTTTACAAAAGCAAAGGCGCTCGAAGTAGTAAAAACCGGATTTAATGCCGGTGATGGTTACGGTGAGGTTTGGATTCGGGATTACAATACTTTTATTGAACTTTCAGCAAAAGTTTTTGAGCCTGAAGTACTAAAGGAAAACCTGTTTGTATTTTTCAAAATGCAGGGTGATGACGGAAATATAATCGATGGTTTTATTCCCAAAGAAAAAATTACGGGACATGGTTACGATTACATTTATACTGATTTGGAACCAAGATATGCCGGGCACAAAAACACGGTGGAAACCGACCAGGAATCATCGTTGGTGCAAGCGGTTTATAAATATATAATGATTACCGGCGACAAATCTGTTTTAAATGAAGAAGTTGGTGGAAAAACTGTTGCTGAACGGCTGGAATGGTCGATGGAATTTTTGATGAACCACAGGTACGACGAAAAATATGGCTTGCTTTGGGGCGCTACAACCGCCGACTGGGGCGATGTTCAGCCGGAACATGATTGGGGCGTTTATATAACGGACGATACGCATTACGCCATAGATATTTATGATAACGCCATGTTTTTGATTGCTCTTCAAAATATGACAGAGCTCCTTCCTGAAAAAAAGGAAATATGGCAACCGGTGCATGACCGGATTGCTGAAAACTGCAGGAAATATTTATGGGATGCGACCAATAAAAAATTCATCCCGCACATTTATCTCAACGGTTCGCCATTCCCGGCCGATTTTAATGAAAATGAAATTTACTATCACGGAGGAACCGCTGTTGCCATTGAAGCCGGTTTGCTTTCAAACGAAGAAATAAAAATTTCGCTCGAAAAAATGATAGCAAATGTAAAAGCATCGGGTGCTGGTTCCATTGGATTAACGATGTATCCGCCTTATCCGGAAGGATTTTATAAAAACAAGGGAATGTATCCGTATGGTTACCAAAATGGTGGCGACTGGACCTGGTTTGGTGGCCGGATGATTCAGCAACTCATAAAAAACGGGTTTGTGGTGGAAGCATACGAACAAATGCAACCAATGGTAAAACGCGTAAAAGATAACGATGGCTTTTTCGAATGGTACACCGTTGACAATAAACCAAAAGGTTCGGGAACATTCCGGGGCGAGGCAGGTGTTTTATACAAGGCAATTATCATGTTCGAGGAATGGGCTGGAATGGAATAATTATTACAAACTGTAGCTGAAAAACTTGCACATGTAAAACGTAAAGGATTAAAAAAACATGGGAATGAAATTGCAAAATGATTTGAACATTGATATAAATTCAGCAAAAATTATCAGCAAAATTGCACTGTTTTGTTTCCTGGTTGCAGAAAATGCGGCCGTATTTGCAGGTCCGGATAATATTGCACTACAGGCAAAAGCAAGTGCTTCAGCTGTTCTGAACGGCGAATTTTCGGCAGCAAATGTCAACGACGGACTAATCGGAATCTCTGAAATCGGAGAATGGGCTTCTGACAGCAGGGAAAATTTCTGGGGCGGAATCAACTATCCATGGATTCAACTCGATTGGAATGAAAACCAGTTCATTGACAAAATAATCTTTTATGACAGGGTTAGTTTGAAATCTCATTTGGCGGGCGGAACTCTTCATTTTAGCGATGGCTCAGAAATCAGTGTCAACCTGATTCCCAATAATGGCAGTGCCCGTGTTGTTGAATTTCCTGCAAAAGAAGTTAAATGGGTGCGTTTTATGGTTACTGATGGCAAGGGCGATAATTTGGGATTTTCAGAAATTGAAGTTTTTCCGTCAACTGAAAGAAAACTTGACCCGGTTTCGATGGTTGAACCCTATATTGAGACAACCAGAGGGCGTTACTTCTTTTTTGTAACAGGCAGTCGCCCATTCGGAATGATTGGCGCAGCGCCGTTAACCCGCAATAAAAATCAAATGGGCGGAGGTTATAATTATAACAGCACCGAAATTCTCAGTTTCCCGCAAATTCATTGCTGGATGCTTTCGGGTGTTGAATTTATGCCAACAACAGGCGAAATTAATCCGTCGCTCTGGCAACAGGGTTGGAAATCTGAATTCTCGCACAACAGTGAGATTGTGCAACCCGGTTACCATCGTGTTTTTCTCGATAAATACAAAACGTGGGTGGAGCAAACATCTACCGACAGGGTAAGCATTTACCGGATGCGTTATACCGAAGATGCTGTTGCCAATGTTTTAATCAACCTTGGTGGATATGTATCTACAAGTACAATGACAGGAGCAAAAGTGAAAAAAGTGAGTGACACCGAAATTGAAGGTTCGTTTAATTCCGTAGGGCGTTTGTGGGGTGGACCGTTGTCGGTAAAAATATTTTTTGTTGTACGTTTTGATAAGCCCATGGACAGGCTTGACAGTTGGAATGGAGAGGTAAAACTTAAGAATGTTAATGAACTGGAAGCCGGAAACGAAAGCACTCCGAGAAGACCAACTGGCTGGAGTTACCACGACGCACCAACTGCAGGTGTTTCTGCGCAATACCGTGTTAAATCGGGCGAAATGCTAAAAGTGAAAATGGCAGTTTCATACACGAGTATTGAGAATGCGAGGATGAATATGGATGCTGAATGTAACCACTGGGATTTCAACCAGGTTAGGGAAGACTCCAGGAATGAATGGAACAACTGGATGGGAAACATTGAAGTGAAAGGTGGAACCCGAAATCAACAGGTAAAATTATATACAGATTTATGGCATGTACTTTTGGGACGGCATAAATTAAACGATTACAGTGGTGATTATCCTGATTACACCTCGGGAGTAAGAATCGGCAGCCACACTGATGCGAAATTGGTTGTCAGGACTTTACCAAAAGATGAAACCGGAAAAGCGAAGTTTAATTTTTACAACTCTGACGCTTTTTGGCTCACACAATGGAACTTAAATACGTTATGGGGACTGGCATGGCCAAAACTCCTCGATGATTTTTCAGCATGTCTTGTGCAATACGCTGATAATGGCAAATTATTGCCCCGCGGTCCGTGCGCAGGTGGGTACTCTTACATTATGACCGGCTGTCCGGCAACCAGTCTCATTGTAAGTACATACATGAAAGGGTTGCTTCGAAAAACGAACAGTTTCCATGCTTTTCAGGTAATGCAGCAAAATCACCAGCCCGGTGGAATGATGGGCGGAGAAGAAATAAATTTCTATGTTAAAAACGGTTGGAAACCGGGAAATGCAGGAGAAACCCTCGAATGGGCATTTCAGGACTGGGCTTTGGGGCAGATGGCTTTAAAACTCGATAAGATGGATGACGCAAAATATTTTTTGAATCGATCAGATGGGTGGAAGAAATTATATTACCCGGAAATGGGTTTGATATTTCCAAAAAATGAGGATGGAAACTGGCTGCACACCGATCCACTTAGTGGAGGCGGCTGGGTAGAAGCCAATGCATGGCAGGCAACTTGGTCAGTATCGCATGATATTCCCGGATTGGCTGAACTTATGGGAGGCAATGATAAATTATGCGAAAAATTAAATTATGCATTTGAAATGGCAGAATCAACAGATTTTGTTTTTGGGTATGGCGATGGTTATGTAAGCTACGCAAACCAGCCGGGATGCTCAAATGCGCACGTTTTTAACTACGCCGGGAAACCCTGGCTTTCGCAATACTGGGTGCGGAAAGTGAAAGAGCAGGCTTACGGTGGCGTCACACCAGATAAAGGATATGGTGGTCATGATGAAGATCAGGGACAAATGGGAGGAATAAGCGCGCTCATGTCAATAGGTTTGTTTAGTTTGAACGGCACGACGGCGGTAAACTCTGTTTACGAAATTACCAGTCCGGTTTTCGATGAAGTGGAAATTAAACTCGATCCGGAATATTACACGGGGAAAACATTCAAAATAAAAACAAATAACAACTCAACAGAAAATTGTTATATCCAAAAGGCTGAACTAAACGGAAATCAGTTAAACCGGTTCTGGATTACACACAATGAATTTTCAAAAGGAGGCATTTTGGAATTGTGGCTGGGGCCGGGGCCAAATAAAAATTGGGGAACAGATGTATTCGACCCAAAAAAAGCAGATTCAGTAATTATTAAATCACAAAAGAAATGAACAAAACACTCATCCTTATTTTCCTCATTATTTTTACTTCGTGTGCTGAAAACAGTGAAAACAAAAAGAAGCTGGCTGCAAAAATTCTGGCCGATCAAACCATGAAGAAAGTGGATGATATGGCCAGAGATCTGATGAAAAAAGGATTTTATGCAGGTTCCGGATACCAGATGGTTTGGTCGCGCGACATGAACACTTTTATCGAAATATCGTGCGAGGTATATGATGTTAAAATTATTCGCGAGAATCTATTATTGTTTTTTCATTTTCAGCAGGAAAATGGTGAAATGCTTGATGGATACGTGGAAAAGGAAGCCTTTACCTGGGGAGATCCGCATCCATACTATTCTGCCACAGCACCCAACCATGTCGGTTTTAAGAATACGGTTGAAACCGATCAGGAAACATCGCTAATTCAGACAATTGCAAAATATATTGCCAAAACAAATGACTATTCGATTCTTGAAGAAGAAGTTGCAGGAATGTCTGTTTACCAGAGACTTGCTTTTTCTGTTGAATATCTTTTAAATGAAAGATATTCGGAAAAATACGGGTTAATTACCGGCGCCACAACCTTCGATTGGGGTGATGTGCAGGTTGAAGGTGGAGCTGTTGTTGATATCGACTCTCTTACACATTGGAGTATAGATGTTTACGATAATGCAATGTTGGTGATTGCCCTGAATGATTTGGAAAAGCTGGCTCAAAATGACAGTGAAAAAAAACGATGGAGCGATTTGAATTCAAAAATTAAATCAAACATCAGAACACATTTATGGGATGTGGAAAAGAATAAATTCATCCCGCATATTTACGTCGATGGATCGCCGTTTTCAGAAGATTTCGATGAAAATGCCATCCATTATCACGGTGGCACTGCTGTTGCTATCGAAGCTGGAATTTTGAACAGGGAGGAAATAGCAACAGTAACTGCACAAATGAAGGAAAATGTAAAAAAATCGGGTGCGCCATCTATTGGATTAACTGTATATCCACCATATCCTTCAGAAGTGTTGGGTAAAAATGTTTCAGCACCGTACGATTATCAAAACGGCGGCGACTGGACCTGGTTTGGCGGAAGAATGATACAACAACTTATTGCCAATGGTTTTGTAGATGACGCCTATGAACTGGTTCAACCAATGTATAACAGAGTGTTAAAAAACGGGGATTTCCACGAATGGTACAAATTAGACGGAACACCAGCGGGATCTGCCGAATTTAAAGGATCTGCCGGAGTTCTGGCAAAATCAATACAGATGTTTAACAAATGGGCTGAAGAAAATAAATAAATTTCATTCAATATCTTAATGAATAAAAAATTTAATTGGATATTACTGATTGTCATTATTGGCAAACTATTATTAATTGATCATACGGGCATCGTTTATGGACAGGATCCTGTTGATTATGTAAATCCAAACATCGGAACAATTGGTCATCTGCTCACAGCCACTACTCCTGATGTTCAGCTTCCAAGAGGAATGATTAGGTTGGTACCAACCACTACACCAGGCATCAGGGATGTTTACACCGCTGACAAAATTTATTCGTTTTCAACGATATCATTGTCAAATGATTTCTCAAAAGGAGCAGCAGCATTCTCACTAATGGCTACAACGGGAAAAGTACAAGTTAATCCAGGTGAAAATGCCTCCTGGTTTGATCATGATCAGGAAACCGCAACACCTTATTGCTATTCTGTTCTTCTTGAGGATTATAACATTGAAGTTGAATGTACGGCGTCTCAACATTCGGCTTTCTATCGTTTCACTTTTCCCGAAACTGCATACTCAAATATATTGGTAAACTTGCCCCAAAACTCAGAAATAAAGATTTTGAACGAGCATATTATGGAGGGTTATCAAACTTATCCCAAAAGTGGCGATCAGAAAAGAAAAATATACTTCCATACTGAATTCAGTAAACCAATCAAAACTTTCGGAAGTTGGATGGGTGAGGAAATTAAGGAGAATGAAAAAGTGCAAGCGGGCAATAATATAGGGATTTATTCTACCTATTCAACTTCAAAAGGTGAGCAGGTACTTGTAAAAACGGGATTTTCTTACATCAGCACCGAACAAGCCAAAGAAAATTTGGAAAAAGAAATTGCAGGCTGGGATTTTGACCGGACAAAAAATAATGGTAGAAAAACATGGAACGATGCTTTGAACAAAATCCAAATCAAAGGTGGAACTGAAAGCCAGCGAACAATATTCTACACTGCGCTTTACCGGGTTTTGGGCAGGAAAACAACAAATATTACTGAATACGGAAAATATTACAGTGGTTTTGATAACAAAGTCCATCAAACCAATGGATATGATTTCTATCAGTTGGGAGAAAGTTGGGGATCTTTCCGGTCGCTTTTTCCGCTTGGTTTGATACTGGAGCCTGAAAGACAGAATGACATAATTCAATCGTATATCCGAATGTATGAACAAACCAATTGGCTCGGTGATGCCGCACTGAAACAGCGGGTTATGATTGGAAGGCATGAAACCGCAACAATAACTGATGCCTGGATGAAAGGATTTCGGGATTTTGATATGGAAAAAGCTTATGAGGGCATGAAAAAGAATGCCATGGAAACAACCATGCTCCCATGGTGCAACGGCCCGTTAACTGAGCCCGACAGCGTTTACCTTAGTAAGGGATTTTTCCCCGCACTGGCTTTGGGCCAAAAAGAATGGGTACCCCAGGTAAACAGTTTTGAGAAAAGGCAATCTGTCTCGGTAACTTTGGAACATAGTTATGACGATTGGTGCCTGGCACAAATGGCAAAATCCTTAAACAAAAAAGATGATTATGATTATTTCCTGAAACGATCCCGCAATTATCAGAATCTCTTTGATTCAAGGATTGGTTTTATGGCGCCGAAAACAGCAGATGGGAATTGGGTTTTTGAGGAACAAAAATTGGATCCTATATGGAGCGGAGGTCAGGGCGGACGCGATTATTACACTGAAACAAATGCTTGGACTTACACTTTTCATGTTCAGCACGACGTTTTTGGCCTGATCGATATAATGGGAGGCAGCGAGAAGTTCGTTACCAAATTGGATGCACTTTTTCAGGAACAATTCGGGGGAAAAGGTCCAAAGTTTGAATTTTTACGACAATTCCCGGATGGAACCGGTTTAATCGGACAATATAATCATGGCAACCAACCCGGTTTTCACATTTCATACATGTACAATTATGCGGGTAAACCTTGGAAAACGCAACGCAGGGTAAGAGATATCATGAAAATCTGGTACAATGATGGTCCATTGGGAATTTGCGGAGATGAGGATGAAGGAGAATTGTCATCATGGTATATTTTTAGTGCGATGGGATTTTATCCTGTCTGTCCGGGACGTGCTGTTTATGACATCGGCAGTCCTCTTTTCGGGGAAGTTACTATCAATGTGGGCAACGATAAAACTTTTATCATTGAAGCAAAAGATGTTTCCTCAAAAAACAAATATATTCAGTCGGCTTCGCTAAATGGTGAGCCGCTTAACTCGCCCTGGTTTACGCATGCTGACCTAATAAACGGAGGAAAAATTGTTTTTCAAATGGGACCACTACCTAACGAGGAATGGGGAAGCAAAATCGAAGAATTTCCTTCTCGTTAATATCTGACATATTAAGCATATCTTATCATTTCAGATTGATATGGATAGATGAAATCAATAGTTGAAAATTCTGAAATGGATTTTATATTTAGGGAGAAATGATTTCAAAGATATTTTTACATTAGAAATTACAGTGTGTCCGTTGGATGAGAAATCAGCAAGCAAGGACGAAATCTGTGTGTGAAAGCAGCAATAGCGGGAAACAAGTTATACTAAACAAATGATATTGTATTTACTTAAAATGAAATTTTTTTTAATACTGTTTTGCTTTACGTCTTTATTGAATTTTCATTCATCTGCACAAAAAAGCAGTTTAATAGTACTCGGTGATTTACATTATGATTTATTGCAAGACCATGACATGGATTGGCTTGGGAAAAAGCCGGATGATTTGCGGCAGGTAACAGAAGAATATACAGTATATACTGAGAAAAACTGGAATGATTTTATGACAATCATAAAAAAAAGAGCCGAAATTAAGGATTCGCCGGTTAAAGCTGTAATTCAACTGGGAGATTTGTCGGAGGGTTTGGCAGGTACCGAAGAAAAAGCTCACCAAATGTCATCGAATACAATGAAAGCAATTAATGCAATCCAAATGCCCGTACCATGGATAATAGCTAAGGGGAATCATGATGTAACAGGACCCGGAGCAGTAGAAGCCTTTCAGAAGTATTATATTCCTTTTCTCCGGGAACAAACCAACAATCCAGAAATAGAAAGTGCGAACTATTCATTCTGCTTCGATAATGTTCAAATTACTTGTATTGACCCTTGGGATAAAGAAACAGATATTACAGTTTTCCTTGAAAGTGAACTTTCTAAAACGGATGCAAAATATAAATTTATTGCTATCCACCAACCTGTTATTCCGGTTACTGAAAGATGCTGGCACATATTCAGTAATGATCTGAAACGAAGAGAAAAAATGCTTGAAGTAATTGCCAGACATAAAGCGATTGTTTTATGCGGTCATCTTCATCGGTACTCAGTTGTTCGGCGCGATACCCAACACGGACCAATTGTTCAGGTTATGGTAGTGAGTGTTGTAAAAGATAGAAACTACCAAAAGCCAAAAAAAATAATTACAAAATATGGGCCTTCCATTGCTGAAAAAGTTCCAGAATGGCAATCTGAAACCATTAAAGTCAGAAAAGCTATTTTATCAGAAGAAGCCAAATATGTTACATATTACAAACAGACAGATTTGCCTGGATATGCCATTATTAACATCGACGAAAACAGAGAATCCATTTTATTGGAATATTATGCAGCTTTCGCGGAAAAACCTTATGATTTTGTTGACTTGACAAAATTATTAAAGCTTAAAAAATGATTTTCCAAATAAACTAAAGATAGTGTCTTTATAGTAGAAATGGGAATGCCTATGGAGTTGATTTTAGAGATTATTCCACAAGCGATGGAAGAAGTTCGTATTCCCGACCAAATATCAATCTCAAACCAGAAAAGTCGAAATTGGATTGAGCCATGGACCATTCTTATGCTCGTATTCAATCTGTATGGTTTATGGGAAAAATGGCCGAAGCGGATGACGTGGTAAAATTCCGACTATTCTTTATTACTTCGTGCAGGTATGAGATTAAGCGCTGTTGATCCTGCACAGGCGCAGGCTGCGGTTAAGGCTGCTTTTGACGGTGGCGTAATTACAACAAATATTGACAATGCCTTTGTACGACACGACGCAAATTACAGAAATCCTTTAAGTAATACACTAAATTCAACTGAAGCTGCCAATTTCTATCTGACAAAACCTTTTGTTGATGCATTGAAAAACACAAATGATCCACGACTTGTTTCATTTGCGGTTCGTTATAAAGGCGCTAAATCAGGTTCTGATCAAATACCTGCAAATGCATCAATTTTAGCTGCAGATCAGATTGGATTACCAATGGGAAATGATAATAAAACTGCTACTGCTGCGGCAACGGCCGATGGTTTAGCTAGTTTTTATGAATACAGCCAGGCCGACCGCAATCGTATTGTAAAATTAACAGCACCAATGTTTTTGGTTACGGCAAGTCAAACCAATCTGTTACTTGCCGAAGCACGCTTCAGGGGATGGATCACTGCTGGAACTGCAGCTCAGTATTATTCCGATGGAATTGCAGCACATATGAACCAGATGGCTTTATTTGATGCAACCTGCGCAGTTGCTGCTGCCGATCGTGATGCATACATTGCTGCCAATCCTCTAAATGCAGGAACTGAATTAAATCAGATTAATACACAATACTGGATTTCTTCATTCCTGAACGGGCCCGAAGCATTTGCCAATTTCAGAAGAAGCAATTATCCTGT
>DATITY010000616.1:0-5117 GCA_035467235.1 Draconibacterium sp. | reverse complement strand
AACATGATTTGCTTTCAATGTAAATATTTTTCCGTTTGGCAGATTGATTTCAGCCTTTTCAAACTGCGGACTTCCAAGCCAGTAGCGACCTTCAGACGGATTTACCGGGTACATCCCCAACGCGCTGAAAACATACCATGCCGACATCTGTCCGCAATCTTCATTTCCGCTTAAACCATCGGGTTTGTCGTCGTATAAAGTTACCAGAATCTGCCTCACAAGAGACTGCGTTTTCCAGGGCTGGCCCGCATAATTGTACAAATAAGCCATATGGTGACTGGGTTCGTTGCCGTGTGCGTACTGCCCAATCAACCCGGTTGCGTCAATTACGTTTTCATCGTGAACCGACTTTTTGGTAAATAAAGTATCCAGCCACGCAGTGAATTTTTCATCGCCACCAATCAAATTAATCAACCCATTTACATCGTGCGGGGCAAAAAGACTGTACTGAAACGAATTTCCTTCCACAAAATGCTCGCTGCCTTCGGTTGGTTCAAACGGCGAAACCCAGTTTCGATCAGAATTTTTAGGTCGCATAAAACCGGTGGAAGCATCGAACATGTTTTTGTACGATTGTGCCCGGTAAATAAAGTCGCGGTAGTCTTCTTCCTTTCCCAGTTCTTTTGCCATTTGCGCCACATTCCAGTCGTTGTAGGCATATTCCATCACCATCGAAACCGAGCCGCCCACTTTATCGGCCGGAATAAAACCAAGGTCTTTGTAATAACCAATATTTTCAACCCTCTTTTTCATGGCTTCGAAAGCGAGTTTTGCATCAAAATCCCTGATTCCCTTCCGGTATCCGTCAAGAATTGCTGAATGAGTATGGTAGCCAATCATTACAGCCGTATTGTTTCCGGCCAATTCCCATTGGGGCAGCACACCTCCAACCTTGTACATTTCTAAAAATGTTTTAATGAATTCCTGATAACGTTTTGGGTCAATAATGGTGTAAAGCGGCATTTGAGCACGAAAAGTATCCCAAAGCGAAAAAACCGTGTAGTTGGTAAAACCTTTGGCTTCGTGAATTTTATGATCTATGCCACGGTAGCGGTTGTCAACATCCTGAAATATATTTGGTGCGATAGCCGTGTGATAAAGTGCTGTATAGAAAATCCGGCGTTGTTTTTCGACTCCACCTTCCACATCAATTTTCGACAAAAAAGTATTCCATTGCTCTTTTGCATTTTCAGCCACTTTTTCAAAATCCCACGCCGGATTTTCAGCTTCCAGGTTTTTGCGGGCGCCTTCCTCATCCACTGCCGAAATGCCAATTTTTACCAGAATCTGCTCATTTTCTTTGGTATCAAACTGAAAAAAGGCCCTGATGTTTTGACCCTCAGCACTTTTTAGCCCTTCCCTGAGCGTGTCGTTCAAAGCAATTCCGCAGGAATGAAAGGGTTTGGAGAATTTGGCATAAAAGAAAACATATTGGTCCTCGGCCCATCGTTTAGACCGT
This sequence comes from Draconibacterium sp., assembly GCA_035467235.1. Taxonomy (GTDB): domain Bacteria; phylum Bacteroidota; class Bacteroidia; order Bacteroidales; family Prolixibacteraceae; genus Draconibacterium. The sequence continues at coordinate 3,658 of DATITY010000616.1, read as the reverse complement.
CGCAGTCCTGAGATTTCGGTGTTGCTGATAATTTTCAGGTTTGAACCGATGACAAAATCGCGGTTTTTAAGGTCGAGAATGATGTTCGACTGGTTGGAAGCCGGAAATGTGTACCGGTGAAAACCAGTCCTTGCAGTGGCGGTCAGCTCAGCTTTTATATTGTCATCATCCAAAAGAACGCTGTAATAACCTGGCGTGGCTTTCTCGTTTTTGTGCTGAAATGCCGAACGATAGCCCGATTTTGAATCGTTTTCGTCGCCGGGTAAAATCTGTATTTCGCCAACCGTTGGCATTAAAAGTACATCGCAATATTCCGGTGCGCCTGTTCCGCTCAGGTGAGTCTGGCTAAATCCCATGATAGTCTTATCGGAATAATGGTACCCCGATGATCCATCCCAGTCTTCCCAACGGGTATCAGGACTGATCTGAACCATACCAAATGGCACGGTTGCTCCCGGGAAAGTATGCCCGTGACCGCCGGTGCCAATCATTGGGTCCACCCAGGTTGTGTAATCGGTTTTGCTTGCACAGCCAACAATCAATACGCTGCAAATTAAAAGTGAAACGATTCCTGAAATTTTCATTCTGATTTTTATTTTCATTCCCCTCGTCTTTCCAAATTATTAAATTCTTACTTATTTAATGCTGACAGGTTTATAAACCCTGTCAGGTTAAAAATCCACTTTATTTCATTCTTTAATAAGTTAATAAGGTTTGCTTTTCTGTGTTAGCTCTTCTATTAAGGTTGAAAATAAAAATAAGGTTATTTTAAAAACAGAAAAACCTTATTTTCAATTTGTTAACCTTAATAGAAATTTAATGTACTTGATTTTAACCTTATTTATCATCAATATGTAACCTAATGTAATTAGGTGAACTCTCCTTGTGTCTTTTATTTTCGAAATTTACATTCATTCCACACAACAATTTGATTTTATTTTACTGTCGGAACTTCACTCATCTCAAAAACCAGGGTTCCACCTTCAGCAATTTCAGCATGTTTCAACCACCAGCGATCTAGGAGTTGGCCATTCAGCCAAACCTTTTGAACATACATATTTTCAGGAGAATAGTTTTTTGTTTCGATTTTTAATTCCTTTTCTCCCAGTTTGATTGTTGATTTTTCGTAAAGCGGTGCCCCGATCTGGTAAACATCAGAACCTGCCACCGGGTAAAATCCGAGTGAACTGAATATATACCAGGCCGACAAAGTGCCTGCATCATCGTCGCCGTCGAGGCCATCGTAACCGGCACCGTATTTATTATCCAGAATCCAGCGAACCCATTTCTGAGTCAGATCGGGCCGGCCTGCGATATTAAACAGATATGCTGCGTGAATATCAGGCTCATTGCCGTGCCAGTAATACGAACCCGGATTCCACGTGCCTCGCTCGGGATCAGCCTTTTCAAAAAACTGGTTGAGTTCGCTTACAAAATAAGTCGTATCCTTAAACAACGAGACCAATCCTTCTGCATCATAAAACGGTAACCAGCGCCATTGCAACGCCGAACCTTCCACATAATCGTCGGTATATTCTTCATCAAAATCGAAATAAGTCAGCAAAAGCGGCTTGAATTTTTCCACAAAACTGCCATCAGCATTCCTTGGCTGAAAATATTGCGTTTCGGGGTTCCATACATTGCGGTAGTATTGTGCCCTTTCCGAAAATAATGCTGAATCTTCACTGTTACCCAATGCAGCCGCCAGTTTGGCAATGGCATCATCGGCCCAGGCATATTCGAGGGTTTTGCTGACTGCCTGGCCCATAGAATCAGCAGGACAGTAGCCGTATTTCATGTATTTTTCAATTCCTTCACGGGGCCTGAATCCTTTTTGCGGAAGGTCAATGCCAAGTGCAGCCTTTTTCATGGCCTGATAAGCTGTTTCCACATCAAAATCGCGGATTTCTTTCAGGTAAGTTTCGGAAATGACAATATCGGCCGAAGCCCCAATCATCGAACCTGTGTAACCGTAACCCGACGGCCAGCGTGGCAGAACGCCGCCCTGCTCCGCCATTTTCACCAGCGAGACCAGCATGTCGCGCTGAAAATCAGGTAAAATCATAGTAAACAGCGGGTGAATGGTACGAAAAGTATCCCACAGCGAAAGGTCGGTGAAATACTGGAAGCCTTCGGTTTTATGAATTTGTTTGTCGAACCCTTTGTAGTCGCCGTTGACATCGTTAAACAGAGTTGGCATTTGCATCGAGCGGTAAAGCGCTGAGTAGAAAATCGTCCGCTGCTCCCCGGTTCCGCCTTCAATTTTGACAAGCGCCAGTTTTTCCTCCCACTTTTCGGCTGTCCTTTTCTGAATCTCCTCAAAAGTCAGTCCACCCGTTTCTGTTTCCCTGTTCTCACGCGCGTTTTCAATGCTTACATACGAAATTCCCAGGCGCATTTCTATCTTTTCTGAAGTTGATTTTTTGTCGAAAACAAAATCAATCCCCAATGTATCGGCTTTTATGGATGAATTTCCGCGAACAGACTTTTTCCCTGACCAGAAGTTAAATGCCTGAAAAGGTTTGTTGAACCGTGCTGCAAAAAAGATTTTCTGACCTCCGTAACGCGAGGCAAAATTCCCAAAAGTCATGATAGCACCTGTAATTTCACCACTTTCAGAAACATGAATTTCACCTTCCGCTGTTTTTCCCTTTCCCAGCGAACTGGAAACATCAATCAAAATATGTGGAACCTCGTCGTCTGAAAAAGTGTATCGGTGAACACCCGTTCTTTCAGTTGCAGTTAGTTCAGCTAAAATACGTTGCCTTTTAAACTTCACTGCATAATAACCAGGGAAAGCAATTTCATTGTTGTGTGAAAACCTGTGGTATTTTCCTTTGAGATATTTTTCACGGCTCTGTTCTCCTGCTGAAGGATACACCCTGAAATGGCCACCTTCGTATGCGCCGGTTCCAATCAGCCGGGTATGGCTGAATCCCATAATATGGTTGTCTGCATAATAATAACCTGCGTTGCTAACCGTACTTTCCTCGAAAAAATCCTTTCCAAGGAAAAACCTTGTATCAGGACTCAGGCGAACCATTCCAAACGGCATGGTTGGCCCGGGAATATCATCTCCGCTGGTGTAGGATGGAAATCCACCCGTACCGATAAACGGATTGACCCACTTTCCCAGTTCACCGGGTTTTACATGTACTTCCATCTTCCCGGTTTCTGTTCGAACGGTTGACTGGTAACGGATGTAAACCGCGAAAATGCCAGTCGCCACAACCAGCAACGAGATGGTAAACAGCCAGAGTATATATTTCAGAATTTTTTTCATCAATGAATTAGTTTTTATCGTTGCTTTTTGTTGAAAACACCCTTCGACTGCGCTCAGTCTGACTGTCACCCTGAGCGCAGTCGAAGGGTGTTTAATGTATCATTCGCTTGATATTATACTTAACTAAACAGCATTGAATCAGTTTTCTTCCTTTTTGTACCAAAACATTAACGAACCAGGTTTTTCGGGAATGGAAAGCGTAAAACCTTTTGCCAATTCAGCACCTTTTAGAACTGTTTTTTTACCCGAATCATCGTCAACTAATTCATAATCTGAATTTTTGTCCAATCCACCAATTTTTACAGTAATCGATTCAACCGGACATTCACCCCTTCTGAAAGCAATGATAATTCCGTCATTTTGTTCAGGACGGTT
>DATITY010000615.1:0-2712 GCA_035467235.1 Draconibacterium sp. | reverse complement strand
CAACGAATGGAACAGGATGGGGCGACAGCTCTTATGGAACAACAGCTTTGCCTTCGCAACGCTCTATTGGAATGGCAATTAAAATTAATCTCTAATTAAAAAAATATAGAAAATGAGAAATATATTTATTAAATCAGCTCTTTCATTTCTGATATTGTTCTCATCGTTTGCTTGCCAGGATGAGTTGGAAAGACTATATCAGGATCCTGATGGATTTTCAAAAGAACAGGCAGATAAGTCTGGCGGGGTAAGCGTGATTGCAGGCTTTTTTACCTCGGAACTCACACGTAATTTTCTCTTTGGAGGTGATTACGGAGCATTATACCACCAGATGCGTAGCGGCTCACGGGTAATGGGAGCAGGTGTCCAACTTTACCGTGTCCTGGTTGATGGTGGAGAGTCACCAACATTAAAAGATGTTGAACACGACTGGGGAACAAGCGGTTTTAACGAAACAGTTTTCAATAAAATTAACGATGACTGGATTAAACAAGTACTATGGGCACAAAGGGAATTCAACAATATTCCAGAAGAAGAACGTACCAATCTGGATAAGTTATTTATGGAATTATTGATTGTGGTAAAGGCTCATGGTTACCAAAGAGCTACCGATTTGTACGACAAAGTTCCATATATTGAAACAGGTTCGGCTGGTGGTCTTGATGGCGACAAAGCACAATATATTGGCCAGTCTGAAATATACCCAAAAATTATTGCTGAGTTAAAAGGAGCCGATGAATTTCTTGCAGCACTAAATCTTTCGGTTACCGAGCAGACAACCTTTGCCAACCAGGATGTTATTTTTGGTGGTAGCATCGACAAATGGAGGAGATATATAAATTCTTTACGTCTGCGTTGTGCAATGAATGTGAGTGAAGTTACGCCTAATGTAACACAAACTGTACTTCAGGAATTAAATGGAAAACCTTTAATGACAGATTATAACGATGTGGCAGGGTTGGCTGATATTGCATTTATTGAACCTTACAGAATTCAAGTCGAATTGGGTATAACACGTTCTTTTAGAGAACGGTCAGATGACTGTCGTGCTCCGAAAAGATTTTTGGATGATGTTATGAATTGTAAACCGATAGAAAAAAGTAAGGTTATAAATGGTCAGACTTTATACTATTTTGAAGGCGATAATTCTGCTACAGGTTTGTTGGACGGAACAGTTGATCCGAGGGTTTCTTATGTTTTTTCACCCGACTGGAGTGGAAGATATTTAGGTGCAGAAACCAGTTGGGACGACGGAACTAATCCGAATAGTTATATGAGTAAAATAATGAGAGGTTATTACATCAACGATCCAATTTTAACCGATCCTTCAATTACAACTTTTACTTATGGCAAAAACCATAATATCACCATTAAACTTAATGATGAGGCTACAAACGACATAACTAAACGTGACAAATACCTGCTGACGGAACTTCGTAAAAGGGTCGCAAATTATGAGGATATCGACTGGACCATAGGCAAGGAAAATAATTTAGTTGCTGAATATAATGTTCGGCCACAGTTTAACTTTCAGTTACGCTGGCCAACCATTCATGCAGTTGAAACTGAACTTTCGCTCGCTGAAGCTGCTGTGAGGGGATTTGGAACGTTAAATGGATCTGCACGTGAACATTACAAAAATGCTATTGAATTGTCTTGTAAATATTGGTTTGAATTGAATAATTCCAATCAATATTCAAAACAAACAACACCAGCATTCCCGTCCAATATGGACGATTCGAGGGTAAATACAAAACCGGCAATGGAATACGACGCAAGTGCTTATGCAGAATACGCCGCGAAAAGTTTCGATGCTATGTCACAACAGGAAAAAGTTCATGCTATTTTCAATCAGCTTGAGTTGCATTATAATTTTATGAACTGGGAAGTTACCTTTACTGCAGCGCGTCGAATGATTAAATTTATTGGAACAAATCCTGGTTCTCCCTATGAAGTATATAAATGGAAAGAGAGAATGACTTATCCTGGTGGAATTCAGGCTTCCGATCCTGCAAATTGGGCAATTATCAGTCCAGATAATGATCCTGACAAACCAGTTTGGTTAACAGGACGTACAACAAAATGGAAAAATAAATTAGAGTAATTATTTTTAAAAATATAAAAAGGTAAATTATCATGAAGAAAATAATTTATATAGCATTCGTTCTGTTGACAATGGTGGCTTGTACCAACGACGACAATGGAGTGATAATTGGAACTGCAAGTGCTGATGATGGTAAAATCAAAGCAGGGATTACAGTTCAGCTTTATACAATGGATACCAATTTGTACACTACCACAACTACAGATAATGAAGGGAATTTTACCATTTCAGATATCAAAAGCGGTAATTATTACATAGCAGCAACTGTTGTATCAGGAGGTGTTACTTATGATACCGGGAACACTCCTCAGGTTTTGTATGTTAGCGGTGAAATTGTTAAAGAAGTTTCATTGAAATTAAGTAAAAAATAGCGTTGAAAACACAATGTAAAATAATGACTTTGCATAATTTTATGTGAGAATTGGAACAGGCTTTTACTTTTTGGAGTTGAGCCCTGTTCTTTCTTTTTTTCATACATACAGTGTTTTAAATTAATTAAGGGCAGCTAATTTCAGTTGCCCTTTTTTTTATGTCTGCAAATAACTACATTTAACTCCTTAATAATTTCTAAACCTTGAATTATGAAAAAGACATCAGTTCTGTTTTTG
>DATITY010000614.1:0-1804 GCA_035467235.1 Draconibacterium sp. | reverse complement strand
GAATGGAAAGGAAAGAAGTTAATGGAAACCGCCGTGGTACGTAAGTATGCCCGGTGGTGTGGGGGGACAGCGGCGTGAGCCGCTTCCTACCCGATTAGCCATGGGGTGCAACCCCTGGAAACAAATGGCCAATGAACCGGCAACCTCGAAACGGGGTTGAATCATGTAAAAATAAATAACAACATTCAACCACATTCGTGGTTGTTTTTGATCGTACATTATTAACCATGCATTGCAAACATGGCTATTTACATTCAATCGCGTTGCGATTTTTTTTCGATGAATGAAACCCACCCTGCCCAGGGTCGAACCATTTCATGCGATTCTGTTTTCTCAACAAAAAAAAAGACCTGAGTTCCGGTTATGCAACTCAGGTCATTATATCCTATTAAAATAAAATCAAATAGATGATTTACTTCGATTCTTTTGGTTCTTTGGGTGTTGCTCCAATCGGAATTTTTACAAAAAAGTAAAATGCCGAGTTTTTGATTTTGTACCCTGGATTTTTGCTCACATCAACAAGCCCGTAATAATAGTTAACACCAATACTTGTGCTTTTTTGAACTTTAGAAAATTTGTAACCTAAACCGGCAGTTAGACCGGCATCAATGTGTTTGTACTGGTCCTTCACATCGAGCTTAAATTCCAGGTCACCACCCATTTTTTCCACCTCGAAAATATCCAACTGTTTGTACAATAATCCCAACTGCGGGCCGGCTTCAACATACCACTTTTGTTTAATCCGCTGATGAAAAAGGATGGGCACATAAAATCCGGGAATTTTTTTGGTCAGTGTTCCGCCTGCATAAACGGAGTCAAATTCCGCGTCACCCATCGAATAAACATCCATTCCGGTAGCTCCTACATTCGATTTTACCTTTACACCTGTGCTTAAATATGAATTATTCTTCATGAGAATATGGAAATAGAATCCCAAATCGAAATTGTTGATTGGTTCGGATTCACTGATTGTGTTGATATACGAATGGCTCCAGCCGCCTTCAAGTCCGAATTCTATCTTGGGCGTGTTTAAAGCATCGCCCAATAACAGTGTAATCAGCACCTGTGCATTTACAGTGGCAGAAAACATTATAAGCAGTGAGAGAAGAATAATTTTTCTAAAGTTTTTCATTTTAATAATTTTTATTTTAATAATTTTTATATGATTATCAACGCGAGCCTCCTACCCCAAGTGAATCGGCAAACGCAGCGTTCGCCCGATCTTCGGGGTGATAAAAATCGTGTTCAATGCTACGATTGAGAATTTCGAGTTCAGCGCGCAGTGCCACTGCTCTTTGCGGCGGAACAATATTTATCAGGTTTTCAAGTAAAGCCCTCAGCCGACGGACAATCTGAATACTGTCATTACCATAATGCCGTATTTCTGTAAGCCCAAGATTAACGAAATTCTCCCAGTTGGGTGTGCGGTAAATGAGTCGTAATTGACCTGTTTTGTCGAAAACCTGCCCCGTATTTAATTGCTGACGGGCTACTACGCGAAGCAATCGATGTATCTGATCGAGCGCCAGCACACCAGTGGTTGGGTCGTTAATTGCTCTGGATAATGCTTTTACCGCAATATCGACAATGATGCGAAATGCAAATCCCGGATCTTGCTGCATTGTTCGCTCCTGTCCGATGGCAACTGCCCGTTGCAACCGACTATCGGTGATGTTTTCACCACCATGATACAATTTAAAAAGCGGATCGCCATCAGTAATAAAATCTCCAACCTGCGGAATAAACTCGATAAGGCAGTTGTTGCGACTTGCCAACTCTGTGATTCCCCTAACATCGATTTCAA
>DATITY010000613.1:0-3866 GCA_035467235.1 Draconibacterium sp. | reverse complement strand
GTTTTAAAATGAAGTAAAAAAAAACACCGTCCTGTATGGGGACGGTGTTTTTTAAATAAAGCAGGGTTACTTTATAACCGCAAGGTGAGCATACATATTACCAATCCTGTATTCGAATGCGACCGAAACTCCCGGAACAACATCCAATACTCTTATCATACCATAATAAACGTCAGTCGAATTAGAACCGTTTATCATTTTATAGATATAAACTCCTGTTCCTCCAATAGGATCAGCAGTAGTTGTAGGTGTACCTGCTTCAAACTCTGCAATTGCAAGATTTGAATTATTTAAAGCATACATAGCCAGCGAAGAAGGCACGAATTGAATGCTTTTACCAGCTTCCAGCCACTTTGATCCTCCTTTTAGCTTGAGCTCATTGGAAAGAGCCAACATTGCATTAGGATCAGTTTCGGGTACTGCTGCATTAATCAGAATATTTCTTCCTGATTCTGTTGTGCTTAAAAGTTTAAGTGTTGCTGATTTTTTCAGGTAGAAATAAGGTTCACGAACAATAACCTTTGTTTGTATCACGTCAGTATAAGCTCCCTGTTGTGAAACAAATGAATAAAACATTGTGTCATTTGTTGAAGAAAAATCAGTTCCTGAAATTGGAACAAGGAAAGGTTGTGCACCAGAAAATGGTGATCCAGCAACATCAACCCAGGCAGCATTCGTTCCATTTTTCCTTTTTGCAACAAGAGTTCCGCCATAAGTATTAGCCTTTGGTGCAACAGTTACATTGAAATATGCTGTTTCAGCAGTACGGGCAACATCAATCTCAATACCCGAAACTTTAGGTTTAGTAGTTGAAGTTGCAGCTACCAAATCAACTCTTTTCAATGCATAATCGGTAACGCCGGCAAAAGTAACGGTAACATAATCTCCCACATTAACAAGTTTAGCTTCGTCACGGGTATATGTAACAGAAACTTTTAAATCATTTGCTACCGTAACAGTTTTCTGCGTACCAGCAAGAGGAAGCAGTTGATTGTTGCCACCTTCAGGGTGCAATTGTAACTTCAAACATTCCACTGCCATAACATCACCTGCTTTTGCATTGGGCAATGTTGCATTTACGGTAAATCCAGTATCAAGAGTGCTAACACCCGCAGATGTCGCGGTTGAAACCTCAGTCAATATCGCATTCCCGTTTGCGTCTCTTGGAATATCAAGAGTTTCATCCTGACAACTGACGATCAATATCAGTGCGAACAATAGATATATTATATTTTTCATTTTCTTATATGTTTTAATTAATTAAAATCATCATATTAATTATTGACCTTGTTGAACAGGTTGCCAACTAAAATTCTGCGAGCATTTTCTATTGTTTTTAATTTCATTTGCTGAAACCGGTGACAACAGATGTTTATTGCTAAACTGATGGTCGAAAGAAGTTGGTTGATGACCAATGAAGTTCTGAAGAGCTGTAAACTCACCTGCTCCATCTTTCAACGCTTTGCGCGTACGCCTCATATCCCAAAGCATTTTGTTTTCAAATATCAACTCATACGCACGTTCGCTCATGATGTCTTTCAGAGTAAGATCGCCTGCCTGTATTTCAGGTAATCCGGCTCTAACCCTAACTTCGTTTATACCTTTTTGTATATCAACAGGAGAAACAGTTACACCCAATTGACGAAGCGACCAGTTAACTTCAGTTAGCATTAACAATACATCAGCATACCTGTAAAGATTATAATTCAACCCTGATCTTGCTGTATTTTTAACAGCGTCATAGTCATAATACTTATAAAGGAAAGGCTGAGGAAACTTATCAGCGGGGCTTTCGTTTACATCATATTTTTTTGCTTTTGTATCGCTGTAATAAAAATAAACCCTATCCTGAATACGTTTGTCTGCAGGGTTAAACGATGCATGATATGCTATGCTTGGAATATTTGTTCCGGTTTCAGTAGTAAAGGCAGATGTATAACTTGTCATCGGTATATAATAGTTAATCGGAAGATCAGTTGTACCAGCCAGATACTGAATTTGAAAGATTGCACCATTTTTATTATTCATTGCAGGATTGTTTATATCGGAAAAAGCGCCAATTGGATATTTGCCATATAAATAATCGAGCTGAGTTTTTGATTTTTGCAGAAGATCTTTTGCGCTTGCAGAATTCACCGGGTATTCAGTCATCGACCAAAGTCCTTCTTCACACCAATTTTTTGTTGGATCTGTATTTACCTCCTGGTATGGATAACCTGCCATTGTGAGATAAACGTCTGCAAGAACAACCCTTGCAACATCTCTGGTTACACGACCTGATGAACGTCCGTCAGGAAGTTTGCTTTCATTTACAGCAAATTCAAGATCAGGAACAATAATTTCGTCGTAAATCTTCTTTAAAGAACTGCGCGGTTGTTCTGCCTGACTTACATCCAGAAGAACTTCCACGTTATAAGGTACATCGCCATAGAAACGTACAAGACAGAAATAATAAAATGACCTTAATGTACGAACCTCACCAAGTAATCTGCTTTGATCATCCAGCGACAATCCTGTAATGGTAGGAATCATTTTTATTGACAGGTTACAATCTCTGACACCTTGATACCAGCGGTCCCAGGGATATGTAAAATAATCCTCCTGACCATCATTATCATCTGCCTCAAATTTCCAAAGTCTGGCTCCCATGTACTGCGAAGCAGCTTTACCTGTGGCATATTCACGACTCCCAGCCAGATTGCCTCCCCATTCGCTGGAACCATCTGTCCAACGTGGCAGAGCTCTGTATGCACCTGTGGCAAAAGCCACACCTGCATCATAGCTGGAAATATCCGATTCAGTAGTAAGAGACCCTGTGGGTTCTTCCTTTAAAAATTCCTCGCAAGAGCCAAAAATCAGGCTAAGGCCCAGGACTAAATATAATTTTATATATTTCATTTCTTTATTATTTTAAAATTAGAAAATAACATTAACACCAAATGTATAAGTAGTAGGGCGCGGATATTGGTAAAAATCCATATGCGGAGTAATATTGTCCATATTACCACTGTCACTACCTTCAGGATCGTAACCTGTATATTTTGTCAACACGAAAAAATTCTTGGCGGTAAAATACAATCTTAATCTGTCAATACCTATCCCGTCAAGAGTGGTACTGGCAAAATTGTAACCAACAGTTGCACCTTCTCCTCTTATATACGAAGCATCTTCTATCCAGTGTGTATCAGGATAAGTTTGATAATATGCACCTCCCATACCTGGACGAACCTGACCGATAACAGTATTCTGATGATCAGGACGCCATGCATCAAGAACAGTGGCTTTACTGTTACCCATTGTCTGACGGTCTTCTCCTGAGTGGTTCATCCTGTTCTGCATTTTAGCACCGTATGAAATCCTTATATCCAAACTGAAGTCAAAGTCTTTGTATTCAAACCTGTTGTTAAAGTCCATATCCCATTTCGCAAATGCATTACCAAGCAAATAACCATCGGAAGAATTGATAGCTCCATCATTATTTGTATCCTGATATTTTACATCACCAGGCACAAAACCATAACGCGCAGCAAGTGATGCTTCCTGTGTACTATATGTACCAAGCCGGTTAAGGCCCCAAAACGTTGCGATAGATTAGCCTACTCTTAATACAGTGTTAGGCCCGCCAACCCAGCTATTGCGAAGAATATCTGCACCGGTTGGACCAAGTTTTATAATTTCGTTTTGGTTTGCACCCCATGAAATATCCGTGTACCAATTGAAATCATTTCCTTTGATATTGTGGGTATTCAGCATTATTTCCCATCCCTTATTCACTACTGTACCGTAATTTGCCCTTACGCTGCCAGTTGTTGTTGAAGTAGGAAGTGGCACATCCAAAAGCATGTCGTCAGTAGTTTTATGATAAT